>CAZSYZ010000026.1:0-15455 GCA_964611445.1 uncultured archaeon | reverse complement strand
ACCGGATACGACCCCGGCACAGCCATAGTGTATGACGATGCCCTTGAGAATCTGGAAGCTGCCAAAAGAACAGGTGTGAAGGCGGTATGGGCTCCGCAGGGTTACGATGTACCGGAGAGGGTTGCAGGATTCGAAGGAGCATACCCGCTTGAACTGGTTGACGAAGTCGTGAGTCATCTGAACCTTTAATGGCTCAGGCTAACGCTTTTTAAACCTCTGCTTAAATTTTATTATATGGGCGAACTGAGACAGAACATGCTTAGGCAGCAGCTCCAGGCGGAGCTCGAACTGGCTCACATGGCGGAAGCGAAGGGCAACGAGAAGGAGGCCGGGGAGCATTATGTCAAGGCCGGCGCGATCTCAAGGAAGCTCGCATACATAGCGCCTAGGGACAACGCGGAGGAATTCTTCCATTCGGCAGGGCAGTACGAGTCCGTGGGGAACCTGATAAGAACCACAGAGGGCCGTGACAGGGCCGGGTCTGAGGACATGATAGACAGGATGATCGTGACCCAGAAGCCAAGCACTACATGGGAGGACATAGGCGGGCTCGACGAGGCCAAGCGCACGCTCAGGGAGGCCATAATAATGCCTTTCGTGGGCGGGAGGCCGGATTTCGTGAGGATAACCAAATCCATACTGCTTTACGGGCCTCCGGGAACCGGAAAGACCCTCCTGGCCAAGGCCAGCTCGAACACGCTCAACGCCACGTTCTTCGAGGCCAAGGCTTCCGGGCTTCTCTCCAAGTACTTCGGCGAATCCAGCAAGATAATAAGGTCCCTTTTCGACAAGGCCAGCGGCATGCAGCCGAGCCTCATATTCCTGGACGAGATCGATTCGCTGGCCCCGAGCAGGAGCGGCGACATAAACGAGAGCAGCAGGCGCGTTCTCGGCGAGCTCCTTGAGGGAATGGAAGGGTTCAGCAACAGGAAGGACGAGAAGGTGATATTCATAGGCGCGACGAACAAGCCCTGGGACCTGGACGACGCGCTCCTCAGCAGGTTCCAGCGGAAGATATACGTGCCGCTTCCGGACGCGGAGTCGAGGAGGAAGATTTTTGAGATACACCTCAGGGGGGCGAAGCTCCGAGTCAGCATAAACAACCTCGTGAAGCGGAGCGGGGGCTACTCGGGAAGGGACATAGCGGCGCTGTGCCAGGACGCCATAAACACCATGATAAGGGAGAAGAACCCGAAACTAGAAGACCTGACCTCGAAGCAGCTGGAGACCTACAGCCTCGTCACCAGGGATATCCTTCCCTCGGACTTCGACAGCGCCTTCGGGAAGGTTAAACCAGCGAGCGATTCAAAATCCCTCGAAAAATACGAAGAGTGGGGAAATGAGTTCGGTTAAAGAGCTTGAAAAGAGGGTCAGCGCCCTTGAGGAAAGGAACAGAAGGGTCGAGGGGGACAAGGCCTGGGAGACAAGCGGTACCAGGAAGCTGATAATATCTGCATTCACTTATCTTGCAATAGCGCTTTATCTTGATGCGATAAACGTCCCACTTCCGTGGCTGAATGCCATCGTGCCTACAGTCGGATTCCTTCTGTCAACGCTCACACTCCCTTTCTTCAGGAGATTGTGGCTTAAGCATCGTTCAAAATGAATTGGCTTTAAAAAACTTGGCACGAACCACTTCAAATGTCATGGATAAACAGTGTTGAATGGAAGGTTTTTGATTCCCTCAATGATACTGTGAAATACATAAGTGACATATCGTATAGGGCCAGGCTCAAATACGAGATTGATCTCCTCGCATACGAGTCGGCTAAGCATGCATATGATTTTCTTGGCAACTCCCCATTGGATGCTCCTGTCGCAGAACGTTTTTGGGCTCTCAAGAAAGCTTTCCGCAAGAAGCTCGGTGACGTACCTGACAGCAGAGAAAGGGTCGAGAGGGTGTTTGGCAGATTATTCCAAGACTATGTCAGTAAAGTTCAAAAAATCACTCGTAATCGAAACGGCCCTTAGAAAAATAAAAATAAGAGTAAAGAATAAACCTCTTATCCCAATGCACGTTTCTGCTTTTAAGCGGATGGCTTTGAAGCTAGGTTGTATATGGCCTTAAGGGCTACTACCAGTGCCGCCGGGGCAACGAATGCCGCGACGTTAAGAACCATGAGTGCCAAGTAGGTTCCTACCCACGGGATTGCAGTCAGGTTGGCCGTGCCCAGAAGGACGACGGCTATGGCCGCAACAAGGAACTCATTTATCTCCTTGTCGCCTATGTTAAGGAAACCCACTATCAGACCAAGGACCACCAGCGCAAGTGTAACGAAACCTGCCGTGGTTGAGTCCAGGAAACCCGATAGGAGTCCGGCCAGAACTGCAATCAGAACGCCCAGAATAAAGGCCCATCCTCCGATTTTTTCATAGGGCATTTGATCACCAATTAATAATTGGTCCGAACTCCCCTTTATATGTTTCCCTCTGACTATCGACGCATAACGCCAGTTTCTACCTTCTCCTGATGGGGGTTACCGCCACGGTGATCACGTATATGAAGATTGCATAGAAGGTGATTATGGCTATTATCCTCACGGCGAGGTCCATGGTCTCTATGAGCGCCCCGAGGAACACGAAGAGGAGGGCCATGCCCATGAGCTTCACTGAATCCTTGCAGATTCCCATGACTATCTCCTTCCTGTGGCCCCTTATTATGGCCGCGGACAGCATCCCCCCGGCGAGGCCGGCTATCAGGTACCCCCCGATCTCGGGAATGCCGTGCGGCAGGAACGGCAGGGTCGATATGGGTATGTGCGCCACGGTCTCCGACAGCCTGCCTATGTAGACCCCCAGTATGCTTGCGTTCCAGACAACTATGAATATGGCGCCCGCGCCGAAAAGTATCGAGAATACGAACGCGAAGCCCATGACCTGTAGGTTGTTAATGAACACGCGGACGAAGCTCGCATAAGTGTCTCCTGCCGCGTAGGCGTCGGCCAGGCTGCCGCCGGAGGGTCCGCCGAAGATGTTTCCCGCCATGGCCCTGATGTCCTGCACCTTCATGGTCTGTATCTGGAACGTGTCTGGAGGCAGTATGAAGGCCCAGAAGGCATAAGAGAGGGTGAGCCCGAAGAAGAAGAAAAGGAATGCCAGCAGGTCCCTGTCGTGCCTGGCCCAGAAGTCCTTCTCGTAGTGCCTGGCTATATCCTTCTCGTCCATCCTTTCATGCTTCTTTATGTAGAGCGTCATGAAGTAGACCGAGGGAATTATGGTGAAAAGCACGGAGAATATCCCGCTCAGGTTGAATGTCGTTCCAGACACCCTTATCACGTATGACAGCTGTACGCTGAAGAGGACGCCCACGCTCGAAATCAGCAGCGCCCACAGGGCGAGAATCCACGGTCTTTCCTCTATCTCACTCAACTTTATCAGCGATTCGAGCATAAATATAATTTGCCTGAGTTGGTTTATATTTTCACTGCAGAAATCTCATTTTTAAAGCCTCTGTACAAATATTTTCTGACAGGGGATAGACCGGGCTGCCGGGCGTAGCCTGTAACCGCAAACCGTCTTCATGGCGGGGTCGAAGCCTGAGTGAGGTTTCATCGTTCAGAGCCGGCCCTTGCGTCCGACTGCGAAGCTCTGCCCTGCAGGATCGTTTTCATGGTGAACCAGGTCAGACCCTGACGGGAGCATCCTTAAGCTTTGTAGGCGATGCTTGCAGGATCCGAGAGTGGAGAAGGACACCTGGATCAACCGGCGCTGGGCGTTGACATCGACCGGGGGCGTTCCCCTGTCATTAATATTCCCACTGGTGGAAGCTAAAAATGAAGGATTACTGGCATCTTCATCGTGAAAGGAAGACATGGAAAAGCAACGTGGTCATAGTTCTCCTTCTCGTAATAGCCCTCTTCAGCGGCATCACGATAGGAAGCCTCCTGAGCCCCAGGGTCACCGTGGTTTACAACACGACATCAGCCGAAGAGAACACGGTGTACATGAAGCCGGTCTTCTACGATGAGCTTACCGACTCCCGGCTGTCGTCGTTCGCCTCGGTCGTGATACCCGCGGTTGACAGCGACGGGAACGGGATAACGACGGAGATGTTCGTCCAGGCATTCCCAGGCTCGGGGAGGATACTCACCAACATAGACCGCCTGCTGTTCTGGGTCGACACGCAGAACTCCATAAGAAGGGCGACGCAGGTGGCGGAAAACCTGACGGGCGTCAACATTACGGAGTACGACATCGTCTACACAATACAGGCGAACGCCTCCGTCATAGGAGGGCCTTCCGCGGGCGCGGCCATAACGGTGGCGACGATAGCGGCCATCATGAACAGGACCCTGAACGAATCCGTGATGATAACGGGCTCAGTCAACCACGACGGCAGCATAGGCCCGGTGGGCAATGTCGTCGAGAAGGCGGTGGCTTCTAGGGAGGCCGGCGCGCAGCTCTTCCTTGTCCCGATGACGCAGTCGACCGAAGTGACCTACAGGACGAGGGAATACTGCGAGAAGATAGGATGGATTGACTTCTGCACCACGGAGACCTATCCCGTGAAAGTGGACATAGAGAAGGAAGCCGGGTTAAGGGTTGAAGAGGTCATGAATATAGAGGAAGCCCTTGAATACATGCTCGCCGGAGACTAGGCCGACTTCTTCCCGTAGCCTATCCCGTAATCCTCATTCTTGGCGACAGTGCTTGTGAAAAGACTCACCTTCTCCAGGTCCTCGACAGAATTCGTGGAGAAACACATGACTCTGTTCAAACCGTCCATGAATGCATACATCGTTATGCCGTAGTCTGTGATGTCGCTTTTTATTATAGCATCCATCACGTTGCACACTTCCCGGTTGGTTCCATTGAATTGATATTTTATCCTAAAGCCAGAATCGTTCATAGAAATAGAATTGTCCATGAACCTTTTAATTCTTTTCTGTCTGGTGCGCAAAGTTTTTTAACGCAGTCGGTCCAGCTTATTACATGATAGACGTGCACGCGCACCTGTGCTTTCCCGATTACGGCGAGAGCGCCGACAGGATAGCCAGGGAATGCCAGAAGCACATGGACGCCGTCATAGTCACTTCGGCGCGCTACGATGAGGGAATGAAGGCCCTGGATCTCTGTGAAAAGTATTCCAGGCTTTTCCCTTCCTTGGGATGCCATCCCGCCGAGGGGGACGCCAATCCGGACAGGACCATCGGGCTGATAAGGAAAAACCGCGACAGGATCGTGGGCATAGGGGAGGTCGGCCTCGACTACCACTGGGTGAAGGATCCCCGGAAACGGGAGCAGCAGGAGTTGGTATTTTCGGACTTCATAAAACTGGCAGTCGAAATGAAGAAGCCCCTCATTATCCACAGCTGGGACGCGGAGGATGAGTGCTTCCGCATGGTGAAGGACCTCGACATCCCCGTGATATTCCACTGTTACTCCGGTCCAAAAGAGCTTGCCGGGAAGATACTGAAGAAGGGCTTTTACATCTCCTTCTCGACGCAGGTGCTGTTCTCCAAGTCCCACCGCAAGCTCGCGAAGCTCGTGCCCCTGGAGCAGATGACGCTCGAGACCGACGCACCCTTCCTCTCCCCCTACGGCTACCTGAAGGCCAAGGGCCAGGAGGAGCGCCTGAAGCCCGGCTTCAACCCTGAAAAGAACTATCCCTGGAACATAAAGTTCTCGGCCGAGAAGATAGGCGAGTTGAAGAAGGTCGAGCCGGAGGAAGTCCTCTGGAGGACTAGGGACAACGCTGTGAAGATTTTCGGGCTTAAGCTATGATATATAAAGAGGCCCGTGAAAAGATTAACAGTGATTCCGTGACCAATATAAAAGTCATAGAGAAGCCGCCGAAGCTGGACAACCCCGTTCTTGTGGTCGGGCTCCCCGGGGTCGGCAACATAGGAAGGGTCGCGGTCGGCTATCTTATAAGCGAGCTGAAGGCAAAGAAGTTCGCTGAATTGTATTCCAAATGGTTCTTCCCTTTCGTGGTCCTGCACGACAAGAGCACGATAAGCCTCCTCAAGAACGAGCTGCATTATTTCAAGGGCAAGTCCGGCCAGAGGGACCTGATATTCCTTGTCGGCGACTGCCAGTCCCTCTCGCCCCAGGGGCATTACGAGGTGATTGAGGAGGTGCTAGACTTCATCGGGAAATACGGCGTGAAGGAGATAGTCACTGTCGGCGGCCTTGCGACAGGAGACCTCGAACCCGGGAAGAAGGTAGTCGGGGCAGTCAGCAGCGAGAAGCTGATGAAGAAGTACGCCGGCCAGGGAATCGATTTCAATGCGGGGGACAAGGTGGGCTACATAGTAGGGGCCGCTGGCCTCATGCTCGGCCTCGGAAAGGAAAGGGGCATGGACGGGCTCTGCCTTCTCGGCCAGACGAGCGGTTTCCCGATAGTCACGGATCCCAAAGCCGCGGAGAGCGCCCTTGACATCCTAGTGAAGATATTCAGACTGAAGATCGACATGAGCAAGCTGGAGAAGAAGGTGGATGAGATGGAGAAGTTCATCAAGAAGGTGGAAGGGCTCCAGATGAAAGCGGTCTCCGAGCTTGCCAAGGCTTCCAAGGCGCCTTCTTCAGGCGAGCAGCTGAGGTACATCGGATAACATTTATAAAAGGGTGCATACAGTATTATTTAGATTCAGCGTTCTGGGTGGTAATATGAGGCCAAAGGAGGAATACACGCATTTCGAGAAGGTGAGGATACTTTCCGCCAGGGCCCTCCAGATTTCCCAGGGCGCCCCGCTTCTCGTCAGGGTCCCGAAGGGAACAACGAATCCACTTGAGATATCAAAGCTCGAGTGGGAGAAAGAGGTCATACCCATCGACAGCAGAAGGGTCTACTGAACGATTCCGCAGCCCTGAAAACCCATTTAAACAGCAAAGCATAACAAATAATAATGATTCAAAACCTGAAACTGTACATCACGCTCAACGGCTCCGGTTCTTACGCACTCACCGCAAGGCTCTGGACGCGCTCCTCCTCTTTCAGGGCATCCGTTCCCGTCATCGGCGCGACGCCAGAGAGGATGAGGGAGATCAAGTCGGTGTTTTCGTCAATAAGGTCCAACTTCTCCGGGCTCAGCGAGGAGGACTGGATGTCTTTCGACACGCTTCTCGAGCAGCTCAACGGCAGGAAGAGTCCCATAGACCCGGCGCTGATGCTAGCCATGTCGCTCGTCTCGGCTAGGGCCGCCACCGGCAACGAGCTCTGGAGGCTCACCGGGCTCACCAACAAGTTCCCTTACATAATGGGCATCGCGGTGCAGGGAAGCGCATGGAGGGAGTTCCTTCTCATACCGCAGAACGAGAAGAACGTGCTTGACGCCTACAGGGCGCTCCACGAGGCCTGGAACGCGATAGGGCACGAGCTCAGGGAGCACGGCGCGCTCAGGGGCAGGAGCTCCACGGGCGCATGGCTGAGCGACCTCGGCGACACGGAGACGCTGTACCTCGTGCATAATGTCGCGAGGGACTGGAACATGGGCATAGGCATCAACATAGGGGCATCGGGCCTGTGGGACGGGAAGCAGTACGACTACACGAGGAACAGGGGCGGCGTGGTGAAGGGCAGAATCGACAAGGAGGAACAGAAGAGCCTTGTATCCGCGATAATGGAGCATTACAGGATAGACTACGTAGAGGACCCGTTCAACAAGTCGGATTTCATGACGCACGGCAGGCTGAGCCAGGAGTTCGACACGGTGATATCGGGAGGCGAGCTTTACATGGCGGACCCGTCGAGGATAAGGACGGCATACAAGTACAGGCCCACGAACGCGGTCACCGTGGACCCGAAAAACCTCTCGACGGTTTCCCAGCTGCATAAGATACACGATTTCACCAGGAACAGGAGCATCAAGCTCGTCCTATCCAGGATGGGCAGCGAGACGGGCGACGACTGGCTTGCAGACCTCTCGCTCGCCTTCGGGGCGGACATGATAAAGCTGGGCGTCACTGGCGCCGCGAACACGTCGAAATTCAGCAGGCTCCTGGAGATATGGGACGACGCGCAGTCACCGAACATAGGAAAATATTTCTAGCCTGACGCTTCTTCGGAGACCCAGTCCAGGTACTCCTTCGAGCCGCCCACAGGTATGGTGATGAACTCGTTCAGCTCGTACGGGTGGTTGTCCTTTATGATCTTCCCCAGCCTCTTCACGAGGTCTTCCCTGGTCTTTATGATGAGCAGCACCTCTTTCCCCTTTTCAAGCTTCCCCTTCCAGTTGTAGAGGCTGGTGACCCCCGGAACTATGTTGACGCATGCTGCCAGCTTCTTGCCGAGAACGAGCTTCGCCAGCTTCGCGGCGTTCCTGCCGTTCGGGCACGTCACGAGTGCTAATGCATACATGACAGCACCTCCGGGACCTTGGTGGCGTCCTCCACTATGTAATCGGGCCCGAGCATCTCGGCCTCTTCCCTTGTCAGCGCCCCCGTGAGCACGGCCACCGAGCGCATGCCCGCCTTCTTGGCTGCCACTATGTCGGACTTCGCGTCACCTACGTAAACCGCCTCCTTGGGCTCGACGTCGAAGTGCCTCATGGCCTTTATAAGCATGTCTGGATTCGGCTTGCCCCTCCTGACCTCGTCCCCCGACACGACCAAGTCGAAGTACTCGTCCAAGCCGAACCTGGAAAGGAACCTGTTGAGCATCCTCTTCGTGTTGCCCGAGCCCACGGCGAGCTTGAACTTCTTCTTCATGCCCCTCAGAGCGCGCTTCAGGCCCTTTATGGCCTTGAACGAGGACGAGAAATCGTCGGACGCGGAAAGGTCCACGAAATTGCTGTACATCCGCTCCATAGCTGCGGGGTCTTCCGTCATTTCCGGGTAGGCTGCCCTGAGGACCTCCAGGTAGGGCTTCCCGTAGTGCGATTTTATGTCGTCGTAAGCGACGCCCTTCTCGAATCCCGTGGCCTTGGCGGCCTTGTCGTATATGTCGGCCCATGCCTGGTTGGAGTCAACCAGCACCCCGTCGAAATCGAACATCACGAGTTTTATCATAGAATCAACCGCAGCTGCAATTCAATTAATATTAGTCCTACTTCCCCCAAAGCTTTAAATTGTTTACCCGATTACAGTCCCCTCGAAATCGCGCCCCTCTATGGCGTTTTTCAGGTTTTCGAGATTCCTTATGCCGAGCACGGCCGTCCTTATGCCGGTCCTCACTATGATTCCACCCGCCACGGGGTCCACTATGGTCTTGGCACCGGGCTCTACGGATACCGTTTCGACAAGGTCCATCAGCCCGGACGCCGGTATCATCGATATGAACTTGGCGTCCTTGTGCCTTTTCGGGTCCCTGTCATAGACGCCCTTCACGTCGGTTCCTATGACCACGAGGTCCGCTCCCACGGCCTCGGCGCACTGCAGGGTCACCGCGTCCGTGGTCTGTCCCGGCCTGAAGCCTCCCAGGACCACGATCCTGCCGCTCCCGAAGGCCTTCCTGACTTCACCCTCGCTCTCCGGCACCCCCCGGAAGGCGCTGTCGCCAAGAGCCTTTATCAGCACGGCTGCGTTCTTCCTTGCGGCTTCTATCCCGAGATTGTGAAGAGCATCGTCAGAAGTCTCACCGCGCTCACGCGCATCGGCTATCATCCTCCTGGCAAGCCTGCCGCCGCCCACGACCACCACGAACCTGTGGCTGCCGGACAGGCCTTTCAGCACTTGAGCAAGCTTAGCCACGAACCCCATATCCGGACTTTCGTCCGGACAGAACACAGAACCGCCGACTTTGAGCGCCACCTTCATAATAAGAACTATGGCGCCGGAAAAATAAAAAGGCGCCGAGGATGAAACTTAAGAAATGAAGCAGCAGTTTTTAATATCAGACACGAAAATTGGTCTTTTCGCTAAGGGACATTTCCGTTGTTACGCGGATATTTCCATAGTCAAAACCCAGATCCATTATTTTTGAATCATGAGGCCTCTCATCAGATAAATCCGTTACCCAGCCGGGATAAGCGACCGATCTCGGGCAACCCTCACCACCGTTCATCAGTCCATCAAGAAACCCATTTATGTTGAGTATGTACCGCTTTAGGGACTCGTCAACTGATTTCTGCGGCAATTTTGCAGTTCCTTCCTTAAGTTCTTGAACCTGTTTATCCCATGCTTCATAGTTCAGCGATTCTATTATGGGAAATCCTACAAGATTGAAAATCACTCTCGGGAAGTCCTCAAGATGTATCGATTTTCCATAAGGAATATTTTCAACCTTGTAGATTATGTCTTTATCAGAAAGCTCTTTGAATTCAACCATTGCCAAAGAAAGGTTCTTCAGGTTCGCTCCGATGTTTTTTCCGCCATTAAGTACAGGTGCGCCTTTTAATACCGTTCTTGGTTTCGGGCTTGGCATCTCATAAAAATCAAGAGAGCAATCTTTCTTATGGAAGACGTTTCTGAGGTCTTTGCTCGACATGTTCACCAGTTGACGATATTTTTCGGTATCCTTCAGCGGGCTATCTTCCATCGCTTCCAAAAATTTATTGAATATGTGCTCATAAACTGATCTCATGCCTGAGTCATCGTAATTGGCATTATACGAGCTATAAGAAATCTTTTCCATTTGGACAGGATTTATATCTATTGGAACAATCGGCCTTTCTGAAAATTTGGTTTCTTCACGTAGTGCCGAGAAGAGGCCAGAACATATCGATTCCGCATCCTTTGAATATTTCCTGAATACAGAACCCATTCCATATTGTAATCCCACAACCAGCGATTCGATCAACTTGGCTTTTTGGATGTCACCCAATTCTATTAGATACATGACAAGTAGAATGACAATAACTTTTAAAAACGGTTATGTGGGGGCGGATGAGGCCACAAAAAATGAAAAAAAATGAGCGCCGAGGATGGCTAGGAGAACAGGATGATAATTATTTAAATATGTAAGATAATCTTACTATATGAAAAACGAAAAAAATCCTTTCAGCGAAGGCATCCCGGAACTTACGAGGGTCAGTTCAAAGGGCCAGGTAGTGATTCCTTTAGGCCTGAGAAAGAAGCTCCACGTGAAGGAAGGAAGCGTTTTTGCAGTTTCGAATGTGAATGACGACATGCTCATTCTAAAGAAAGTAAAGAACCCTTTGACGGCTGAGGACCTTGAGACGGCAAGAATCGTTGAAGAAGCATGGAAGGATATAGAGAGGGGGAATTACAAGGAATACGGCTTTGACAAGTTTCTTGGGAAGCTTGACAAGATGTAAGTGAGCGCATGGCAGAAATTAAGAATATTCGCGCTACTGGAAGATTTGAACGTGATTTGAAGACAGTAAGAGACAAAAGCGTGTTGCAAAAACTGAAGAAACAACTTCAAAAAATAAGGGAAAATCCAGAAGTAGGCAAACCATTAAGACACCTACTGAAAGGTGAGCGGACTCTTTATGTAAAACCTTACAGGCTCATATACGCTATCGACGGGGAAATGCTGTATCTTCTCAGATTCGAACACAGGAAAAATGTGTATAAACATAATGAATAGGGTTTGAAACTGAACTATAACGCCCAAACACGGCGCAGATTTTCTTGACAAAAACCGATGACATGAGAGCATGAAAAATTAGAAGGCGCCGAGGATGGGATTTGAACCCATAAGCCCAGAGGGCACTAGATGTCTCCTGCGAAAGCGTACTTTCGGGCGCGTTTTGCGCGCTTGCCTGCGCAAAAGGTGCTTTCCAGTCTAGCGCGTTACCAGGTTCCGCCACCTCGGCATGTGAAATATAGTTGCAGATTCTTTTATATAGGTTTTCAGAACCCTTCCTCGTCGCTGTCGACCTGGTACTTCCCCTTGGACGCGTACTGCGTCTTCATCTGGTAGGTGACCCTTGCCCTGTAAAAGCCGCCCTCTTGGATATCACCCTCCGAAAAGTCGAGCTCGTAGGCCTTTTTCTTTTCTACTTCGACCGGCGTGGCACGGACCTTCATCCTCACCTCGAAGGACTCGAAGGCGGGAGGTATGTAGGACGGAGACCCTTCCGTGCCGAATCTCCACGCCTCCTGCCCCGTGCCGACATCAACGGCATAAAGGTTGCAGTCGCAGGAACCGAAGTATACGCGGTTTTTCCAGAATGCAGGCATCCCGATGAGAGATCCCTGCGTCTGGAATCCCCAGATTTCCCTTCCATGCATGTCAAGGCAGTGAAGGATGTGGTCCTCTGCGCCGGCGTATATCCTGTTCCCGTGGCCTGCGACAGGAACGACCACCAAATTCTTGTAGAATTTCCAGAGCAGTCTCCCGTTCAGGGTCAGCGCGTAAAGGTTGCCGTCCCTGCTTCCCTGCAGCAGCATGTCTCTGTAGATGACGGTGCCCGCCGACATGCCGTAATTCCCCGCCCTGAACTTCCAGAGCAGCCTTCCCGTGCGCGCATCGGCCGCCCTCAGGAAGTTGTCGAACGAGGGGAAGTAGACGGTGCCCCTGTGGACGAGCAGCGGCGTGCAGTTGAATACCTCCCCCTGCGTCGGGAACTTCCAGGAAAGGCTGCCTGTCTTCTTCTCGAGGCAGTAGAGGTTCCTGTCAAAAGAGCCGATGAAAAGACTATCTTTGTCAACGACCGGGTGCGAAGCCACCCAGTCCCTCGTCTCGAACCTCCAGCAGAGCTCGCCGGTATGCAGGTCCAGGGCGTAGACCGAATTGTCCTTCGACCCGAAGTATACCCGTTCGCTGTCGGTGCAGGGACTGCAGGCTATCGGCCCCTGGGTCTTGAACTTCCAGGCGACTTTCCCGCTTTCAACGTCCAAAGCATAAAAAATGTGGTCGAGGCTGCCGAAGTATAACAGGCCGTTTCTTATTGTAGGGGAGGAATAGGCCATCCCGCCCACGGCTTGGAACTTCCATGCGAGCTTCCCGGTATCCGCGTCGAGCGCGTAAATGAAATGGTCCCCGCAGCCGAAGTAGACCCTGCCGCCGTGCACGGCGACGCCGGTCGCTATGCTGCTCCCCGGTCCGGTGCGCCATATCCTGTCGAACTTCCTCGTCTGCACTATCTCGTACTCCTGCATCTCCATCTCGAAGTCTCCTAAGCTGAATGCCGTTGCTGATGTATCCATCACCATTTAAAACTCCTCTTCGTCTGAGTCCTTCTGGTACTTGCCCTTTGACGCGTACTGGGTTGAGACTTGGTAGGTTATTCTAGACTTGTAGAAATCCGGACTTTCCTCCTCGTCAGCCACGCCGAAATCGTACCTCTTCTCTCTCGCTTCCTCCCTTACCTCGCTCTCGGGTATCTTGAGCTCGATTTCGAACTGCTCGTAAGGCGGCGGGTACTTGGAAGGCGAGCCTTCCGTGCGGAACTTCCAGGCAAGCCTCCCAGTCTCCGCGTCTAGGCAGTAGAAGTGGCAGTCGTAGGAGCCGAAATATACGTTTCCTCTCAGGAAGGACGGCTTCCACCAGTTCATTTCCTGCGTCCGGAACTTCCACACGAGTTTCCCCTCCATCGATATGCAATAGAAGTTGAAGTCCTCGCATGTGAAGTATATCTTCCCGTTGTAAACGGCGGGGGTTCCCAGCGGCTTCGTGGTCGAGAACTTCCACAGGACGTTCCCGTCGAGGTCCATGGCAAAGAGTATGCCGTCTTCGGAAGGAACGAGAAGCATATCCTCATGTATAACCGTTCCGCACGTGAAGCCGTACTGGCCGATCCTCTTCTTCCAGATTACAGCTCCAGTCCTTGCGTCGACCTTTCTGACGATATTGTCGAATGCGAACATGTAGACATGCCCATGAAGTACCGCGAATCCGCCGGCGTTGACCACTTCCTTCTCCGCTGTCAGTTTCCATACCAGCTGCCCGGTACCGGCGTCCAGACAGTAGAAGTTCCTGTCATAGGAGCCTATTATGATGGTGTTCTCGAAGACGGTAGGGTCGCAGAGTATCTTTCCGTATGTACGGAACTTCCACTTCAGCGCGCCCGTCGCCGCGTCGAGCGCGTAGAAGTTCCTGTCGTACGAACCGAAGTACAGGGTGCCGTCCTTTATGACACCGGTCGGATGTATCATGCCCTCGGTCCTGAACTTCCAGACGAGCCTGCCCATGAGCGCATCCAGCGCGTACATGTTCCTGTCGTAAGAACCAATGTAGATTATGCCGTTTTTTTCGATGGGGGAAGCGGCCCCGACCCTGTCCCTCGCCCTGTATTTCCATATGAGCTCTCCTGTCACCGCGTCGATGCAGTGGATGCTGTGATTCATTGACCCGAAGTATACCTTGTCATCATATATGAGGGGGCAGCAGTCTATGCTTCCCCCGGTCTCGACCTTCCACATCCTGTCCCATTCCCTCACCTGCTTGACTTCGTACTTCCCCATATCGATTGTGAAGTCGTCGAAACCCGTCTCCAGCCCTTCCATGCACTAAATTGAGACGCATGTTTTAAAACGGAAACAGATCCATCCATTTAAATGTTTTTTCCCGAATAAGGAAGCTATGAGGAAGGCCAGGGTGTATCTGAACGGGTGCAGCAGGTATGGCGAGATGAGGGACGAGCTTCTGAAAAACGGCATCGAGCAGACCGCGTACGGAAACGACCCTGATTGTTATGTACCCGCTTCGTATTTCAAGTTGTTCGGGACCAGAATTTTCAAGCTGAGAAACAGCAGAATCAAGACTGGTAAGGCTTACATGGACTTCGAGGGAAAGAACGAATTCAATACGGAAATATTCGACAAGTACGACATAGTGAGAAGGATTAAGATTCTGGGCTGATTCCCTATAGCCCTAGAAACCCTCCTCGTTGCTGTCGACCTGGTACTTGCCTTTCGATGCATACTGTGTGCTGACCTGGTAGGTTATCCTCGTCTTGTACGTGCTCGTGTTCTCTTCCTCTTCGCCCATGCCGAAGTCGTACGTCCTCCTGCCGGCTTCCTCAACTGTGCTTTCCGGTATCTTCATCCGCACCTCGAACGCCTCGTAAGGCGGCGGAAGAAATGAGGGGGAGCCGTCGACCTTCAGTTTCCAGGCAAGCCTCCCCGTCTTTATGTCAACTGCATAGGCGTGGCAGTCCCACGAGAGGAATATGACCTTGCCTTCATGGACCACGGAACTTATGAACGTGGGCCCCTCGGTCTTGTACGACCACAGCTTTTTCCCGTCGAGCGAGAAGCAGTAGAAGTTCATGTCCTCGGAACCGAAGAACATCCTGTCTTCATGGAATGAAGGCGTTGCCAGGTGCTCCCTGTTCACGAATTTCCATGCGACCTTCCCGTTCAGGGTGAGGCAGTACATGAACCCGTCCCTGGTGGGCTGGTATATCCTCCCTTTGTATACCTGCGGCGAGGTGGCGTTCCCGTATATGCCGGTCCTGAACTTCCACAGCAGCCTCCCGGTCCCGATGTCCACGGCCCTTACGTTGTTGTCGAACGAAGGGAAGTACACGATCCCGTTCTTTATGGCGAGAGGGTTCATCGTGTGTATCTCCGCCTGCGTCGAGAACTTCCACAGAAGGCGTCCGGTATCGGCGTCAAGACAGTAAAGTATCTTGTCGAATGAACCGCAGAACACCTTTCCATCG
>CAZSYZ010000025.1:0-15983 GCA_964611445.1 uncultured archaeon | reverse complement strand
CAAGTGCTGGAGACCACATAAAATTCTTCGATAATACTATTACAACATTCTCTTTAAGTCAAGAGAATCTTCCTGCGAACGATCTTGTAGGTATACTCGATGGTTCAGTGGTGTGGGGAGATATGGACAATAATGGTTATTTAGACTTGATTGCAAATGGAAGGGAGACATACACGGACATCTACACAAACATTGACGGAACATTCGATAGAAACACTACAGAAGGAAACATTTTGAAAGACCTGAGATTCAGTTCTGCAATCTGGGGGGATATCGATAATGATGGAGATTTGGATTTGATTGAAAGTGGTGATAATTCAGGTTCATTCTATACAATTATTTACACGAGTAATTTCTCTCTGACAGAAAACAACGACAATCCATCACCACCAATAACAGGATTTACCGACCTCTATGGAAATGAAACATTAGCAATATCTTGGGATTCAGGTTCTGATTCAGAAACACCCACTTTAGGCCTCTACTACAACCTCCGTGTCGGAACCTGTTCCGGCTGCCACGACGTCGTCTCTGGAGTCTATGGCGGCTCCTCAAATCCAACGGCGGGCTACTTCGGCAACATGATGCAACGCAAATCCATCACGCTGAACAGGCACTTCGAGCCGGGAACGACCATCTACTGGGCAGTGCAGACGATTGACACGGGGCTCGCCAAGTCCGCATGGTCAACGGAACAGGTATACGTGATACCCGACGGAGAGACTCCCTGTGAGCCTTCATGGTCATGCAGCTCGTGGGGGGCATGCCAGCCCTCCGATACCCAAACATGCAGCTCGTGGGTGGATGCCAACAGTTGTAATGAGACTTACAATGCTTCAAACACGAGAAGCTGCACCTATGACGACGGCAGCAGCGACAGGCCGTCCTCCGGTAGCACCTCATCGTATACGCCGCCTGTGGCACAGCATACGTTCAATGAGATAACGCCTGACACTCCCGCAAGCAGGGAGCTTGTGGAAGGTATAAGTGTAGCCATAAAGGTAAGGGAAACCGTAACGAACGTGGACATCGAAGCCCGTATGACCACAGAAAAACCGGCTTCCATAACGAAAGATGCGGCAGGGAACGTCTATCGATACATTGAGATAAACTCTTCAGGCATAGATGATTCCGACGTTGAGAGTGCTACCATAGAGTTCAACGTCGCATCTGAATGGGTAAACGGCAGCAATATAGACCCTGACAGCGTGACCCTGCACAGGTATCATAATGATGAGTGGAAAGCCCTTGAAACGGACCTGACAGGCTCGGACGACAATCACTACTATTATTCGGCCATCACACAAGGCTTCTCATACTTCGTGATAACCGGGGACATTCTTGAGACTGGTGAAGATAACGAGACTTCTTCACCTTCACTTCTTTGCATACCTGGCAAACTGAGATGTTCAGGGAAAGAGCTTCAGCAGTGCGGCACTTTGGGCACGGTCTGGGTGACAAAACAGCTTTGCGAGGGAGAATGTGATGCCAAGGAGGGCTGTGTAGAAATAACACCCGTGGTTATACCATGGATTTATGTAATCATATGCGTTGGGGTTGCCGGTGCTGCCGTTATTGTGTTCTTCATAAAGAGGAAGAAGTCACCGGCGACGCTTGATGACGCACTTGAGAATGTGCATAGCATCTGATTCCAAGGATTAGCTGTTTTCCCTTTTTGAGATTACGTACGTTAGGATCACCGCCAGTGCAAATACAGAAACTATGAGCGAGATGGTTCCGCTGTCAAATGATAATCCAGTCACTTCTCCAGTCAGTCCGTCAGGCTCAATATCTGACTCGGCTGGTTCCGAAGCACCAGCAACCTTCAGGCCGACACTGGCCTCAGTTGAATCCTCTGTCACTTCTATCGTCCCTATCGCTTCGTGGCCGTAGTTTATCCAGACATCTTCAGGGTCTATGTCTATCCTTCTCACCAGTGTATAATTTCCTGCCGGAAGGCTCGGCCTCATCTCGACGGTGAAGTTGAGGACTGTGTTGACCTCTCCAATGGTGTGGGCCACGAGAGGCTGGCAGTATGGCTCTATCATCTCTACAGTGTAGTTTCCTTGGCTGTAACATGAAGTGTTGTCCTCGTTCAGGAACCAGTAGAATATCCTTATCGGAAGGAACTGGTAGCCCTGCTTCACAGGCACGGTTATAGAGTAGTTGATTGTTATGTTGGAAAATTCGTTGACCTCCATGCTTATCCGGGTCTCGTCAACCACGCCCTCATCAGTCTGCTCGAACTGGTCCCAGACCTTGTTAACCGTTTCGTTTATCTGCTCCGTGGTCTGGTTGATGTAGACAACCATTGTTTCTATGCTGTTCAATGTGTCCCGGCAGTCCCCCGTGGACCAGCAGTTGTAGAGGTACTCCAGCCAGTCGTGTTCTTCCCCGCTTAGAAATCCTGCTACTGCCATCTTAACATCAACTATCATATCATCAGTCACATAGAAATTTTGAGTTGTATTAAAATAGTTATTTTTTGAAAATGTGCAAGTATAATTTCCAGACACGAATTCATAAGTTGGATTCGTTGTTGCCCCCGTATTTTCGTTCTGGTAATCAGTATCACTGCAAGTAAATGTAACATAACTCATGTTACTGCCAGTGTCCCCATCATAGATATGGAAAGTCACATTATACAATCCTACCGTGAAATGCACCTCCGCACTCACCTCGTTCCCCGCGGTGTCGTTGGCATAGACAATAAGCGAGTACGAGCCTTCCTCTATGCTAATGTTGGTGAAGTTCCAGTCCGTGTAGTTGCCCAGGTTGGTGCCGAAGTTGGTGTCGTTTATCCAGACCGTGTCGATGTTGGTGTCGTTGGCAGTCCCTGTTATGTTTATCCACGTAAGGTTGTAGCGGGTGTTGTTCTTTGGGAAGTCTATGGTGAGGACGGGAGCTATGGAATCCACGAAGAAGGCGGTGGAGTTGCAGGCGAGGTCGCCTTCGGTGTTGTTGGCACAGACGGTGGCGTTGTTCCAGCCCTGGACGGCCTGGAGGGTGACGTTGCTGAACGTGGGGGCGTGGGCGTACTTGTAGACTGCCCCGTCATCAAGACCGTCATTTACCACCCAGAGGAAATTTCCTTCCTGTACTATTCCCTTCGGAACGCTGTTCTCTTCTGTAGTTGAGAAGCTCCTTCCCGTGTACGTGCCGTCCATGGCGTACTTGTATATCTTTCCTTCCTCGAAATCGGTTACCCAGAAATATGTGCCGTTCTGGGTTATCCCCCACGGGTTTTCCATCTGGCCGTTCAGGTCGAATGCGGGGCCGGAATAAGTGCCGTTCATGAGGTATCTGTGAACGTATCTGTCCTCAGAATCGACAATCCAGAAGTACGTGCCGTTGTTTGTTATTCCTATTTGCCCGCCATTTTCAGAAGTGCTGAAGTTGAAACCCATGGGGTTGCCTTCCATATCATAGGCATAGACGTGAAGGTCAGTAGCATTCATGATCCATAGGTAAGTACCGTTCGTTGTTATGCCTACGGGTGCTCCTGAGTCTCCGTTAGTCAGATTGAAGTAATCAATGAATTCCCCGGTCATGGAAAACCTCTGGACTTCATCAAAAGCATCGTCAGTGACCCAGAAATATTCGCCATTTGTAGTTATGCCTTTTGGTGCATTGTTCCAGTATGTGTTGTGATAAGTTTCGTCATATGTCTTGAAGTTGAACTTCGTGTAGTTCTCGTCGTTGAAGAAGAGGCTCTCGTTGACGATTCCGTCGTTGAAGGTGTACGCCGCCCAGTCAGGCTCCTCGTATGTGGGGTCAATGAAAGACCAGAGCAGGTTGATGTTGGCCGTGTTGTAAATCTTGTCGTTCTCCGGGGAGTAGAGTGTTATCTGCGGTGCCGCTTGGTAAGACTCCATATCACCAAGCGATGAGTAGCCGTCAGGGTGGCTGTTGTTGTACATCTCGATTACCTCAGCTTGTGAAAGAGACCTGTTGTAGACCCTGAAATCATCAAATAGGCAGTTCTGGTCAGCTTCGGGGTCATTCCTGTGGCCCCCTATTGATAAATGCGGATTTGACGGTGTGAATGTGTCAAGCGTCCCGCCTAACGAATGAGTCCAGTCTAAAGTAGCATTAACATATGCGTTGAAGGTTGAACCATCCCACGTCATGACGACAAAGTACCAGTTATTCGTGGCTACAGTGTTGGAACCATCACTAAAATATAGATCTCCTCCAGATGACCCGGCTGTGCTTATCACGTAATGGAAATGGTTTTCATCATCCCATCCCTGAAAAACGAATCCTTGGTCACTTTCCTGAACATAGAGATTTAAAAAATGATTTCTCCCTAGATTTCTGGGATAAATCCAGAAGGACAATGTTATCTCAGCAATATTGGTAAGCTCAGGCATTACCGAACAAGTAAGTTTGTCATCCGTGCCGTCGAAGTCGTATGCACGGCCTATTTGCCCGCTTTCACTGACGAATGGATTTCCGACTTCCACGCATGAATATCCATGACCGCTGGAGTCGTAGACGTCGTCAAGAGGATAGTAGGCTATGAGCGAGTCCAGCGTGTCCGTGGTCGTCCCGTTGCCTTCGAGGTAGAATGTGGGAAGCCCTTCGTTGTTCTCGTCGGCGCATGACCAGTTGCCGTCCGTGTCGTTGAACACCGAGGCCGTGGTATTGGCGCAGGCTATGAACTGGATGCCGGTGCCGTCATTGAGGCCATGGGTATCATTCACTATGAAAGGCGTCGTCAGGTTACCTATTGGCTTGCTTACTGGCCAGCGCGTGGCTCCCTCTACCCAGAGGTCGTATTCTGGGAAGGATTCGCCGTAAATGATAGGAACGTGCTCGACAGAGTAGCCCCACAAACCGTTGCCCAGCGGCTTTATCTGAAGGTCTGCCTTCACCCTTGCCAGCCTGCATTCCCCTGGCTTGGTGTCAGGGACAGCCGTGGACCAGTATTCTTTCTCGTAGGTCTCCTTGCCGTAGATGGGCGTCCTGGTGGTCAGGTTATAGCACGGCTCTTCCAGCGTCTCGTTCTCAGGTTCGCAGACCTCATGCACGGATTCTTCGTATCCTGTTATCGTATCGCGCTGGAGCTCCTCGGTGTAAAGGTACTCTATCTCATAGTTCCTTACGTATTCGGAACCTTGGGGGAAATAGACCGAGAATCCCTTCTGGGCAGCAGTGAGCGTTTCGCCTGTCGGGTTGCAGTCCCAGTACTGCGTCCAGGCTTCGGATAGGCCCGTGTATCGGGTCTCGACGCCTTCACCTGCAGAAACGATGCGGAAGTAGTCGTTCCTGTTCTCTGGTGTTATGGAAACCGGGCTTACCTGTGCGCTGGCTGATATGGAAATGGATGATAACAAGGCGGCTACTGAGAGCAGCGCGAACAATGAAATGAACCTGGAGGAGCTTTTCATCAATTGTTTTTTTTTGGATGAAGGATTTATAAAGTTATGTTTAAACATTAAACAAAAGGATGAAATGTTTAAATAATTATTATATTAGTTTATTTTTTGTATTTCGCGTCTCTGTGCTGTCCCTTATCACTCTAACCCATCCCAGGTATATGAAACCTATTATCACGAATACATTAATGCCCACGTCCAGCGTCGCTATGAGCATGGCCATCAGGACGGTGTAAAGCGGGTAGTCTATCCTGCGCAGGTTCCCGAGGACCGCGCCCGACCACCAGGCCACGAGGAAGACGCCTATCAGGCCGAAGTTCAGCATGGCCTCCCCGAAGGCCGTCGAGGTTATCCTGCAGTCGTAGCCGTAGACGAGGCTGCACGTGTACTCCGTGGACTCCATGGTCAGGGAGGCGCCGTAGGTGTAGCCCCACGGGAATGCAAGGTGCACGACGTCGTCGAACACGCTCATCGTGAAAGCGAGCCTGTATTCAGCTGTCTTCAGCGGGTCCAGTTGCCACGCTGCCTGTCCTCCTGCCATCAGCATGTAGCCCGTGAAGACGAATATCATGATCACGAGCACCAGGCCTGCCAGGAGCGAGGAGAAACCCAGGACGCCCTGCTTCCTGTTGTTGAGCTCCAGGAGCACCCATGCTATGAACGCTATGCCCATGTAGAGCCTGAACGTGGAAAGCGCCAGCGAGAGTATGAGGAACACCCAGAGGCATCTCCTCGCCGGGTACAGCCTGGCGAGCGAGTAGGTCATCAGGAAGAAGCCCGCCATGAACATCGGGTTGACGTGGGTGAACAGGTCGTCGTGGAGCTGGACGTCCATCATTGGTATGCCGTTCAGCGCGTAGCTCAGCCACAGGAGAAGGGTTCCTGCCGCGAAGACGTACTCCCAGTTCATCCTTGAGAAGAGCAGCACGTAGGAGAGCAGGAGCGAGAACAGCGCGAACGCGGCCGCCGCGGCCTGGTTCAGCCCGAGCACGTAGTACGCGGTCACGACCCCGAGGAACACCGCGGCCAGCACGGGCGCGTACGAAAGCCTCAGGGCATGCTTCCCCGTCCTTATGCCCAGGTGGAACGAGGCCAGCCCGAACAGGAAGACCAGGAACGTCAGAGTGGTGGTGGAGATTTCCAGGCCGTTGACCGAGAGGCCGGTGTCGAACGTCGCCGCGGTGCTTACCAGCAGGTACGCGAGCCCCGCGATGACGAAGACGTGCGGGCCCGACAAAAGCTCACGGGCGCCTTCCGTAAATCCTTTCCGTCTCATCGCACATCCTCTCCAGCGTGAACTTCTTTGACAGGGTTTCGTTCTCCCTGACCAGCGCGTCCCTGAACTTTTTGCTCTCCAGCGCCTTCAGGACCGTGTGGGGCATGTTGCCCGTCACCGAACGCGGGGACAAGACCTCCGGCAGCGCGCCGGCGCCGCTCGCGACCACGGGCACGCGCATGCGCGCCGCCTCCAGCGCCGTCATCCCGAATCCCTCTATCCTCGACGGCACCACGACCACGTCTGAGGCCCTGATGTATCCCAGCGCGTCTTCGTGGCTCTTCCTGCCCGCGAACATCACCGAGCCTGCCAGCCCGGCCCTATCCGAGAACTTCCTGAGGGATTTCATTTCCGGGCCATCGCCGACGAGGACGAAGAGCAGGTCACTCCTCCTGTGCTGCAGGTGCTCGGCGAGCAGCAGGAACACGTCCGCGCCCTTAGCCTCCGTGAGCATTCCCGCGAACGTGACTATTTTCCTTTCCCGCGGGAGCCTGAGCGCCTCCCTCAGCCTTTCCCTCCCTTCCCTGGGGAGCCCGCGGTCGTCAAGGCCGTTATGGATGACCTTCAGCTTCCTCTTCCCTATCCCGATGGATTCTGCCCTCTTCGCGAGGTGCCCTGAAACGCACACGAGCGCGTCGCACGAGTTCCCGACGCGCCTCACGAGCCATCTTCCCATCCTTCCGCTCGCCATGGAGAGCAGGTCGGACCCGTGCGCAGTCACGACGAACCTGGCCTTTCTCCCCCCTCCCAGCTTCCTGTAGAACGATGCCGCGCTTCCTGGCGGGTGCATGAATTGCGAATGGATTATATCTATCTTGTTGTTCTTCACCACGGACCTGAGCCTGAACAATGCGCCCAGGAAGAATGAGAGGCCGCGGAGGAATTTCACGTTTATTACGGGAACTTCGAGTATCTCCACGTTCCCCCGGCTTTTCCTCCCGAGCCTGCCGTACGTTATCAGGAAGACCTTGTGCTTCTTCGACAGCCTTTTCACGAGGCCCTCCGTATGGACGGGCACGCCCCCTGCCTGCGGAGGATAGGGCGATATCATGCATATGTTCATAGGCTATCACTCATGATCTGGACGAGCGCCTCCAGGTCGTCCCTCCCCGGGTCGTAGTTCTTTCTCAGGTAATCCATGGTCAGATCCTTCTGCGACTCCATCCCCGCGAACGCGTATATCTTCACGGCCTTCGGATACGTCACCTGCTCCGTCTTCACGACCCTGCCTGTCTCCGGCGTCACGTAGTTCCAGAACTTCCCTTCCCTGCTCTGCTGGGTCGCGAGCCAGCGGGCGCCCTTCCCGATCGCGGGCCTGACGGACTCGTCACCGGACAATTCGTAATACTCGATCAGCGATGCGAGGATGTCCGACTGGGAGTTCACCGTGCTCCGGTCGCTGAAGTCCCCGTACGGGAACGACCCGTCTTCCTTCTGCGAGCCGAGCACCGATGACAGCATCTTCCCGGCGGCTTCCCTCTCGCCGAGCTTCCAGAACGCCGGCAGGCAGGTCGCGTCCGTCCTGTAATCCTCGTAGGCTATGCTCTCCAGCGTCCTCACGTACCGCCCGTTGTAGAAGGACATTATCATGCCTCCCGCCTCCCCGACGGAGGGGCCTTCGATCTCAGGGTAGTCCCCGTAGATGTCCGCGAGGTCTGAGACTACGAGGCACGTCGCAGCTGCGCTCTTCTTCGGGCTCTCGTACTTCTGGTCGAAGAAGCCGCCGTCCGAGAGCTGCTCGAAGGCGAGCCATTCCAGCAGCCACTCGGCCCTGCTCATGTAGGCTTCCTTGCCGGTCCTGTCATACATCTCCAGCAGCACCTTCGCGATTTCCGTTGTGTCGGGGTAATGCGCCCTGTAGTCCCTGTGGTCAAGGTACGCAATGCCGTTCCAGTACCCTTCCATGTAGGGGATGAGCGACACAGCCATGGCGCTGTCGAAGGTCGGGCTGTAGTCATCGAAATCGATATAATCCGTCAGCTTCCCCGTGTACTGCTCCGGAAGCATGGGATCGGGATGGAACCTGTAAATCTCGGCCATGTCGTTGGCGAAGACGGGCTCGAAGTGCGTGTCGTAGCTGAGCAGGTCGACGAGGCCGTACTTGAGGGCGTCCAGTTCGGACCTCATCCTGGCGTCTATGTATATGTAGTCGACGCCGTACCCGTTCATGAGCTTCAGCATCCAGTCCCTGTTGGCGGAGCGGAACATGACGAACATGTCTATGTAAGCCGCCTGGGCCTCGTCCACGGAAGGCGGCTCCTCGAAGAATCCCTGGTATATCTTCTTCCACGTGAGTATGTCCCTCCTCTCCGTGACGCCCATAATGTAGTAGCCCTCCTCCTTCCACGTCAGCACTATGGAATCCGCCGGCGTGTTCTCCTTTATCCAGTTCAGCGCCTCTGTCTCGCCTGGGGTCGGGTACTCTACCACGAAAAGCGACGTATAGAACGCCTGGAGCACGACGAACAGCACCAGGATTCCCACTGCGGCCCTGAGCTTCGCCTTGTCTTTCCTGCACAGAGGCATGAGATAGTTCACCACTGCGTATCCTGCGAGCATGGAGATAGGTATCGCGGCGTAGGGGTCGCGGAACCTGAACGAGAAGGAACCCACCCCGAGGAGGAGCACGGTCCATACTATCAAAAACATCCTCAGCCTGTCCTTGGTCCTGTGGAGCAGCACTATGCCCACGCCCGCGAAGAAGAGCTGGGCCGCGCCCATCCATTTCAGGTACCCGAGCGCGGTGACGGCCTCGACGTTTATCCTCGATATCAGGTCCGAGAAGTACTCCGTGATGGCGTAATAGACGGCCGCTATGAATGCGAAGAGGCCGAAAACGTAGCGCTTCCTCCTGAAGACGTGCGAGTGGTACACCAGCAGGAGTAGGAACACGGAAAGTATGTAGAGCGTCCACCCCCTGTGCGAGAACGCGTAGGCTATGAGCACTATGAGGGAGACTGCCAGATGGCGTACGTCCTTCGTCTTGAGATACTTTATCAGGTAGAGCATGGAGGCCGTGAACAGGAGCACGCCGAATCCTTCGGGTATCGGCATAGCCGTTCTGAATATGTGTATGGGCGAGGTGGCGAAGAACAGCGCGGCGAAGAGCGAGACCCTGTCGTCGCCGAATATCTCCTGCGACATCCTGAATATGAATATGCAGGTCAGCGCGCCTATCAGGGCCCCCACGAAGTGGGCCCCCGCTACGGGCGGCAGGAAGAGCAGGAAGAATGCCAGGAGCAGGTGGAAGCCGGGCGGGTAGCTGTAGGCCTTCATCCCTATGAGCGACAGCGGGTCGGTGGAGAGCAGCCCGCCATTATCCACTATCATGAGGGCTATGTCTATGTGCAGGTACGAGTCCAGCCCGACCGGAACCCCGGCGATGACTACGGGGACGAACCTCACGAGAAAGGCAAGCAGGAATATGACCAGGAGCGTCTTGGCCGTAAAACTTAGCCTCTTCATATCAATCGCTAATGTAAATTTGACAGCCCTGTTTAAAAAACAAAAAGAGGGAAAGAAAAAAGCGCCGGGGCTTACTTCTTTATTTCCTCATCGAAAGACTCTATCTGGCGCCTCAGCGTCGTCAGCATGTCGTTGGTCTTCTCCAGGGAGACTGACATGAGCTTCTTCTCGTTCTCGAGGTTCTTTATCTGCGTCTCCAGCGTGATCTTCTCGGACGCGAGGTGTGCCCTGTCATCCTTGAGGTTCTCTATCTTCGACTGCAGAGCGCTTATGTTTTCAGCCTTCTTCTGGAGCTCTGACTGGAGCTTGTCCCTCGTTGTCTTGAGGTCGCCAACGACCTCCCTGAGGTGAAGCTCCTGCTGCTTCAGCAGCCTTATCTTCTCTGAGAGCTGCTTCTTCTGCTCCTTGATGTCGAGCGCCTTCACGACATCCTCGGTGAGGGTGTCGACTATTTCCTCGAGCCCCCTTATGTGCTCCTTCTTCACCCGAGGGAAGCTCTGCTTGGCAGGACTCTGCTGTGGCGGCACGTTCTGATTTTGTAATTCTTCAGCCATAATTGCACCAATAATTATTATTCCCCAGCCTTATTTAAATTATTTCTTGTAGCGCTTGAGCAGCTTCATGATCTCTTCCAGCTGCCTGTTTATGTCGCTGATGGCGAGGGGTTTCTTTTTCATATGGAGGCTCTTGACGTCTATGTCCCCGAATTCTCCCCAGCCTCCCCCGCCGTAGCTGTAAACATACCTCTTGCCGGCCTCGGCCCTCATGGCCTTCATCTGCATCTCCATGCTCTCCACGAGTTCCGAGAACTTCTGGTTGTTCACGAGCAGCGCGTTCTTCTGCTCCCTGAGGTCCTTAAGCTCCTCCTTGACGGACCTGAAGGTGCGCTCGGCCCTCTGCAGCGTCGTCACGGGGTCGCCGCTCCTTATGCCATAGTCCGGGCCCAGCTCCTCTACGCTCCAGCCGCATTCCTTGCAGCTGATCCTGCCGCCGGGCGCGCCGCAGACCGGGCATTCGTTGACCTTCGCCTTCTTTTTCTTCTCGGAAGTCTCGTCTATCACCTCTATGGCCGATCTTGCAGGGGCGGCCTTCTTCCTTGCCATAATTAGTTTTTGCTGTTTTCCTTATTAAGGTTGCAGCGTGGGCTTTCCGCGGGAACGTTGTGTTAATTCCGGCGTAACGCTGCTGAGAGCCTTTTTCTGTTTTCCCCTTTGTCCTCACTTTTCATCGCGTCTATCATTAACTTTATCTCGATCATGAATTCCTCGGCGGCTTTTGCCATCCAGACTGCGTTCTCCCGGGTAAGCTTTGTACCTGACCCGGAACTGACGTAATACTGTTTGTCTATTCTTTCCTTCTTTGATTTCGCAATGTCTTCGGACAGGTCCTTTCTTCGGAATACCGTATCCAGAAGGATTATGGATCCTGAGTGGTTCTCGCATTTTATCCCTGTCCTGAAAAGCAGCGCGGTCAGTGCATTGTACATGGCGTAGTAGCATTCAGATACGGAATTTTCATAAAGCCTGTTCTCAAGGAGTATCTTCCCGGAGCGCAGGCAGTCGTCTGATTTCCTGATGTATGATTTGCATATCTCTTCCGAAGGTTCGGCAAGCTTCAGCTTCCCCTCTTTTTTCAGCCTAATCAAAAAACTTGATTTTTTCATAGAAAACGTCTTCGCCCCTCAGTATGACGTGATTCTTTATAATTTCCTTCACGAGGAGGGAATCCCTGTCCAGAGCCCCGATTTTCACGCTGATCCTCGAGTTTACCTTCTCGACATCTTCTTTGACTTTCCTGCTGCCTGTCTCCACGAAGATGTCTATGTCGCTTGCGTTCCCGGCAGTGAAATTTGCATAGCTGCCAAAAAGTATTACGAGCCTTTCCCTGCACTTTTTCAGGACATCGTCGATTATTATGCCGAGTTTCGGGTATTTCCTGATCACTTTCCCGAACTTGTATTTCTCTGCGCTGAAAACGTAGTTCTTCGCTTGTATGTTATCCTTTATGAATAAGACCTTGTTCTTTCCCTCAATCCTGTAATCGAGGACATTCTCGGAAACAAGCCTGCCGAGTTTCCTGGAGATGCTGGAGTTGGCTTCCCCGAGGGCGTTCGCTATGCCCCTCACGTGGTTGTCTCCCCTGATAAGCATAAGGACGATCTCGAATTCCATATTGTTCCATTTTTGGACCATATGTACCATTATTGGAACAATAGTTTAAATATGTTACTGCTGCTCGTTACCAGACGAATCCTTGGAACATCTTAAGCTTCCTCGAGCTGCCTCACCAGCTCGGTGGCATAGCTGCCCTTCGGGAGGAAGAAGAGGAGCCTGAGCTTCTTCTTTCCCCTGTTCATATCATCAGGACTGAAGCTGTGCTCCAGGCCCTTTGGCACCACCATGTAGTTGCGGTCCGAGCCCCTGGATGATAGTTCCTTCAGCCTGTGGTTCCCGTTATGTTTATCCACGTGAGGTTGTATCTAGTATTATTCTCTGGGAACGTGATGTTTATTACCGGCGGGATGGAATCCACGAAGAAGGCGGTGGAGTTGCAGGCGAGGTCGCCTTCGGTGTTGTTGGCACAGACCGTGGCGTTGGGAAAATGTTTAAACATGGCTTTTATTTGAGAGAAAGAAATATAATATTATGAAGAAGCATCTCGCAATAACGGCATTTGTTTCGGGACTGTTGATTTTTGTCAATTGTATAAATGTGAATGCAACAACTAATGTCGGATTGATAAGAAATTCAACGTGGACTCAAAACATGACACCAGTTTACTATAGTGCTCTTGCTTTTGGCGACATTGATAACGACGAGGACTCAGACTTGATTCTTTTTGGACAATCAACCAGTGGCGATGTGGCCAAAATATACATAAATAATGGCACAACTATGCTAGAGAAGCATATATGGCAGCAGAATCTCCTGCCTATGAGAGACGGCGCCGTCTCCTTGGGTGATGTCGACAATGATGGCGATTTAGACTTGGTAACAGCTGGTTGTATATCAGGAGGTGGTCAAAGCCCCTGTTCATCTGTAACATCCAAACTGTATATAAACAATGGCAATTCATTCATAGAAAATTCGACTTGGCTGGGTGATTTAGAAGCTGCCAATGAATGTTCTTTAAGATTTGGCGATATAGACAACGATGGCGATCTGGACTTGGCACTAATTGGATACGGTATTGGCGGGCCTCTAGCTAAAATTTATATGAACAATGGTGCAAGCCTCAAGGAAAATCAATCTTGGCAGCAGAACATTGATTCAGTATACCAAGGTTCTGTAGCTTTGGGAGATATAGACAACGATGGCGATCTGGACTTGGCACTCACTGGAGATGTGGGTGTAGAAGGTAAAATAACAAAAATCTACATTAATGACGGCACGACATTTCTTGAAAGTGTAAAATGGGGTAACGATCTCTTGGGGGTCGACAGAAGTTCGGTGATACTGGGTGATTATGACAACGATGGCGATCTGGACTTGGCGCTCATAGGACAATTCTCTGCGGATCACCTTCGTTTTTATATTAACAATGGAACTACACTACTCGAAAACCAAACGCAGGAGATGGGCGGCTTGGAAGGTTATTTTCGTGGCTCTATTTCATGGGGCGATTATGATAATGATGGGGATTTGGATACGTTTGGTATAGGAAAGGAACATGGTCGAAATTGGGTTTATAACAACAACGCTAATCACTTCGAAGTTGATTTTATCTCCTCAAATGATATGCATGCGGATGACATGCAACAAGGAGCGTCAACATGGGTAGACATAGACAATGATAATGATATAGATTTGTTAGCATCTGGTGTAGATACAGAGGGACTTCTGATAAAAAGTTATATTAATAATATTACCTCTTCAGGAAGTCCACCATCACCGCCAACGGAAGATTTCAGAAATAATTTCTCTAATGATAAATTAAATTTATCTTGGGGACTTGGTTCTGATTTAGAGACACCTGTTTTTGGTTTATACTACAATCTTCGTGTAGGTACATGCTCTGGCTGCCACGACATTGTTTCTGGTGTATATGGAGGATCTTCTGGAGGCGGCGGCGGAGGCGGTCCAGCAGCAGGCTACTTTGGCAACATGATGCAAAGGAAGTCGATACTGCTTAACAGGTACTTTGAGCCCGGAACTACCATATACTGGACAGTGCAGACTATCGATACAGGTTTGGCCAAGAGTGAATGGTCGGAAGAGCAGGTTTACGTGATACCTGGAAACGAAAGCGGAAACGAAACCAACTGCACTCCTTCTTGGTCTTGTAGCAGTTGGGGGGTATGCCAACCCTCAAATACGCAGACATGCGATTCATGGGTCGATGCGAACAACTGCAATGAGACATATAACGGTTCTGACACAAGGATTTGCACCTATGACGACGGCGACAGCAATGACAGACCATCCTCCGGCAGTTCTTCGTCCTATACTCCACCCGCAGTGCAGCACACGTTCGACAGTATAGAACCCGAAGTGCCAGCAACCAAGGAGCTTACTGATGGTGTGAAAGTGACTATAAAGGTAAGGGAAATGCTCTCTAATGTCGACATGGAAGCTCGCATGACTTCAGAAAGGCCCACTTCCATAACCAAAGGTGCGGTTGGCAATCTCTACCGCTACCTAGAGATAAACTCTTCTGGCATAGCTGATTCTGACATAGAGGAAGCCTACATAGGCTTCAGGGTAAGCAGACAGTGGATAGACGACAACCTGATAGATGGAAACACGGTCACGCTGCACAAATATCACGGTGATGAATGGCACGCACTGGAGACGGCGTTTGAGACGGCCGACATCGGCTACTATCACTACAGGGCAAGAACCACAGGCTTCTCCTATTTCGCGATAACAGGGGAAACCGCTGGGGATGAAAGAGGAGATAACGGGACAACGTCTTTGCTCTGTACCCCCAGTTCGATGAGATGCTCAAGTAATGAGCTGCAGTATTGTAGCCAGACAGGGACGCTCTGGCTAGTGAAGGAACTATGTCGCCACGGCTGCGACCCTTCTACAAAGGCTTGCATTACCCCGGAGACCCGAGATGAAAACGGTATCTTGTGGTACTTCCTTGGGATTATACCGGTGTCGGCAGCTCTTGCTGTCGCCTATTCAAGGCTTAGAAAAGAGCGTTTCCGAAACCAGTAGCTCAGTATCCCCAAGGGCTTCTCTTCCTTCTCGAATCCCTGTATACGAAGAGAACCACGATGAGCGTTATTATCGAGACTGCCACGGAAACGTAGGACGGGTCGAAGGCGTTCCCGGTCAGCAGTCCTGTTACCCCATCCGTTTCATCTGTTTTTACCAGGAGTGAGGCTTCGCTTTCTGATCCTTCAGTACTTTCAATACTCATATGATCTGTGCTCCTCACGCTTGCACTTGCATGGTTGCTGTCTTCGGTCACGGTTATCACACCAACTATCTCCTGCCCATAGTCTATCCAGACACTGTCAGGATCAATCTCTATGCTTCTGACTATGTAGTACTCCCCCGCCGGGAGGTCGGGCTGTATATCCACCGTGAAATTCGCCTGCGTCTGTATCTGTCCCACCGTGTAGGCAACGATGGGCTTGCAGTGAGGCTCCACCGGGGCCATGTCGTAATCTCCTTGGTCATAGCAATGGGTCTGCGTCTCAGTATCCAAGAACCAGTATGAAAGCCTTATCGGCAGGAAGTCATCATAAGGCTGTACTCCTTCTATCAATCCATATCCTTCCTTTATAGGCACATTGATACTGTAGTTTATCGTTATGTTCGTGGTATCATTTACTACATCCGATATCACGGTCTCGCTTACGGTCGACCAGTCCGTGGGCTTGAACTGATCCCATGTCTTCTGTGTCGTCT
>CAZSYZ010000024.1:0-16674 GCA_964611445.1 uncultured archaeon | reverse complement strand
CCTCGCCCTGGTAATCACGTCCTGCAGGGAATGGATTCTTCCCAGCTGCGTCAAGAAGTACTCGGGTCTCATGTAAAAATCCAGCAAGAATTTCCTCTGCATTTTCCTGACGGAATCCGGTGTGAAATCCTTTGTCCTTATCACGCCATTCCACATGTAATCCATCTTTTCCCAGTCCCTGATATCTATGCTTCCCAGGCTCTCTGCAATATCTGTTATTTCGGTGCCCGGAAGCGGCGTTGTTATGGAAACCTGTATCGAGTCGGGCTTTATCATCCTGGCGAATCTTAGGCTTTCGCGCATGTCGGAGATGGTTTCTCCTGGTGTTCCCACCATGAAAGTCGCCTGGGTCACTATCCCTGCCTTGGATGCCAGATGGAAGGCCTTTTTTATCTGTTCCAGAAGTATGCCCTTCTTAAGATACTTGTTCAGCACGTCCTGCACGCCGCTCTCGACGCCGAAAGAGACGAATCTGCATCCGCCTCTTTTCATCTCTCTTAGAATCTCGATGTTTACTTGATCTACCCTCGTGTTGCAGCCGAAACCTATTTTCACGCCCCTTTCTTTTATTTCCTTTAGCAGGTCTTTGACCCATTTCTTGTCGACCGTGAATGAATCGTCGTTGAACCAGATTCCTCTGAGCCTGTATTTGTTCACGATTTCTTCGATCTCGTCAGCGACGTTTTTCGGGCTTCTCTTTCTTATTCTTCTCCCGTGGATGAGATGTGCCGCGCAGAAAGTGCAGTAGTATGGACAGCCCCTGCTTGCCGTTACAGTTGTGCTCGGCCTCGGGACGGTCCAGCTTGACCTCCCCACAGCCGCCCTGAGATATTTGTCCATTTCCAGCATGTCCCTTGCCGGAAACGGGAGGTCGTCCAGATTCTCTATGGGTGGGCGGTGTCCGGTGCTTTTTATTTTTCCCTTTTCCCTGTAATAGAGGCCTTTGACGTTCTTCAGGGATTTCACCTCAAGTGCATCGGCAATATCTATCATCGTGTATTCCCCTTCGCCGAGCACAACGATGTCTATGTCGTAATTTTTCATGGTCTCCGCGGGCAGAACGCTCGGATGCGGTCCTCCCGCAACAATCTTTATCCGGTCGTCGAAATTCCTGATGTCCTTTATGATGTTTTTCAGGTCCTTCAGATTCTGGGTCATGAGGCTGAAAGCCACTATGTCCGGACTGTAATCACGCACCTTTTCCATGACGGAACCGATTTTTTTGAAAGTCCCGTCAAGAAGCTGAACGTCATAGCCCTCCCTTCTCATGTTTGCGGCTATTCCGGCCAGCCCCAGCGGCGGGCTGCTGAAGGGGAAAAATCTTGGATAAACGAGAAGCGTCTTCATCATTAAGTTCTTTTCATAAGAAATAAAAATCTATTTACTGTAGTAAAAAATTCTTGAGAGCACAGATTTAACCCCCCTGAGCACGCGCCTCGCCTGGGACCAGCTCCTTATGGACCTGATGTTGGTGAATATCACGTTCGGCGAGGTGTAATATGCTATGTAGGCCTTCCTTACTATGCCGGTAAGCTCTTTCCTGGTGAGGTGCTTCGTCCTTATGATCGGCCCCTTCGTGCCGTCGAAGTCGGACCATGACGACGCCTCGAGAAGCCCCTCATTCTTCACTTCTTCGTACATTGGTGTCCCGGGGAAGGGAGCACAGAGCGCGAACTGCACCCAGTCAGCCCCGATGGAGGCAGCGAACCTTGTGGTCTCTCTGAACGTTCCCCAATCCTCTTCCGGGGTGCCGAGTATGAAGGACCCGCCGCACACTATGCCGGCCTCCTTGGTCAGCTTCACCGCCCTTTTCGTCTGTTCCTTTGTTATTCCCTTCTTCACGTGCCTCAGTATCTTCTCCGAGCCGGACTCGAAGCCGTAGAATATCTGGTAGCATCCGGCCTTCTTCATGAGGCTCAGGAGCTCCCTGTCGACTATGTCCACCCTTCCCATGCAGTGCCATCTGATGTTTACCCCGCGCGCTATCATCTCATCGCAGAAGTCCGTGACCTTCTTCCTGCTGACTATGAATTCGTCATCGTCGAAGAAGACTTCGTCTATGCCTTCCTCCCTTATCAGGTACTGTATCTCGTCCACGACCTTTTTCGGGTCGCGTATCCTGTACTTCCTGTGCGTTAACGTGCTGGGCCAGAGGCAGTAGGTGCACTGGAACGGGCAGCCCCTGGAAGAGAGGAGCAGGGCCGTCTTCTTCCCGCAGTAGAATGCCTGCTGGTACCTCTCTATGGGGAAGTCCTCCCTGTCCGGGTAGGGAAGGTCGTCAAGGTTCCCGTGCAGAGGCCTGTCTGCATTCACCTTCACCTTACTCCCGTCCCTGTAGGTTATGCCACTTACGGATGAAAGCGGCCTCTTGTTCTTCAGAGCCATACACAGGTCACTGAAGGCGAACTCGAACTCGCCTCGTATTATCACGTCGATGAAACCGTTATCATCCATCACTTCCCTGTGGAAGTATGTCACATGCGGCCCGCATATAACTATCATCATCCCGGGCAGTGCCTCCCTCAGCTTCCTTGCAGTCTTCATGTCGAATTCTATGGAGGGTGTGGAAGTCTCCATCAAGATGATATCCGGGTTCGTTTTCTTTACCTCGTCCACGAACTTTTCGATGTCCCATTCTTTCCAGACCGCATCAATGCCCCTTGCCTGGAACCCATTCTTCTTCAGAAGTGCGACTGTGTACGCCAGATATATTGGGAAGACCAGCTTCTTGTCGCCGCGCCTGTGGGGCCACCTGGTATTGCTTCTCGCTCCGTATCCCTCGCCCGGCCACGGGGGGTTGGCAATGACTACTTTCATACTTTCATCTAGTAGGCGAAAGACTTAATAATGGATATTTTCCGTTAAGCCGGATGGGGAAGTTTCTTTTTTTAAATCAGACAGGGCAAACTTGTGTGTATGAATAATAATTTCTGGAAGATCCGGTCAGAGAAGTATGAGAACCTGTCGTGGGCAAAGGACGAATCCTATATGGATGCACTAATGAGACTGGGAGACTTCTCAAAGGATGAGGTTGTGCTTGACGTCGGAACAGGCACGGGAATGGTTGCAAAGGCCATAGCACCTACTGTCAAGAAAGTGATAGGGCTTGACTTGTCAAGGGAGATGATGAAAAAAAGTGAAATTGGGGGCAATTATAAGATAAAATTGGTCAGGGGCGACATACGATGTTCGGGGTTTAAGAACTCTTCATTTGACAAGATTTCTGCCAGGCTGGTATTTCACCACATAATAGAGGACACGCAGAAAGCCATGAACGAGTGTCACCGACTTCTTAAGAAGGGTGGGAAGATGATACTGGCCGAGGGCACCCCTCCCAACGAGCAAGTGAAGGATGACTACATAAAGATTTTCAGCTTGAAGGAGGACAGGCTGACGTTCATGAAGGAAGACCTCGTTCTATTGATGGAGAATGCAGGTTTTGAAAAGATTGATGTCTATACTCATTTGATAAGGCAGATGAGCGTAAAGAACTGGCTGGAAAACAGTGGGCTCCAGAAAGATGTGCAGGACAAGATATTTAACCTTCATGTAAACGGGAGTGAAGTTTTCAAGAAATCATACAATCTTCTTGAAGAGAAGGGTGATTGTTTCATTGACATAAAGAACCTCATCGTCGTTGGTGAGAAGTGAAATGCATCCTTTCACTGAATTTACATCCTGCTTATCTTTCTCATGAAGAAAATAGTTGAAAATATGCAGAAGACAAGACCGTATGCGGCCGTTATGTAAAGGAAGATGAACATCTGATCTATGATGGCGAATATCATGAGGAGAAGATAAACATTGTGGGGATAGTAGTTGAACATCCTGAGAAGCGGGCTCTTCATAACCGTTCCCCTAACCTCTGTTTTTGGCAGGTAACGATACCTTATGCCCAAGAAGAGAGTCTCATAGAACATCTCCATCGAAATTATAAGGAAGCACAGGAACCATACCATAGGAATCCCTGTCGCAGCGAATAGACCCCAGCCTAAGCCCAGAAAAACGAGTATGAACGTTATCCTGTCGACAAGGAATTCTAGAAAATCACCTGAAAGGCTCGTCTTCGACTTCATCCTGGCGAGTGATCCGTCGACATAGTCAAGTATCTCGTTCATCTTGAGCAGTACTATGGCGGCAATCGTGTAAAGGTATACCCCGAACGAGAAGAAGAATGACGAGAGTACTGCGAAAAGAAGTCCTATCATGGTTATTTGATTCGGTGTGACCGGGGTTTTAATAAGGACCCTTGTTATCGGTCGCGCTATCTTCCTGTTTAAGACGCTTATGTACATTACGTCCTCTTTCGTGTCTTTATCCCTCATAAGCTAATATTATTTACATACCGCTATAAATTACATACATAAAGGTGACGCTTCATGTGGTTTGAACTGATGATTGCACTGGCGGGGGTCTTCGCATTCACAACTTCGAACGCGCTGAGATACAGGATGATGCTCTCATATGCCAAGGAGAAGATATCGGTTCTTGGTGCCATGATGGTGCATCATACCGTAAAGTTCGCGATAGTTTTCACCCCTCTCAAAGTGGGGGTGATGGCCAAGCCGTTCGCGACCAAGGCTGTGTCCGGCATACCCGTGAGGAAGTCATCACCCATGATATTATTCGAGCAGGTTTTCGAGCTCGGCTGGCAGGCGCTTCTTCTTCCTTTTCTTCTCATCTACATGGGCAGCGGGGAACTATTTGGAAGCATCACAATGCTCGTCTTGCTTCTGGCCGTCGCCGCCGCAGCCTTCGTGGCAGGCTGCCTGAAAAGAGGGTCTCTCGTATCCTTCGTCATTTCATTAGCGAAAAGGTTCCCGGAGAGGATAAAGAATTATGGCAGGAAGAGCGGGCTTGGCAGAGACGGAATCAGGGATATGATTGAGGATTCGTCCGGCTACTTCAGGGACTGGCGCCTGATTGCAAGGATTCTGCCGTTCACGGTCTTCCAGTTGCTCCTGTGGCCGTACAGCCTCCAGATGACCGCCGCCTCGATGTCCATACCTCTCCCGTACGGGATTGCATTCATAGCGGGGTGGGCTTCAGTCGCCATAGGAAGGCTGTCGGGGCTGCCCGGAGGCTTCGTGGCTACGGAGCTTTCAATGGCAGGCGTGCTCGTGTTCTTCGGGGTGGACGCCATGGCCGCGGCCGGACTCTCTGTGCTCTTCAGAATCGTGACCCTCGTCCCGTTCATAATTATAGGCATACCGTCATCGATTGCCATCGGAGCAATGTCATTCAGGAAGAAGAAGTCCTAGATGCGCTGATTATAGGATGCTAAACGACTTCGTAGACGAAGGTTCTGTCACCCGGAAGCGGGCTGCCGAACGTCTTTATCAGCTTCAGGTTCACCCTTGCATTGAAAGAATCGAAGCCGAAATCGAAGCGCGGGATCTGGACGCTGGACTCGTGGACTATGACATATGCTATGTCCGGGTGCCTTATCCCGAACCTCTCCCATGCCTCCTCGTTCGCGAAGGAGAAGTCGTTCGCGAGCGCCTTCTCGAGGTCGGCACTGTTCCTTGGCATGTGGATGCAGTAGACATTTCTTTCAAGGTCTGCCGCGGCGAAGGCCAGGCACTGGGCTGCGTCGTGGCTCGTGAGCACGGAGAGGGGGGCCTGCGCCCTGCCCGCGACGAACCCGGCCACCCCGATGAAGTCGACCGCGGTCTGGCTCTTTTTCAGGGAGTCCAGATAGAAGGCCGTCTGGACGAGCGAGAGTATTATGAAAGCAAGGACCAGGTAGGGGATGAATTTCCTGAACTTGCTGAATCGCTTGAGCCTGAAAAAGGATTCCATGCCCGATACGCAGAGAAGCACGATGAAGGGTAGCGCCATGACGAGATGCTTAAGGCTTATAGCATGCACCACTGCTGTGAAGAGGTAGAGCGTGGCCACAAAAAGGAGGAACGATATCTTGCCCACATCCTGCCGCTTTCTCCTGAAGGCGGCGGCGCATCCCAGAATAAAGAAAGGTATCATGTAGACCTGAAAAAGGAATGTGGTTATGTTCTTGGTGAACTCCTGCCAGTCCGTGAGGCTGTAGAGTACGTCCAGCTCCGTCTCGTGGGAGTTCCATGCATAAACAGGGACACCCCATTCCAGCGAAGGGAGAAGCCTTCCGGTCTGAGCCGAAGACGTCCATTTAGCAAAAAATCCTTCGGAGCCGACCTGCGACGAGATGAACGCTTGGAAAAGTATGTACGGGGACATGACTAGGATGAACAGGGCGGCGGCCTTCAGGAACGTCAGGCCATGCTTTCTCACGAGTGGCAGCTTCTTCTCAAGGAACATCGTAGCCAGGAAGGCGACAATGAGAAGAGGAGCCATCGGCTTGAACAGCACGCTGACTCCCAAGGCAGCCGCGGAAAGGTACAGGTCGCGGGGCTTTTCCTTTCTCAGGTAAAGCACGAAGTAGTAGACCGAGGCCATCATGGCTGCAGTCATGCCAACGTCCAGGTACTGGCTCGTGACTATGCTCACGAATACGGGATGCAAGCCGAGCATCAGTACGGCAAGCATGGGAAAAATGGAACCGCGGAAGAAGAGTCCAGCAGTCCGGAAAAGCATCAGGAGCAGCACCAGCGCCTCGAGCACGACAACGAGCTTCCCGAAGACGGCGTAAGTGCCGAAGAGCATTATGAACGGGAGTGTGATGATGTGCTGGAGAGGTGGGTAAAAGTACAAGGCAGAGAATACCTTGTAATGGGCGTGATAGTCGGCCGCGAAGTTTATAATCGAACTGGGTGATAACCCCTCTTTCATTATGTGCCCGAACATGCTATAGTAAAAGAGGCTCGCGAGGCCGTGGTTGGCCTCGTCACCCGTTAGGCTTTTTGAAGACGCGACTAGAAGATAAAAAATCAGAAGCGATGAAAGGATTATGTACAGCTTTTTCATCTGTGGCTTTTTCATGTCATTATTTTTTCATTGTTTACATAAAAAGCGATTTCCTGAAAAACGCTATTTAAGAAGTTCTATGTATTTTTTTGCGGAAGGGAGGCCGAAAAGTGCCGGGATGATGTACCTGACTGTGCAGAAGAAGCTGACGCTCAGCATTGCCGCACTCGGGGCAAAGCCTGAAAAAAGCATTATTATTGCCGAATCTCTGGTTCCCATCCCCGCTATTGTCACGGGAATCATGCCTATTACCAAGGCTATCGGCATGAGGCCGAATATGGCCAGTATTGGCACATTCAGGCTGAATGCAAGAAAGATGAAACATATCTGAGTGATGTTTAAGACCCATATTACCATTGTCAATAATATTATTTTCGCCAGCAGCTTGCGATCTCCTCTGAGCTTCGTCAGAGAGTCAAAAGATGTTGAAACGATCTTGCCCAATCTCCGGCTTTTGGCAAGAAAGGAGAACAACCCCCCGGTCCGGTTCAAAAATATGACGAAAACAGAGAAAAGCACGATTACCGCGAGGGACAAATAACCCACTGGGTATAATTGTTGAACCTGAAGAAAAAATATTCCAAGTAATGAAAGAAAAAATAATGAAAATATATCAGTCATTTTTTCTGCAAAAACAAGGCTTACGCCTTTACTCAGCGGGACTTTGCATGTCTTCTTCATGTAGTGGGCCTTGGAAAAATCCCCGAGCCTGGAAGGCGTGATGATGTTCATGCTCGTTGCAAGAAGCACTGAATTTAGCGCCTCCTTCATGCCGATTGCAGAATCACCCGATATAATGACTTTCCATCTCAGAGCTCCAAAGAATATTATTGGAACGAAAAACAGCAGATACGCGCCCAGAAAAACGATGTCCATACTTCCTATGTATGACGCCAGGCTTTCGATGCTGATTCTCTGGAATATCAGAGCGAATATGATGATTGTGACGAGAATTGCGATCAAGCTCTGCAGTTTCATCTCATTCACTTCCGAGTGAAAAGGATGTCACTTCTATGCCTGCTGATATGACCATTCTGAATTCGTCCCGTGACCTTATCTTCCATAACCTGGAGAGAATATATGAAGGTCTCATGTAGAACTTTTTGTAGGCCTTCTTGACCAATTTGCCTACCTCTTCGTCGCTCAGGTCGCAGAAAAGATGGTTGTAAAAACCTACGGAATGGAGTTTTGAAAGGTCGTGTGAACTTCCGCTGCCAATCTCGGGTGCCCTCTTTTTGACATACTCGAATATCTCTGTCCCGGGGTAGGGGGTATAGGCGCCGAACGTAACGGTCGTGGGCCTGATGTCCTTCACGAACTGTATGGTTTTCTCCACGGTTTCATGCGTCTCACCCACGCAGCCGAGCATGACATGGGCATGGGTTTCCATACCAATCTCATTTGCCCACTTGAACGTCTTCCTCGTCATCTCTGCCTTTATGCCCTTGTTTATGTTGTCCAGTATTTTCTGCACGCCCGACTCAACGCCGAATCTGAGCATGTGGCAGCCGGCATCCTTCATGGTCTTCATGAGCTCCTTGTCTACAGTACCTATCCTTGCGCTGCATATCCATAATATTTCAATCCCTCTTTCCTTTATCAGCCTGCATATCTTTCTGACTCTTTCCGGGTTTGCCGTGAATGTCTCGTCCCTGAAAAAAATCTCTTTGTACCCGAGCCTTGCTATCTCCTCCATTTCATCTGCAACGTTCTCGGGACTTCTGGCTCTGAGTGTTTTCCCGTAAAAAGCAGGTGACGTGCAGAAGTTGCATCTTCCCGGGCATCCCCTGCTCGTTATGGCCGTTGTCCAAGGGAGCTTCTTAACAAGGGGGTTGAAATATGAGAAGTTTATTATGCATTGCCTGTCCGGGAAAGGTAGGTCATCGAGATTCTCGATGAAGGGGTACGGAGGATTTACGATGACCTTTTCGCCTTTCCTAAAGGCTAGGCCCTTTACCCTTTCATAACCTTTTCCGCGTTCCAGCCTGTTTATGAAATCCCTTATTATGTACTCGGGTTCTCTCATGACGGCGTAGTCAAGACCCTCCTCCTTGAGGCTGCTATCGGGGAAGAACGTCACCTGCGAACCGAATGCCATGGTCTTGCAGTCACTCAGCTTCTTGAGCTCCTTCAGGGTATGGACATCCTCGATGAAGCTCATGGTGGACGTCGGTATTATTATAACGCGCGGCCTTTCGTGCTCAACCTCTTTCTTTACTTCATCAAGGTCCATATCCAGCGCCTGAGAATCAAGGAGTGTCACGTCATGACCCTCCTTCTTCAGGACAGCAACCACGTATATCAGCGTTGAAGGGGGGAATTTGGCAGAAGCTATCCTCTTGCCCTTGCACCAGCAGCCGTAGAAAAGGTCCCTGACAACGTTCTTAGTTACCTTACTCGGGGGGTTAAGGACCATGACTTTCACTCGAATCACCTATTTTATCGTGTTCTTTGATAATAAAAACCTTATTTATTAATTATCATTCAGCATGGTGTGTGCTAATGGGAGATGAATGGGAGAATTACTGGACATCGAAATCAATCAAGAAGGGGCTCATTGAAACTCTGAGAAGGGTGTATTTTTCAAGGATTTTTTCAAGAATCGTGAAGAAGATTGCGACCCCGGATGAACTTGTACTGGAGACCGGATGCGGAACCGGTGAGATACTGTCGCACATACCCAATGGCATAGGTGTTGACAATTCGAAAACGATAATCAGGCATGCTAAAAATAAGTGCAGGATGCTCGCATTGTGCGACATAAGGCATCTGCCGTTCAAAAAAAGAAGTATTGGCATAGTTTACAACCAGGGCGTGATGGAACACTTCTCCAGAAAGGAATTCCTCGAAATACTTAAGGAGTTCGGGAGGGTTTCTGACAAGCTTGCAATCTTTGTGCCTTCCAAGTATTCCATTTTCAGGATTCACAGCCCGTTCCAGGATGAGCCGGATAAGATTTATTATTCGGGGAGAAAGCTGGAAAGCCTTATGTCAGGGGAATACGAGGCTGTAGTAACAAAATACCTGCCTTCGTCATTCTTTTTATCACTTTTGGGTATCGGGATGAAACCAAAAGAAAGTTAAAGTATGTACATTGAATAGTTAAATGTGGTGGCATGTTAAGCGGAAGGAAGGATTATGCTGATATAGCCTTATCAATTGTTCCGAGAATGATATCATCGCTTGACAGAAACATGTGCTCGCCTACCTACGGATGTTTTGACAAGGCCTACTGGTTCTATAAGACCAGCGATTTCCCCAGTGCAAGACTGCAGGAGCCACTCCTGACATTCGCGCTGTTGTACAAGAACCGGTTTCCGGGGAATCATCTCTACAGAAATGACGTCATGCTTAAATTTTCGCTGGCCGCGCTCAATTTCCTGAAACATATACAGAATTCGGATGGTTCCTTCAATGAATGGTATCCCAACGAGAGAAGTTTCTGTGCAACGACTTTCTCTGCGTATGCTTCGTCTGAATCCATTAAGGTTTTGGGCCCGAAATTTGTTAAAACAGATGAATACATGGATATGCTCAGAAAATCGGGCAGGTTCCTTCTGAGGCATGATACGGAAGTCAGTAATCAGGAATCCGGTGCGGCGGCGGCTCTGTATAACATTTACATGCTGACAGGTGAAAAGAGGTTCAGAGCGGGTGCGGAAGACAAGGTAAAATTCCTCAAATCGATACAGTCAAAGGAAGGGTGGCTTCCGGAATATGGCGGGCCTGATCCAGGATACCTGACAGTTTCTCTGGACTTCCTTGGCAAGTACTACAAAGAAAGTAGAAGCAAAAATGCGCTCTCTCTTGCAATCAAATCGCTGGAGTTTCTCAAATATATGATAAATCCTGACGGGTCTTTGGGAGGAAGTGTGGGTTCCAGAAACACGGAGTTCTTCCTTCCCCATGGAATTGAGATTATTTCAGGGAACCCTGATGCAAAGATCATTGCCGACAGGCTGGCCAAGGACATAAAGACACGGCTCAACCCCTCAATGATGGATGACAGGTATGCATTCGTCTACAACCAGTCATATCTGCAGGCATTCCTTGAATACAGACAGAGGCTGCCGGTTTTCCAGAGTCTTGAGCATGTCAAGACCTTCCCTGACTCAGGGATACATGTCTATGACAAAAAATACAGATTTATAGTGAACATGAGAAAAGGTGGCGTTTTCAAGGTATTCAGCAAAGGCAGGTGTATATATGAGGATTCCGGTTTGGTAGGTGTCTCCAAGGGAAAGATTATGGTTACCCAATGGAATAATTCTTCCGACTACAGTATTGGAGAAAGAAAAATAATAGTGAAAGGTACTTTTAAGAAACTATATTCGAGGCAGACACTGACACCCGGGAGAAACATCATGCTGAGGACATTCCTCACAACCCTTGGAAGATTTGATGCGGCTGCGCCGACCCTGAAGGGATTTCTGAGGAAGAAGATGATTCTGCATGCAAAGGATACGAAAATAAGGTTTACCCGAACCTTTGAACTCTTCGACGATAAAGTAGAGGTAACGGACCGTTTCGAAAAACCTGGGAATATTAAGTTCTGTGAGCTTCGCATCCCCACATGGCTTAGCGCAGCTTATGTGCCCACGTCAAGTTTTTACAGCACAACGGAGATCCACGCATCGGATGGCAATAATTATGCCGAAAGCTTCAACGAAGGAAAACTTATAAAGCGTGTTATAAAATGTGATTAGAGGTATATTTTCAGCCGAGATAGATCATTGGGGATGAAAAATGATAGCAATAGTGGCCCCGGCTTATAATGAGGAAGAGTCCATAGGTGGGGTACTGAAAGACATAAAAGTCGTGATGGACAAAACCAAGCATAAGTACGAAATACTCGTTATAGACGACGGCTCAAGTGATAAGACTGCAGAAATCGCCAAAAAAACGGGCGCGATTGTTTTTTCACATCCCGCGAACTATGGCCTGGCAGAAAGTTTCAGGACGGGCATAAGTAAGGCTCTTGAAAGGAAAGCCGACCTCATAGTTCATATAGATACAGACGGCCAATACAGCCCGTCGGAGATACCGAAGCTTATAAAACCCGTAACCGACGGGAAAGCCGACCTCGTTCTCGGTTCGAGATTCCTTGGCACCATAGAACACATGCCCCTGATGAAAAGATGCGGCAACAGAGCATTTTCAAGGGTCATATCCAAGATTACCAAAATGAAGGTAACCGACGGCCAGACCGGATTCAGGGCGTTCACCAGAGAAGTTGGGGAGAAGGTGAAGATAAAATCGATGCACACGTATACACAGGAAATGATAATAAGGGCGGCCAAGATGAAATTCAGGATTGCCGAGGTCCCTGTCTATTTTGCAAGGCGGAAATCAGGCAAAAGCCGTCTCGTGTCGCATCCCCTGGGATACGCGTTCAACGCATGGATAAACATCCTGCGGGTCTACAGGGACTTCGAAGCGCTGAAGTTCTTTGGAAGCATAGGCACGCTTTTCATGCTCATCGGATTCCTTACGGGACTATTCGTCGTGAGTCAGATATTTATAAGCGGCTGGCCGACTATCGACAGGATGATACCGACCGTCATGCTGGCTGTGCTCTTTCTTATTTCCGGCGTCCAGATACTCCTGTTCGGATTCCTCGCCGACAAGGACTCCCAGTAGGACATCGTGTTTTTTCAACGCTACCTCATCTTCGCGACGGCTATGATGTGGGCCGCCATGTCCGGCCATACCTTCAGAAGGGGCGTGAAGTACTTCTTCTTCCCGTAGCTTTCTATCTGCCAGTAGACGAACTCGACGACGTTGAAGCCGTGAATGTCAAGGACGCGCCCGAGCGTCTGATCGTCATGGATGAGAACGTGCTCCCTGGCCGTCGATATGCCTCCGTGAAGCTTGAACAGCCTTCTAAGGAAGATGCCCAAGCTCGTTGCGTTCGGTGTCGTAAGTATGAATAAGCCGTCATCCCTGAGGTGTTTCTTCACATTGAGGAGGAATGTCTTCTGATCGCTCACATGTTCTATTAGCTCTCCTGCAACAACAACGTCGAATTTTCTGTGCAGGTCGAATCCGGGGTCTTGGACGTCTGCCTTTATTATATTATATTTTTTTTCCGATGCCTTGTTTCCGACGATGTCGACGCCCACGGTCTCCTTCGCGAGTGATGATATCCTCCTGTGAAGCCAACCCGGCCCGGATGCCTGCCGCTTCGTATACTGCATGCATCCCAGGTCCAGGACTGTCTTCCCTGCGACGTATTTCCCTATTACTGAGAACCTGTCCCTCGTGAATCTCATCTCATCACCTCTGCCGGATGATTTCTTTATTATCATCCATTTTATTATATGTTCCTTCCTGCAGACAGCAAGTACCCCTATTCTGTTTTTGATCTGTTTACAGGCTCTTTATCCAATTCATGAACTTGTCCTCCGTCCTCTGCAGGACATACCTCTTAATAAGGTATCTGTCAGCACTCGCATTCTTCCCTTCCAGGGCGTCTATGATGCGCTCCGAAAGCTTTCCTATGTTCTCGGGCTCATAATACAGGGCCGAGTTTCCGAATATCTCCCTGACGGGAGGGAAGTCGGCGGACACCACAGGCTTCCCCGAAAGCATGTACTCGAAGAACTTGGACCTGTCCGTCAGTTCGTGGTTCCAGCATTTCTTTCCTGTTATCACGAAGCAGTCCGCGAGCGCAAGACCTGCTATGTGCCTGTCCTCGAAATAACTGAACTTCCTGCCGAAGATTACGCTTTTTTCCAGGCCCAGCCCCTTCACTCTCTTGATGAGCATGCCGTCGTAAATGCCGAATATCAGGAGCTTGGTATCAGGGAGATGCCTCAGCACGTTCGGAAATGCGTTGAGCAGATCGTCCACGGCGTTGATGTCTATTCTCCCCCGTCCCTTGACTTCTGTGAACCATCTGCCTGCGGAAAAGAACACCGCCTTTCTCTTTATTTTCCACTCCTTCCCGTAAATCTTCTTCAAGGCGGATTTCCTCTTTTCGAAGTCACGCACCTCGCACTCGTCGATGAGGTTGGGCATTATGAAATATTTGTTCTTTATGCCTATGCTCTCGAGGTAATCCTTGCAGGCCTGCGTCATTGATATTATCCCGTCGGCATGCCTGAATGCGAACTTCTCCATTATCTTTCTTATCCATATGAACCTGCCTCCCCTGTCCCTGCCCACGAAATGCAGGTCAACCGTATCGATGACCAGTTTCCTACCCAGAATCCTGCAGCACAGGAGTGCGGGCAGTGCCATCCTAGGATGGGCCGTGCACGTAATGACCGTGTCTGCCTTCGTCCTCAGCATCATCCTAAACAGATTGAAGGGGTAGGTGAGCAGGCCCGTCCTTTTGAGAACACCCCGGAATTTCCCGCATGGGGTCGATATCTTGTTTTTCGATGTCGTGAGCAGCCCGTAGGATATCCCGTTCCTTGTGAAAAGAAGGCCGAGTTCCCATGACCTCCTGTATGGGAAATGGGTCGCATAGAGTACGCTTTTCATACTAACTCTTTCAGGGACAAATTTATAAATGGTGGCATCATCCGGCATCTAGTCTGGCTATCACCAGTATGGATTCCGCCAGATCGGGAAATATGCGCGTAAGAGGCCGCATAGCCTTCCTCCTCTTCGTGAGGCAGATGCTGTTTATGTAATAGTATTCTATTACGCTGAATCCCGCCTTCTCCAGAAGATGGCGTATCGTGCCGTAGCTGTGGGCAACCACGTGACCTATGTTCCTGCATTTATCATAGTCGTCATCCATACGGCCCATGAATCTGTTGATGTGGTAGGCGAAGTCGTGGGCATTCGGCGTCGAAAGTATCAGCAGTCCGTCCGGCTTCAGGTGCTTTTTGACGTTTTCAAGAAAGAGTCCCTGATCTTCAATGTGCTCGATTATCTCACCCGCAAAAACTACGTCGAACTTCCTCCCAAGGTCGAGACTGCGGGCATCGGCGTAAATTATGTCATACCCGCGTTTCTTGAACATCTCCACTGCTTTTTTGTTGTTGTCGACTCCAAGCACATGACTGGCCACGCCCCTTATGATATCATGGGTCAGTTTGTTTTTTTCCTTACCTATGCCGCCGACGCATCCGACGTCAAGCACGCTCTTCCCCCTGCAGTACTTCTCCAGTGTCCTTTTCCGGTCCTTTAGAATCCTTCCGCCCATACAAGCCACCAGATAAATCCTACTCTCAGTTTTTCTTTTTCAGCAGTTCCTCGTATATCTCCTCGAATATTGCATCGAGCCCTGTCCTTATGTCCCAGCCGGGGAACTGGCTCTTCGCCTTTCTGATGTCGGATATCCACCATTTGTGGTCTGCCTCCCTTTCGGAAGCTAGCCTCCACTTCATCTCCTTTCCCGTTATCTTCTCTATCAGTTCTATTGCTTCCAAGAGCGATATGGAATTCTTCCTCGAGCCGCCGATGTTGTAGACCCCCCCGGCCTTCGGTTTCTTCACGAACCTGTGGAAAAGATCCGCCAGGTCCCTGGCATGAATCACGTCCCTGACCTGATAACCGCCGTACCCGTAAATGTTGAGCGTTTCGCCTGTCATCGCCTTTTTGATGAAATAGGGCTCCCAGTTGTGCATCTCGACCGCCTTCGCCGCACCGCCTGTTATGCATCCCATCCTGAATATGCCTGTTTTGAGCCCGTACAGGTAGGCATATTCCTGCGCATACAGGTCTGCGGCTGTCTTTGAGACCCCGAAGGGGGTGTGCATGTTCTGGTCTATGCTGAGGTTTTCATCGAAACCTTCGTATAAGGACTTGTCCGTGGGCTCGAACCTCTTTCCTGTCTTCCTGTATGAGAAGCGGTTCGGTATCTCCCCATAGACCTTGTTCGTGGAGCAGAAAACGAATGGGGCGTCCTTGTTGTGCTTCCTTGCAGCCTCAAGCAGGAACAGGGTCCCATAGGCATTTATCCGGAAGTCTTCCATAGGTATCTCAATCGACCTTGGATGGGAAGGCTGCGCTGCTGTGTGTATAATCGCGTCCGCTTTTTTGATGAGCCCGGAAATCCTTCTATTCCATATGTCAATTTCATGGTTCTCGATGCCGTAGTCTTTTATTAGATTCTTCATTGTGGATTTTGTGCTTCCCTCCTCCCCGAAAATCCTGCCTCTTGCATAATTATCTACCGATACAACCTTGTAGCCATGCTCCGAAAACAGTCTGCAGCATTCCGAACCTACAAGACCCGCCCCGCCCGTAACAAGTATCCTCATAATTATCGTCTTCCAATAACTTGGTTTTTTTATATTTATATCTGTTCCGAGCATACGGGCAGCATTTCATTATAAGCCAGAAAGGCAAAATTGAATCATGAGGAAAAACAGGTTATGGATTCCGCTTGCGCTGGCATTGGCCGTATATATCCTCATGGGCGTTTATGCCGATTTCGGAAAACTTTCGCATACACTTTCGTCTTTCCGCTGGGAACTGCTGGCAGTGGTGTTTTTCCTGACCACGGTCAATTATCTGCTCAGATTTCTCAAATGGGACTACTTCCTGAAAAAGGCCGGCGTCGTTCTGCCTTTGAGAGAGAACATGTTCGTATTCTTCAGCGGGCTTTCCATGATAATCACACCCGGTAAGATAGGCGAAATCTGGAAGTCGTGGCTGATAAGGGATATAAAGGGGGAAAGGATTAGCCGAACGATACCTGTTGTCATTGTCGAGAGGATAACGGATGTTACCGGTCTTGCCGTCCTTTCGCTGTTTGGGTTTATCTATTACGGCCAGGTTCTCCCGATGCTGATTCTGCTTTCAGCCGTCCTT
>CAZSYZ010000023.1:8213-16881 GCA_964611445.1 uncultured archaeon | reverse complement strand
CTGAAGGCCAACGCTGTCGATACCACAGGCGCGGGCGATTTCTACGCTGCGGGCTTCCTCTACGGCCTTTCCAGGAACATGGACCTGAAGGCGTGCGGAAGGATAGGCTCGGTCATAGCGGCAAAGGTGGTCGAGCAGATAGGCGCCAGGCCGCCCGAGAACCTCAGGAGCATCCCGGAGCTTGAAGGGCTGGTGTAAAATCTCTCACTAAAAAAGGAGCTTCCCGGTCTTTAGGAAATCCTTCCATGAATACTGCTGCTTTCTGCTGCTGTCTAGGCAGTAAAGCTCCATATCCTTTGTAGAATTCGTGAAGCTCCCCGGGCTGCCGTCTATCAGCGCGAGCTTGTCTATTTTCCTGTTCCTTGTGGATCCGCGGTAGGGCCTTTTCACCGAATCGAACAGGTGGAACAGGTTGATTTCTGAAATGCCATGTCTTTCCGCGTATTTCTCGAAGTTCTCCTGACCGCCGAAGAACGCATAGACCGACTGGAGCCCCCAGATGTCTTCCATGGAAGCGGCGCTCACGAAGGGCTTGCCTGGCTCCTTGTTTTTCAGCCTGCCTTCAATCTTTTTCAGGTGCTTCCGCTCCATTTTATTGTCAACCACGTAGACGGGCATGTTCCCCTCGTCGTCTGAGGCAGTGCCCAGGTTTATCAGCTTCCCGAATTGAACCTCGGTTATGTCAGGCCGCAGGAACATGCCGTAATCCTCCAGGAACGTGGTATCGGGCCTGCCCTGCAGCGGTATGTGCATGTATACGCTGACATCCGTATCGCCACGCTTCATGGATATCCTCAGGCTGGACGAAATGACGTTTTCGCCTGTGCCTTCCATCCCAACAAGCAGGGGAACCGTGGGCACCATCCGCCCGTCCTCCAGCGCCTTTTTGATACCATATTCGGCCCCGCTGAAACCATCCACAGCGTAGACGTTCCCGCCTCCCGCTAATTTTACCGCGTCCGTCCTGTAGGAAACTATTGCCATACTGACTAGAGTTCAAAAAGCTTTAAAAAAGGATTATTTTTGTCGGCGGGTGTATTCTAAATTTCAGGCCGCCTTAATTTAATCTCAGCTTATATAGTGCCCCCGCCGAAAGTGGACAAGTTGTGCGACCCGTGATACCGTAAATATTCCCAATTTATGGCATTTTCTATACAAAATCGATATCATCATCTCGTTTATTCTGAACCTATTTGTTAAATATTAGTATTTTATAATAACTATGTATTTATATAGTCTAGGGTTAATATATATTTAGTAATGTCATAAAATCCCTTACCGGGCTCTCAGCCCCAAGTTTAAGAGGTAGGGAATTGGCATTTCAACTAAATCGCAGTGAGTGAAAAAATGAAACTACAAACGACCAAGAATTCCTTTTGGGTAGTCATCCCGAAAACGAAGGTAAAGAAGAAGGGATGGACGAAAGGAACCGAACTGGATTGGTTGGAGTATCCTAATGGTGACCTTGTATTGCAAGAAGTTGCTATTAGTGAAAAGTAAGGAGAGTTTAGTATCTTAGGCAATCCCTATAATGGAAGTGATAAGTATGGAAATAGTGATGAAATTAAGAAAAGACATTTGACAAACGGAAAAGTTGAAGCCTTTGACGGGTAAATTGAGACCTTATTCGTCAGAGGAAATCTCAATAATATAATTTTCAGATAATTCCACGGGTAAACTGTTTCGAATCATAGTTCTAATTCAAAAATGCGGTGTATGAATATGGCAAAAATGTTTGTTGACAGAAATGGATACAAAAGGTTTAGCGATTCCGGAAAAGTGGTAGACAGGTGGGCAGAGAGATTCAGATCTAACAGGCCTTTTATGAGAAGAAATTAAAAAGGGGAAATTGCTCTCTCTAGACAGGACGTATTTCTTAATTAAAATGTACCATGCCCCCTGATTTTACTGCTATGCCTACATAAGGATTTGAAATAATTTATCATTAACGATATCAATCGACGCTGTATAAAATAAGGATGCCCCCGCCGGGATTCCCAGCACCTCTTCGCATTTTATGCCTTAGCTTATTTTTCGGGCGCGTTTTTGCCCGCCTGCTTGGGCAAAAAGGTGCTTTTGAACCCGGGTCATCGGCTGTCTCCCCGGCTTTTGACGTTCGGGATTTTCCCAAAAGCCTGACGAGAGGCCGGTATCCTTGACCGGGCTAGACTACGGGGGCTTACCTATCTGAATTATTGGCACGTTTTATAAATATAAGTTTTTTCTCGCCCCTCGCCTGTTTTAAAACTTTTCCTGCAATATGCGATAATGGGAAAAACCATATACCATAATTTCAATTATGCCGGAGGAGGCAGAATGGGCTCAGAAGTTGACATATACACAAAGACATACAGCTATTCCGTGGAAAAAGGCAGTGAAGATCACAAGATCACAACGGACGTGGTCGGCATCTTCGAGAAAGGAGGCAAGATAAGGAAGCCGAGACTTGTGACGGACCCGACTTTTTGCGTAATAGTCTATAACGACATGTCCTTTGGTGACGTCCTGGAGTTTTTCAGGAAGATCGGCGCGAAAGACGGCACGGTTTTCGATACGCTGCAATACGACGGCTCGACTATTATGAACATGGACGGATTCGATCCGGAAACGAGAGAATGGGTCAAAAAGGCCAAGGGCGTGGACGGCAAGGATGATTCTTCAATATACACCGCCGAAGTCGACGGGCAGGAGATGGTAAAGTCGGATTACCTGCCGCCTATGTTCGGCGAACTCGATCCAGAGTTCATAAGGCAGGTTTCGAAAAGCAAGTATATCCTTTTTACTTGGGACGGCGTTGATGATATTTGCGAAGGCGCAGGCCTTCAGTACGAACAAGAAGTTTTCATACCGAAGACAGGCGGCGATTCAGACCATGAATTACGGAGGAAATCCGTATCCTACATGTCACATAATTTCCAGAGGGATTTTCTCGATAAATTCCTCGGGTCTTCAGTCTTCACGCCAAGAAAGGAAGAGATAGACTCGATAGAGGAATTCATCGTAAGGTCTCTTAAGATGGCCAGAAAGCCATGAAAACGGTTCACATGGGCCCGGTGAGATTTGTTCAACACTTTTCCGTGACTCGGACGGAAAAGGGTTCTTGAACTCACGGCCTCCACGTTATCAGCGTGGCGCTCTAACCAGGCTAAGCTACGGGCCCCTGTTCTCAATAAATATAATAGGCATCTTTTTAATATTTGCTTGCAGTTCCACTCAGCTGAGGCCAATAGCGCAATAATTTATAATTTAGCTGCTCAGAATATTGTTAATACGCCCCAGTAGCTCAGTCGGTAGAGCGCGGCGTTGGTAATGATCCTTTCCGCTTCGCGCAAAGCGTCAACGGAAATGTGAAAGGTTCACCAGGCACGCCGAGGTCACGAGTTCAAGTCTCGTCTGGGGCTTACTTCGCATCTAAAGGCTCGGTATCCTTACTCATTCTTAGGTGCCGTCAGCATCCGTTTAAAAAACTTTCTGCGGTCAACATATCATGGCCGCAATAGATTATATCAGGAGTGCGGGCCTGAGCCTTCTGGGCCTCGCTCTCACGCCCGTTCCGACCTCTGAGAAGAAAAGGCAGAGGGTCATGCAGGCATACAGGGACAGTCTGGAGTACTACAGGCCCCTCGTTGAGGAGCGGCTGGGCGGCGTGAAGACCGATGACATCGAGGTGAGGGACCTCAGCTACCTAAATACGGACATTTTCTACGATTCACTAGCCAAGGAACTGGAAAAGGATTCCCGAGGAGGTACTCTCACGCAGGTCGATATCGACGCGACGGTGAGCACGTGGAATCTCGGTCACGCCATCACGGGTCCACTGCGATGGCTGCGCAACGGCCTGAGAATCAGAACATCCTACTATAAAGCGGGCAACAACACGCTCTACGTGTCTTTCGCGCCTCTTGTCAGAATTCACGACTTCAACCTCGACGAGAGGTTTTCCAGCGTTGACAAGGACTGCGTCTATGCCATTTCCTACTCTGCTTGGTCCGCGCTCGGCGGAAAGAGCGACCTAGTAGACAATATCATGAGGAAAAACTTCGCCGACTATTGCGCGGATGAGTACATGAGCCATCTGTACCCGGAAGGGACCAGTAACGGCCGTGAATTACCGGACGTATTCCCTTTTAAAAATCGTGTCAGGATGATCGTGGAGAACCACGGCGGCAACGTAGTGAGGGAGATACCCGCCAACTGGCTGAGTCTCTCTGAGGGTATCCAGGGCTGAATCGTATTGAAGAATCTGCTAAATAAAGCGTTCCCGCAAGGGAACGGTCCTTAAGATATCTCGTAGACGGCGCTCACGGTCGCGGTCACGGTTATGTCGCCGGGCGTCACTTCTGTGGGGGTCACGCCGCCGGCAGCGTCCTCGGCGACTCCCATCTCATAGCTCCTGTAAGACGGTGCAGGGTACGTCGTGTAGCCCTCGCTCGCGCTCATGAGCCTCGTGACGGTCACGCCCAGACCCTTCGCCATCGACTCGGACTTCTCCTTCGCGTTCCCGCCCGCGGCCTCGAGTGCATGCAGGGTGAGATCGTTCATTTTGTCGTCCGAAAGGCCGAAGTAGACGCTCGTGACGCTGTTGGCCCCCCCGGACACGGCCGCGTCTATCATCTCGCCGGCCCTGCTTATGTCGGCCAGCTCGATCTTCATGGAGTGTGTAGTCCTGAAGCCCCTGTCTGTGTAGGCCCTGGTCTCGTAGTCATATTCCCTGATGTGGCTGAGGCCGTATCCGGTTGTCTCTATATCCGACGCCTCCATCCCCTTCGCCATCAGGGACGACCTTACCGCCGCGGTCTTGTCCGCGTTCTCCTGCTGCGAGACCTGCGCGCTCGCGTCATCCGTCACGACCGAGAACTGTATGGTCACCTTGTCGGGGCTTGCGCTCGCGGTTGCAGAGCCGCTCACGAACAGCGTGTTGTCGGTCACCTGCTCAGCAGCCCATGCGCTCCCCATGAATGAATCCATGAAATTCGGCCTTACCGCTTCCGTCTTCGATATCGGGACGCCTATCGCCGCCCTCTGGTCGTTGACCGCAAGAAGGAGCGACAGCGTCACGACGACGAATACCGCCGCGAATGCCATGAAAACTTTGGTCGGTATCATATGTTTCACCTGCTGAATAATTATGCATGCGCCTTAAAAAGGGTTTTCGTTTTTCTTCGGTTTTGACCTTAATGATAATTTTAATATACTTACGGTTATATAGATTAACCTGCTAAAACAAAACACCAGGGCCCATGGTGTAGCTTGGCCTAGCATCGGAGCTTTGGGTCAGGCCTTTCCGGAAGCTTACACGTTCACAAAGGCCCGAGCGGCCAAAGGGAAAGGTTTGCAAAAAAGCTTCAGACCTGAGAAAGCGGCTTCATGGAAGCTGCTTCAGGATTTCAAATCTCAGTGGGCCCATGAAGGAGGTAATGACATGACAGAAGAAGGAGAGGGAGGCTGTCTTTTCTGCAAGATAGCCAGGGGAGAGATTCCGGCAAAGAAGGTGTACGAGGACGAGCGCGTCTTTGCGTTCCTGGACATAAACCCGAGGAATCCCGGACACACCCTGGTCATACCCAAGAATCATGCCGTGACCCTTCTCGAGATGAGCGAGAAGGATGTCGGAAAGCTTTTCGAAAGCGTCAGGTACATGGCCGAGGCCGTGCAGAAGGGCACGAAAGCTGATGGCCTTTCAATCATCCAGTCGAACGGCAAGGCAGCGGGCCAGGTCGTTACGCACGTCCATGTGCACATCATACCGAGGTACCTTTCCGAGGGTCCGGTGAGCCTCGAGGGCGTACTTGCGGTTAAGAAGCTTCCCGAAGAGACTCTGAACCAGATATCATCGGCAATAACCCGGAATCTTGCAGCCGCTAAGCCCAAGAAGGCCGTCAGTGAGTTCGACTTTTAAATGGGCACCGCATAATATTCCTTTAATGCGTCGGTAGTCTAGTCTGGCAGGACCCAGACAGTCTTCGGGTGTCTTGGAAGCTATGACGCCATGGATGATTGGGATAAGCCTTCCAAGCCTGTGACCCGGGTTCAAACCCTTTTGCGCAGGTAAACAGCGGGAACGGGTTCCCTTGCTTCCGCTGTGGCAGAAGCGCACAAAAGCGTTCCACGGAAAATCAGCTGCCGCAAAAGGTGGAAGTCCCGGCCGACGCATTTTCCTTCTTATGAAACAATTAGTGAAACAATCGCTGAAACAATCCGCAATCGTTTCAAAAAGCCTTTTTAAACTCCCTGACAGTTATTTATTCAATATGAAACCATTGATTTTCGCCGCGTTGATTCTGCTGGCGGCGTGCATGATTATGCCTCATGCCTCAGCGGCAGATCTGGAGTATTACGGGATAGACACGACGATAGAGAAAAACCTCCAGGCAGTCGTGACCGTCACGCTCATACCCGACAAGCCCGTGAACACCATAGACCTTGAGCTGGACTTCACCATACTCAACTTATCCGTCGCTACGATGTCAGGAACCAGCAGGTGCGATTTCAACAACGTAAAGGGCGGCAGCAGCATATCCTGCAACTTCTACGGGATGGAGGAGGACGGGAGAAACATCAGGATAAATTTCTATACCAGGGAAGCCATAAGGCCGACGGATGACAAATACGAGTTCCGGCTGAACTTCCCGGTCCCGTACAAGACCGAGAGGATGTTCTCAATAGTGAAGCTTCCCGCCAAAGCCGCGCTGTCGGAGGAAATCGTGAACCAGTCATACTTCCCCCCGGACGGCTCGACGCTGACTGACGGAAGGCGCATGATGGTCTCGTGGGAGGGCATGAATCTCACCACAGAAGAAACCCTGAGCTTTCTGGTCACGTTCGAGGTCATGGACAGCGGCGGAAGCATGTGGGACCTCACCGTGATCGCGATGACGTCAATCGTTGTCATAATAATGCTTTCCGTTGCGTTCTACATGAGGAGGGGCTCTCCGAAGGGGAGGCCGACGTCAAGGTGCTCCCGCTCCTTAACAAGGACGAGAAGAGGGTCGTTGACATAATAGCGAGGAACGACGGCCAGGTGAGGCAGAGCGTCATCGTCAAGGAATCCGACTACAGCAAGGCCAAGGTCTCGAGGCTGATAAAGAACCTGAAGGAGCGCGGGGTCGTCGACACAGATCCGATATCCGGGCGCGAGAACAAGGTCATCCTCAAGATAAAGGGCGTCGGATGAAACCTTTATAAATGATTTCTTTTTAACTACTTACATGAAACAACAGTATCTTGCAGAGATGGAAGAAAAACTCATGGCGGAAGACCTACACATCAAGGGCGCCGCAGAACACCAGCCCATCCCTGAAAAACCGGTTTACACATCAAAGCGCATAATGGACATAGGCCTTGCGAGCTTGGGAATGATTTTAGGCGTTCCCGTTGCCGCCACGACAGCAGCCGCCATAAAGATAGAGGGAATTTTCAATCGCAGGGCAAGGGGCCCGGTCTTTTTTTCCCAGGAGAGGGTGGCCCCCAGCGGCAGAAAATTAAGGATTTACAAGTTCAGGTCGATGGAACTCGGAAAGGAGAGTGCGCATTCTGACGTTTATGGCGGAGACCTGAAGAACATGATAATGAAGGGATCTGTAAAGGATTCGAGGATCACTGGAGTCGGCAGATTCCTGAGGAAGTACGGAATAGATGAACTCCCCCAGATGTACAATGTCCTCATCGGTGACATGAGCATCGTGGGACCGAGGCCTTATACGGAACTTGTGGATGAAAAGATAAACAACGTCTGCAATAACAGGGCAGACTGCCCGCCCGGAATCACCGGGCCGATGCAGATTGAGCGTTACAATAATAAAATGGAAGTTGTGGACATGGTAAATCTAGATCGCGAATACGCCAGTTTCTACAATAACGGCTACAATGTCTGGAAGGACATGGGCTATGTAGTGAAGACGCTGGGCTTTGTGCTCAGCGGCAGGCACCAATAAGCTTCTTAAAGATTTTTTGAAACATAAAAAAAGAATAGACGACTTAAAAAGAGCGGAAAATAATATTTTAGAAAGAAATGCAAAATATGGGATTAAAGGGGTGTTCATTAAAAGATGAAAAAGGAAAAATTCTTAATCACGACGGCCATAGATTACCCTTCGGGGCTCCCGCACCTCGGGCATGCCTACGAGAAGATATGCACCGACGTCATAGCGCGCTACAAGCGCCTCAGGGGATTCGACGTGCACTTCTCCACGGGCACGGACGAGCACGGCATGAAGATACAGCGATGCGCGGAGAAGGCGAAGAAGACGCCGCAGCAGTACGTCGATGACATGGTCGTCCACTTCAGGGAGCTCTGCGACGCGCTCAACATATCATATGACGATTTCATAAGGACCACCGAACCCAGGCACGTGAAGACGGCACAGGAGATATTCAGCATCATATACAGGAAAGGCGAGATATACAAGAGCACCTACGATGGGCTGTACTGCGTCGACTGCGAGACGTATTACCAGAGGAAGGACCTCGTAGACGACAAGTGCCCGGTCCACGGCACGGAGCCGGACAATTTCTCGGAGGAGAGCTACTTCTTCGAGATGGGGAAGTACAGGGAAAAGCTCATCGAGCACATAAAGAGGCACAAGGACTACATAAGGCCAGAAGGGACCGCCTTTTTCTTCTTTTTTAGGCTCTGGTTTATCAGTAACGATGGCAGCAATTGTAATCA
>CAZSYZ010000023.1:0-8203 GCA_964611445.1 uncultured archaeon | reverse complement strand
TCGAAGCGCAACGAGATACTCAGCAGGCTCAGCGAGCCCCTGAAGGACCTCTCGGTCTCAAGGACCAGCTTCAGCTGGGGGGTGCCCGTGCCCATAGACCACAAGCACGTCCAGTACGTGTGGATGGACGCCCTCATAAACTACCTTTCGACCGTCGGATGGCCGGGTGCGAAGTCAAAGAAGTTCTGGCCCCATGCGGTTCACGTGATAGGGAAGGACATAGTCTGGCACCACACGGTCATATGGGGAAGCATACTCATGGCCGCGGGCATAACGCTCCCGAAGACGGTCTTCGTCCACGGCTTCGTGAACATGAAGGGCGAGAAGATGTCCAAGTCCAGGGGCACCGTAATAAGCCCGACGGAGCTCGTAAATGAATACGGGGCCGACCCCCTCAGGTACTTCCTCATAAGCGAGATACCCTTCGGGGAGGACGGGGACTTCTCGGTGGAGTCGCTCGTGACCCGCAACAACGGCGAGCTGCTGAACAACCTCGGGAACCTCGTCAACCGGGTGCTCACCTTCGTCTACAGCAAGAACGCAGGGAAGGTGCCGAAGCCGGGCGGGCCTGACAAGCTGGACAGGCGCTTGACAGCAAGCATCAAGAAGCACGCAGAAACCGTCTCGGGGCTGATGGACGGCTTCAGGCTCCAGGACGCCCTCGACGACGTGATGCGCCTCGCCAAGGAGGGCAACGAGTACTTCCAGCAGAAGGAGCCCTGGAAAGGCAATTACGACAACTGCCTTTACGTAGGAGCGAACCTTCTTAGGAGCCTGGCCATAATGCTTTCGCCCTTCATACCCGAAAGCGCGGAGAAGATATGGGAGTACCTGAACCTTCCCGGCTCCGTGCACAAGCAGAAGTGGGAATCAGCAAAAGAACTCGGCATCAAGTCACACCACAAGATAAAAGAGCCGAAGCCGCTTTTCAGAAAGTTCTAGCAGGAAGAGGTTGCGCAGCCGACCTGAATGTCATCCGAATTTATTCGGGCGTTGCCGAATATCCTTACCTTGAGAAACTCCAGGTTCTTAGCTTCGTAAGGGTCGTTCTTGACGCTTTCCGGAACCATGTGAGTCCCCTGCAGCGGGCTGCCGCCTATGTAACCTTGAGCCCGATAGTATATCTCTCCGCCAGGGTTTCTGTATATGGTTGGCTGGGTGTCGATGACTATAGCGTGGCTTTTTCTGCAGTTACCAAAAGGACACTTCTCAACAGCCCTTATGACTTCGCTGCCCGTGAACATCTTTATCAGTTTATAATTCACCTGTAACTTTTATAAGGCTTTCAGTGCACATCCTTACAGTCTTTTTCCACAACATGGTATTTGGCAATTTTTGGCGCGTCTCATAAGAGGAGCTCCTTGTAGGTAAGGAAGTCTATGGTCTTTCCATTATGCCTGCCATTGAAAATGTTCTCCGACAGCTGGTATTCAAGAGCGTTCCTGACAGTCTCGTTCTTGTACCCTATGTTAGAAGCCTGAAGCTTGCTTGCAAGCTCGTATTTGTCCAGGCTTTCATTCATCTTCCATCCTTGGGCGAGCGTAACGTCACCGCATTCTAGGGTGACTATCACGGCGTCTGGCGTGTAATACCTTTTCAGGGAGCAGTGGCGCGTCCTTTTTATTATGTTGTTCCCGTATTCTTCGATGACTTTCCAGTTATTGATGTATCTTTCATGCAGTCTTTCAATTGAATTTTCCGCTTCAATGTCCCATACGGTTTTCGATTTTTTCTCTGGTTCGATCTTTTCTTTACAAGCTTTTGGTGCTAGCCTGATTTTTCTGAACGTTTTATTGAGGTCGTCTTCACTTAATATCTCTGCCGGCTCCGGCTCTTCGGTATAGGCCTTTGGATAGAGACCGAAGAAGTTTAGCAAGTACCTGACGAACTTCAGGTCCAGAAGCTGGCTTATCTTCCATTGAGACATAATGTGAATTGGACGCAAATTTTATAAGGCTTTCAGCGCGCTACCTTCAGGAAAGCTTCGGGCAACATATTAATCCCCGCGCGAAAAGGTTTCTCATGAAGGTCGTCATCGACACTAACATGATAATAGCGAGCAGGTTCAGCCCGCGGAGCAGTTCGGGTAAGATAATAGGCATGTGCATAGAGGGCAGGCTGGAGGCGGTCTACAGCCCCGCGATAAAGGACGAGAACCTGTTCATACTCGAGAAGGTGAGGCCCGACCGCGCGTTCGTCGACACGATAATAAGGTTCTATTCCAGGGCGACGATGGTGAGGCCTAAGGAGAGGGTGAGGCTCTGCGAGGACCCCGACGACGACAAGTACTTCGAGCTCGCCCTCGCCGCAAAGGCGGACTTCATAATATCCAACGACAGGCACCTGCTCGACCACGACATGTGGAAGGGTATAAGAGTCGTCAGGCCCGGGGAGTTCACGCGAATTCTGGAAAACGGGAAGACAGGCAGCATCTGATTCAGTATGCCTGTTCCTGGACGTTCTGCTGCTCTTTCTGCGCCACCTGCTGCGGCGGGGGAAGCTTTTCGGACTTTGAGCCGAGGAGAGCCTTGGTTTCTGCCAGGTCTATCTCGACTTCCTTTATCAGCCTCGCCCTCTCGCCCCTGTGGAGGCGCCTTTCCTCGAGGATCCTCAGGTTCTGCTCTATCTGGTCCTCCTTCGGCAGGAGCTCCGCCCTTTTTGACGCATCCTTCTTAAGGGTCTTTTCCCTTACCCTGTCCCACCTCTTCCTGAGCTTCCTTATTTTCCTGCCGTGGCCAAAAATAGCCGATAGCGGATTAAACATATAAACCTCTGTATGATTATTTGATTTGCTCCATTAATATTGTTTAAGGTGATTTCCATGGCGTTCGAGATGTTTTCTGAGGAGCTCCGGCAGCTCGTGAAAAAGAGGTTCGACAGGCCCACCGAGGTCCAGGAGAAGGGCATACCTCCCATACACGGCGGCAGGAACACCCTTGTCATCGCGTCCACGGGGACGGGCAAGACTGAGAGCGTTCTCCTGCCGATTTTCGACAGATGGCTCACGGAAAGACCGAAGAAGGTTTCCATACTCTACATAACACCCCTCAAGTCGCTGAACAGGGACTTGGAGAAGCGCATATCCTGGTGGGCGGGCCATCTGGACATGGACGTGTCCGTCAGGCACGGCGACACGAGCACGTACGAGCGCAGCATGCAGGCCTCGAACCCGCCGGACATGCTCATATCCACCCCGGAGACGCTCCAGGCGATGCTGACGGGGAAGAGGATGAGGGAGCATCTTTCGAACGTCCGGTTCGTGGTGGTCGACGAGATACACGAACTCGTGGGCAACAAGAGGGGCATACAGCTGTCAGTCGGACTCGAAAGGCTGAAACATCTCATAAAGTCTAGGAGCAGGTCGGCGCCCCAGTTCGTCGGGCTTTCAGCCACGGTGGGCACGCCGGACGAGGTCGCCAGGTTCCTCGCCGGTGATAAGTGCGTCATAGTGGACACCACGCACCTAAAGGACATGGAAATGAGAGTAGAGTACCCGATCCCCGGCAAGGATGACGCGAAGACGGGCGAGAGCATATTCGTCTCGCCAGAGGTTTCCGCCAGGCTGAGGAGGATAGGCGAGCTTCTGAAGGACGTGAGGACAGCGCTGATATTCACGAACACGCGCCAGTTCGCGGAGGTGCTCTCGTCGAGGCTGAAGGAGCTCGACAGCAGGGTGCCGATAGAGACCCACCACTCCTCGCTCTCCAAGCAGGTGAGGATCGATGCTGAGAAGAAGCTGAAGGACGGCGAGATGAAGGCCCTGGTCTGCACCAGCTCGCTCGAGCTCGGCATAGACATCGGCGAGATAGACCTCACGCTCCAGTACATGTCCCCCAGGCAGGTCTCCAAGCTGCTCCAGAGGACGGGCAGGGCGGGCCACTCCGTAGGCAGGACGTCCCGCGGGGTAATCATCTCAACGGACCCCGACGACGTATTCGAGTCCGCCGTGATCGCGGACATGGCCATGAAAGGCAAAATCGAGCGGTCCCGCATCTACGACATGGCCCTTGACGTCCTCGGCCACCAGGTCGTGGGGCTCTCGCTCGAGGAGTACAGGATTCCCGCGAGGAATGCATATGACATCGTGAAGGGGGCGCTGCCGTACAGGAACCTGACATTCGAGAAGTTCATGGAGGTCTGCCTGCTGCTGCAGAGGCTGAGATTGCTGTGGATAGACGACAGGTTCTCTGACGAAACCCTGCTGAAAAGGAGGCAGGGCGCCTTCCAGTACTACTACCAGAACCTATCGACGATACCCGACGTGAAGAACTACAAGATAATAGACATCGTCACGAACAGCCCCGTGGGCACACTGGACGCGGAGTTCATAGCCCTGCATGGTTCCACGGGGACTTCATTCATAGTCAAGGGACAGGCCTGGAAGATCATAGAGGTCAGGAAGAGCAGCGTCCTCGTCGAGCCTGAGAAGGGCATAGAGGCCGCCATACCCGCCTGGGAGGGCGAGCTGATGCCCGTTCCCTTCGATGTCGCCCAGGGGGTCGGGAGGCTCAGGCGCGAGATAGCGGGGAAGCTTCCTGGCGGCGCGGCCTCGGCTGCAGGCTTCGTAAGGTCGGAATATCCCGTGGACGCTGAGGCCTCGAGGAAGATGGTCTCTTTCGTGAAGCAGCAGAAGGGCTTCGGCCACCTTCCGGACGACAGGGAGATCCTCATAGAGTTCGCGCGCGCCGACGAGGGATACCACGTGGTCATCCACACGTGCTTCGGCTCGCTCGTGAACGAGACCATAGGACGCGTGCTCACGGCACTTCTGAGCGGCAGGATGGGCTCGGTGGGCCTGCAGACGGACCCCTACAGGATAATGATAAGGATACAGAGCCCGCGCTGGAAAGATGTGATAGAGACGTTCAGGTACATGGAGCCGGACTCGCTGGACAAGATGATGGACATATCACTGGCCAGGTCCGAGCTCTTCCACTGGAGGTTCCTACACGTCGCGAACAGGCTGGGGATAATAGACAGGAACGCTGACTTCGGTAAAGGCTACCTCAGCAAGGTCGCCGACGCCTACCTGGGGACGCCTGCGTACGAGGAGGCGCTCAGCGAGATAAAGCGCGAGAAGCTGGACATAGAGACATCGAAGAAGATGCTCGGTAAGATCCAGTCTGGTGAGATAAAGATAGTCGTCAGGGAAGGTCTTTCGCCCATGGGCAGGTCGGGACTGGAGAGGAAGTACGAGATAGTCGCCCCCGAGAGGCCCGAAACCGAGATACTAGAGGCTTTTAGGAAGAGGCTACTCGGCACAAAGCTCCGTCTGGTGTGCTGCGGCTGCGGGGGCTGGAACGTGACGTCGAGGGTCAGCGAGAAGCCGCTGCTCCAGTGCCCGAAATGCGGAGCAAGGATGATAGGCGCGACCCACCACTGGGACATGGAGAGCGAGAAGGCGCTGAAGAAGCACCTCGAGAAGAAGAAGCTTAGCGCCAGCGAGAAGAGACACCTCAGCCACATACAGAACACCGGGACGCTCGTCATGAACTACGGCGAGCCCGCGCTGAAGGCTCTTGCCGGGCGGGGAGTCGGCTGGACCAATGCAAAGCGCATACTTGCGGAGGCGCGGGACGACGACGATCTCTGCAGGCTGATACTGGAAGCCGAGCGCAGGTACGCCAGGACGAAGAGGTTCTGGAAGGACTAACGCGTGCAAAGGCTTAAAAAATTTACCCTCCTTATATTGTTTATGAAAAACGGACTTTTGGTCTTTTTGATAGTTTCGCTGCTTTTCGCGGTTCCAGCCGCAGCTTCTGTCGAGGCCGGAATCGAGGTAGACATTGAGAAGAACGCCCTTTGTCCGTGCTCAACCCTTACCAACGAGGACTTCCAGGTCATCGCGACGAACCTCGATTCTAGGACGCAGAAGTACGAGTTCGAGCTTATACTGCCTGAAGACGAGCTGTGGTCCGGGTTCATAGTTCCCAATGAGAGTTTTGCGGGCAACGAGGCCAAGAGCATAGCGGCCTTCATTACGCCATCATGCTGGGTCAGGCCGGGCGTTTATGAGGTCGGCGTGAAATCCATATCGCCTGTTTCAGGAAAGACGAACATCAAGAAGTTCGACATCGAGGTCCTGAAGTGCCGCTGGGTAGAGGTCGTACCCGGCACGTATGATGTGTGCCAGGGAAAGGAGGCGACCTTCGATCTCAAGATTGTCAACGATGGAGACAACGACGAGAAGGTCATGATAACCGCCAGCGAGGACTGGCTTACGTTCGAGAACGATGTCTTCGAGATTGAAAGCGGGAAGGGGAAGACCCTGGGGATGACGTTCCTGGCGCCTGAGGACGTCGAAGGTGAGAAGGAAATCACGCTTGAGCTCGCATCCCAGATATCGTACGTGAGGAACAGGGAGACCATCACGGCGAACGTCAGGAAATGCTACGAGACGGAGTTCACGGTAAATCCCGAAAGGCAGGACGTGTGCCCCTGCGGGACCGCCGATTTCACGCTTGAGATAAAGAACATGGGCCTCATGGAGGACCAGTACACCATCCGCTACGGAGAGCAGAGCAGCCAGATGTCGATAGCCGAAGGCGGCACGGGCAAGGTAGCGCTTTCAATAGACGTCCCGTGCGACAAGGAGGCAGGTGAATATCCGCTCGAGATAGAGATAGACTCGAACGCCCCCGTCAGCTCGACCGTCACGGTCGGGGTGTTCCCGTCGGAGCAGTGCTACAACGTCTACCTTTACAGTGAGGATGCCGTCAACGTAAAGACGGTGAACGTGGGCGAGTCCGACGCGTACGAGGTCGTGGCAGCGAACAAGGGCATGTTCGCGCAGGAATACGAGCTTGCGCTTGAGGCCCCGCAGTGGGTCCACATGTCTGATTACAGCGCCGAACTCGGCCCGGGAGAGTCGAAATCATTCTTTGTGTACGCCGCGCCCGAATACGAGACCGAGGCAGGGAGCTACCCCATATCCGTGTCAGCCGTCGGCGAGCATGAGGAGGCTTCCGTAGAATTCGAGATAGTGGTGACAACGGAGTTCACCCCCGCGGCTGAGGGAGAGCCGGGGATAACGGTGGAGTCTTCGGTGCCGACCGGGGAGGTTGTCGGCGAGGGAACGGCCGAAGAGGAAACGAGGCCGTGGTCGCAGATAGTCATGATAAGCATCCTCGCGGTCGCAGTGGTCTTCGTGCTTGTTCTAAGGTTCGTAGTCATGATGAAATGAACCCTTTAGTCCAAGTAAACGGACTAAAGCGCTCACCGGAAAGTACGCTGACACACGAATGTACCGGACAACATGAATTTAGATTTCGGTGAAGCCCTTCCAAAAGGGTTCTTTTTGATGGAAACCTTTTTCAAAGGTTTCTAGAGGACTGTCCTCAGTGCGCTGTAGACGATAGAAGTGCCTATGGAGAAGTATCCGAGGCCGTTCCAGAATCCGGAATCGGAACCCACGAAGCGCCTGAGGAAGAACCTGGAGACGGCCGCCCTGGGTGCTGAATAGTTCTTTTCCATGTACTTCAGCACGTCGTCGTAGGACCATCTCAGCCTTTCCCTCGCCCATGAGACCACCACGGGTATGGGGGCATACCTGCCTTCGACCCTCACTTTCCCCTTCTTCACCTCCCGCAGGACGCCGTCGGCGTCGTGCGCATCTACGTGGTTGGCGGTCAGGCCGAGCATGCCTGGGCAGTGCGCGTCCGAGCCGCCGACGCCGGGCATTCCCGCCTCCCTTATCTTCTTAGCGGCGATATGGTTCTCTATGCGCGAGAGGTTCAGAGAATTGAAAATCTCGGCAGCGTCGCACTTGATGAACTCCTCGCCGATGCCCTCGCTCCTGAGGTCGATTGGATGGGGAGCCACTGCAATCCCGCCTTGGCCGCGTATGGCTTCGACCGTCTCCTCGACGGTCATGCCCTTTTTAACGCTCTCGTTCAGCCCGAGCCCTATGACATGGCCTGATGCAGTCGAAACCTCGAGGCCTGGAATGAAGGCCATCCCGTGCTTCTTTGCAAGCTTCCTCGAATCACTCCAACATTCCACAGAGTCGTGGTCCGATATGGCCACGCCTGCGAATCCCTTCCTTTTCAGGACCCTGAAGATCTGCTCAGGAGGCATCACGCCCTCCCATGTTATCTTCTTGCCCTTGGAATACCATGAGTGGCAGTGGAGCTCGAATTTCATGGTTATAATTAGGAAAAAGGCTTTTATATCAAAACTTCAAGCCAATAGCGTGGACGAGAGG
>CAZSYZ010000022.1:0-18291 GCA_964611445.1 uncultured archaeon | reverse complement strand
ATACGGTGGGGATTCGAAATACAGGGAAAAGGGAAAGTACCAGTCCGAAGAAGATTGGTAATGCCTCTGGCCTTTCCATTCCCCTCGGACGGATAACTTATATAAACCTAATCCTTTTTATAATACTAGTTAAATATAATCCATAGTATAAGGATTGACACAAGACATCAATAAAGGAGGTTTGTAATGCAACCGATACCTTCGGGGAACTACATGGCATACGACAGGACCATTGTCGTTTTCTCGCCTGACGGGAGACTACTTCAGGTGGAGTATGCCAGGGAAGCTGTCAAGAGGGGAGGCACAGCCGTGGGAATAAGACTGAAAGACGCGGTAGTTCTTGGTGCCCTTAAGACCACTGCAGCTCTTGGCGTGGCGGATTCCCACAAGAAGATTTTCGAGATAGATTCCCATATCGGTCTTGTATGCTCAGGACTTCTCAGCGACGCGCGCGACCTGGTGGAGATAAGCAGGGTGAAGGCACAGATAAACAGGATAACGTACGGCGAGGCTGTTTCCGTGTCGTCACTCACCAAGCACATATCGGACAGGAAGCACATGGTGACCCAGTATGCGGGCGTAAGGCCTTACGGGGTCGGGCTGCTCATAGGCGGCGTCAACGACAAGCCGGAGCTGTTCGAGACGGACCCTTCAGGGACCATGATAGAGTGGAAGGCCCAGGCCATAGGCAGGGGCGCGGAGAAGGTCAGGAAGGCCCTGGAGAGCGGCTACAAGGACGGGATGGACGTTCCCGCGGGAATCAGGCTTCTTCTGAAAGCAATCAAGGCCGGCGAGAAGGATGCGGGTCCGGAAAACCTTGAAGTGGCAGTCATCACGAAGGGCAACTTCAGGAGACTCAGTCCCGAAGATATCAGGAAGAATGCATAATTTCTTTGAAAATTACGGGTGAGCATATGGTTTCCGTGGAAGACGCGACTACTGCGAGGATGACCAAGGACGGCATCCACTTCGAGATACTGGCCGACCCTGACCTGGCGCTGAGGTTCAGGAAAGGGGAGAACATAGGCATAGAGAACATACTGGCGTCCCAGTTCGTGTACAGCGACGCGAGGAAGGGCGAGAAGGTTTCCGGCGAGGACCTCCATAAGGTCTTCAGGACGCACGACATCTATGCGATAGCCGCCAGCATACTGAAGCACGGGGAGCTTCTTCTCACGACCGAGCAGAGGAGGAAGTTCACCGAAGAGAAGAGAAAGAAGATAGCAGATATGATTTCAAAGCAGGGGATAGACCCCAAGAGCAAGCTTCCGCACCCGCCTCAGAGGATACTGAACGCGATGGAGCAGGCGAAGGTGCAGATAGACCCGTTCAGGGACGCGAGGGAGCAGATCAATGCAGTGCTCCCGAAGCTGCAGGAAGTGCTGCCTATATCCCTCGAGAGGATCGAGGTGGCCATCAGGGTTCCGATGAATTACGCAGGAAAGGCGAGCTCCGCCGTGAGGAGCCTGGCTCCCATCAGGAGCGAGGAGTGGAGGAGCGACGCCTGGATGGCAGTGATCGAGATACCGGCGGGGATGCAGTCAGAGATTTATGATAAACTGAACAGCCTCACTGGAGGAACAGTTGAAACTAAAATTTTAAAGGAGCACAAGGTTTAAGGAGTGAAAATTATGGGAGAATTACTTAAGAAGGAGAGAGACTTCGTGACCCCGGGCGAAAAGCTCGTGGAGAGCATGGAGTTCCTTCCTGGCAGGAACTGCTTCAGGGAAGGGGACAACATACACGCGAAGAAGGCAGGCCTGCTGCATATTTCGGGCAGGGTGCTGTCGGTCATAGCCCTGAACGGCATTTACATGCCCCAGAGGGATGACATGATCATCGGCGAGGTGACCGACGTGCAGAGCAACGGATGGGTAGTCGAAGTGGGAGCGCCGTATTCGGCATACCTGCCGCTCTCGGGAGTCAGGGGATACATTGATTCGGCTAAAACAGACATGTCCAAGGTGTACGGCGTGGGCGACATGATATACGGCAAGATAAAGATGGTTTCTTCCACCCAGTCCGTGCACATCTCGATGTTCGACAGGATGTGCAGGAAGTTCAGCGGGGGGAGGATACTGACCGTAAATCCTGCGAAGGTGCCGCGTATAATAGGGAAGAGCGGCTCAATGATAGACATGATAAAGAGGAAGACCGGATGCAGGATAGTGGTAGGCCAGAACGGCATCGTGTGGCTCGAGGGCGACAACCCGCAGATCGAGGAGTTCGTCATTGAGCTGATAGGCACCATACAGGACAAGTCCCACATGGAGGGACTCACTAACGAGATAGAGAGGATGCTCGAGAAGAAGGGCCTCACGGTCGATATCATTAAGGAAGGTGTTGAACATGAAGAGAATTGACGGAAGGAAGCCGGAGGAGTTCAGGGAACTCGAGATAGAGGCCGGCGTGCTTGAGAACGCCACCGGATCCGCAAGGGTCAGGATGGGCAGGACGATTGCCGTGGCGGGCGTCTACGGTCCCAGGGAGATGTTCCCCAGAAGACTCCAGAAGAACGACAGGGCGACGATCCAGCTCAGGTACACGATGATGCCATTCTCGACCGACGAGAGGGTCAGGCCGGGACTGTCAAGGCGGAGCAAGGAGATATCCTTAGTAGCCATGAAGGCGCTGGAGGCGGCTGTGTTCGTCGAGGACTTCCCTAAGGCATCGATAGATGTCTTCGTGGACATAGTACAGGCGGACGCTGGCACGAGGACAGCAGCGATCAACGCGGCAGCCGTAGCTCTCGCCGATGCGGGTGTCCCGATGAGGGACATGGTCTGCTCGGTGGCCGTCGGGAAGATAGATGGCACGTACGTGGTGGACCTGGCAGGCAAGGAGGAGGACGCAAGCGACTGCGATCTTCCGATAGCGTACATGCCAAACCAGGACAAGATAACACTCATGCAGATGGACGGCAGCATAACAAAGGAGGACATCGGGAAGCTCATTGAGCTTGCCAAGGACGCATGCAGGAAGATAAACGAGGCGCAGAAAGAGGCGCTCAGGAAGAGGTGGTTGAAATGAAGATACAGGACGAATTCGTAACGAAGCTCGCTTCCGCTGACAAGAGGGCGGACGGACGAAAGATGGATGAGTTCAGGAAGATAGAGGTGATAGCGAGGCCTATAGAGAAGGCAGAGGGATCCGCCCTTGTGAGGATAGGCAAGACGCAGGTGATAGCCGGCGTGAAGCTCGACCTCGGAGAGCCGTTCCCGGACAGGCCCGACGAGGGCGTCCTGATGACGGGATCCGAGTTCTCGCCGATATCCTCGCCGGACTTCGAGCCGGGTCCACCGAGAGACGAGAGTGTGGAACTGGCAAGGGTCGTGGACCGCGGCATAAGGGAGGCGGGTGCGATAGACCTGAAGAAGCTGTGCATAAAGGAGGGCGAGAAGGTATGGATGGTCTACGTGGACATAAACATCCTGGACAACTTCGGCAACCTGATAGACGCATCGGCACTCGCGGCGTCGGCTGCGCTGAGCAACGCCGTATTCCCGGCTGTCGGGAAGGACGGACGCGTTGACCTGCTCGCGGCCAAGACCAAGAAGAGCCTGCCTCTAAAGTACAAGCCGGTGGCATGCACGTTCTACAAGGTCGGGAACAGGCTTCTCGTCGACCCCACGAGGGACGAGGAGAGTGCCTCCGTCGCTAGGCTGACGGTCACGACAAGGGACGACGGCAACGTGTGCGCCATCCAGAAAGGCGGCGGCACAGGCCTTACGACAGAAGAAGTCATGAACGCTGTCGAGATTTCGGTGAAGACGGGGAAGGACCTGAGAAAGCTCATCAAGTAGGCCCTTCCCGCGTCACTTTTATAAAATTTGGAGTGAGAAAGGTACTAGTATGAAAACCAAAAAGGTCGGCGCCGCTGGAAGGTTCGGCTCAAGGTACGGAAAGAAGATAAGGAAAAACTTCCTTGGGGTCCAGACCCTGAAGTCGTCAGGATGGTCCTGCCCCAGCTGCATGAAGAAGACTGTCAGAAGGGAAGCTGCCGGGGTATGGTACTGCAGGAGTTGCGGGCACAAATTCGCCGGGAAAGCTTATAAGCCGTCCTAGTTTAATAATTATGACTTTGGTGGTGTGATATGTACAAATGCCTTGGATGCGGTAAGACCGTGGACATAGACCTTTCCAAGGTCACGAAGATAATCTGCCCTTCGTGCGGCTACAGGATACTCGAGAAGGACAGGCCGAAGCTTGTGAGGAAGATAGTGTCTGAGTGATGACTATGGTTTCGAAGGACGTCCAGAACATGCTGGTGCAGGCCCAGTCCTACCAACAGCAGCTGCATCTCATTCTGACCCAGAAGGAAGCCCTCAACATGCAGGTCGTGGAGACCGGAAAGGCGCTGGAGGAACTGGCAAGGCCGGGCAGCGACGACGTCTACATGATAGCCGGCCCGATCCTCATAAAGGTCAGCAGGACCGAGGCCAGGAAGGATCTGCAGTCGAAGAAGGAGCTCGCCATTTTGAGAATCAAGACCATAGAGAAGAGCGAAGCGGGAGTCAAGGAAAAGCTGGAGGACCTGAGGCAGAATCTTGCCAAGGCGGGTGTGTGAGCGTGGGCAAAATGGACGAGGTAATAAATCTGCTTGAGAGCGTGCTTAATGACAGGGGCGTTCCCAGGAACGTCAAGGAAAACATTGAGGAGGGGCTGGCCATGCTCAAGAAACCCGGCGCGGGCGGCGTGCAGGTGGCGGAGGCCGCGTCCATACTCGATGAGGTATCAAACGATCCCAACCTCTCGGTTTACGGGAGGACCGTGCTGTGGAACGCCATCTCAAGGCTTGAGGCACTCAAGTAGCTTTGAAATCATCAAACAGGCCTAAAATTTTTAAATCCACCCATCCAGTATTATAAGGAGAATAACTATGGTATTTAAAAAACTGAAAAGTATGAGAAGCACGTTCTCTTCTTCAAATGCGCCAGTTTCCAAGGGCGAGGAATACATCGAGGTCGATGTCGGCGGAGCACCGGGCTCCCAGCCCAAACTCGGCAGCGGAAAAATCGGCATCAAGATAGAGAGTGTTTCTGAATTCGGAGATACGGAGAGGGTTCTCAAGCATGTGAGGGAAGGCCAGATAGTGCTCATGAAAGTGAAGGCACTCAAGGAAAAGGACCTCGGCGAGCTGAAGAGGGTCGTCGAGAAGTTCAAGAGGACTGTGCTGGCCCAGAACGGAGACATAGTGGGAGTCGAGCAGGACTGGCTTCTTCTGGTGCCCGAGCATGTGGTAGTGCACAGGTAAAAGTGTGCCCACCTTATTCATTTTCTCCTTTTTTACGTTCATTTATGCACTTGCGTTTCTAATCCGCGCCGCATTTCTTTCTGAGGTATATCTTCTCGATGAGCTCCTTCCTGCCGAACTTCCGGAGGGCTTTCTTTATCTCTTCGGGCCAATCCTTCTCGTCCATCTTCCGTGAGAGCAGGAACGTGTCCAGCGAGGAGACGTCCTTAATCAGGCCGGACTTCTCGAGGAAGTCCTCGAGCTCCCTGCGCCCGGCGTCGTCCTTCCCCGGGAACCTAAACTTCTCCGCGCTCCACACCCTGGCGTTGTAGCCGGAACCTGCAACGGTGGTCACGCCTTCCTTCCTTGCGAATTCCGTGAGCCTGTCCTTGACCTCGTTCATCTCGTTCTCGACCGCCCTCTTCTTCTCCGTCAGCTCCGCGTACCTGTTCACCAGGCTGACGCCCGGTTCCCTGACGAAGTCTTTCAGGGTCAGCGCCTCGGTCTTTGCCACATGGGCCCACTCAGGGCACATGCTCCTGAACTCGCACCATTCGCAGAGCCTGGACCTCGAGGTCGGATATTCCCTCGCAGACTCTATCTTATTTATGTCCGATATCACGGAAAGCCTGAGCTTCTCAAGCTCCTCTTCGGTCTTCCTTATCTCGACGTCCTTGTTGAAGGAGAGGAAATGCCACACGAGCCTTATCTTGTCCGCATCCGGGAACTTCTTTTTCACGGCAAGAGCGTAAAGCGCCAGCTGCCTGTCCTCTTCCAGATATTCCTGCAGGGGGAGGCTGGAATTGGTCTTGTAGTCGTGTATCTCGTAGGTGCCGTCTTTCGCTATGGCCAGGCGGTCTATGTATCCCTGGAGCTTGTATCTTCCGTCGCCGTTCAGGTCCAGCAGGACCCTGTGCTCGAGGCCTACTGTCTTCGACTGGTCGAAGGGCCTGTGCTTCTCGTAGTAGTCCCTTATGAAAATCTCGCCCATCCTGCGGTAATTCTCGGCAGCGTAGTCCTTCCTGACTATGAGTATGGCCGGGCTCCAGTTCTTCTCCCACTGCTCGTTGTAGTAGGCTATGAGCTCGTCAGGGCTGTTCAGCTTCCGGAAGCGCATGTCCCTGTACAGCTTCTCCAGGACGGTGTGCACCAAAGAACCGAGGAAAGCCTCTATGCTCTGCTCTATCTCAGGCCGCACCTTGTCTATGTACCTCAGCCTGAACCTGAACGGGCACTGCTCGAACGTGGAAATCCGGGAATGGGAGTAAAGGACCATAAACGAAATATAATAGGAGGTATTATAATACTTCCATTCTCATTTCTGAGTAGATTACTTAAATATGAGTAGATTATTATATATGCATGGAGACTCTCAATATCCTCATCTATATTGCCAGGAAAGGCGGGCTTGCGCGCCCGGTCGCCATTACCACGAGCCACGTGGGTGATGCGCTCGGCATATCGCAGCAGAGCGTGAGCAGGTGGCTCATCACCCTCGAGAGGAAGGGGCTGACCCAGAGGACCAAGGGCATAAGGGGCTACATCGTCCAGATAACGCCCGAGGGGAAGAGGGTCATGATGAGGATGAGGAACGGCCTCGGCGGGGTGCTGGTCAACTGCAACAAGCTCATAATAAAGGGAAAGGTCGTCACTGGGATGATGGAAGGCAGGTACTACATAGGCCGGAAGGGATATTCCGAAAGGATAAAGTCGGCTCTGGGATTCGCCCCGTTCGCGGGGACGCTCAACCTCAGGCTCAAGACCATGGATGACCGCGGCTACAAGGAGCAGCTGGAGGCAAAGAAGGGCATTGTCATACCCGGTTTCGAGGACGAGGAAAGGGCGTTCGGCTCGCTCAAGTGCTTCCCCTGCAGGCTGAGGGACGAGAGCTGTGCGGTCGTGATTCCCGAGAGGAGCCACCGCGGCCCGGACACGCTGGAGATAATATCCGGGCACAACCTCAGGAAGAAACTGGGCCTGTCGGACGGCGATGACGTGAAGGTGGAGGTGCTTCTGGATGAAAACGTATGAGATAACCGCGGCGGCGGCGCTAGCGGCGCTAGCGGCTGCGCTGCAGATAGTCCACATAGGGTGGATGTCACCCTGGGGTATGTGGGTGGACCTCGTTGCCGTTTCATGGATAGCCGCCTACCTTCTTTACGGAGGCAGGACCGCCCTGGCTGTTTCCGTTGTCTCGGCCCTCATAATAACGTTCGTCGACCCCAGCACGTGGCTCGGCGCCACGGCCAAGTGGCTCGCAACGATGCCGATGATAGCGGTCATGGTGATAATGCAGAAGTCCCTGAAGATGGAGATAAAGGATTTCGGGAAGCTTAAAGTCCTTCTCGCGGCGATGGCCCTGGCAGTGGCGATCAGGGCGGCCGTGATGATACCGTTCAACTACTACTTCGCCATCCCCATATGGACGGGCTGGAGCACGGCCGAGGCCATGCAGTTCGTTCCCTGGTGGGCCATCATGGGCATAAACGCGGTGCAGACGGCTGTCGAGGTGGTGCTGGCATGGCTACTGGTCTTCAGGTTCAAGCTCGACAGGTTTTCGGTATGGAAATAAAGGCGGAGAAGCTGAACTTCTCTTATCCGGGGAAGCAAGTGCTCAAGGACGTATCCTTCAGCATAAAGCACGGGGATTTCGTAGGGATAACAGGGTCCACGGGCTCGGGAAAGACGACGCTTGCCTATTGCTTCAACGGACTCATCCCCCACGCGGTGAGAGGCAAGTTCAGCGGCTCGCTGCAGATAGATGGGATGGACACCAGCAGGCATGGGATAGCGGAGCTGGCGAAGAAGGTCGGGCTAGTTTTCCAGGACCCGGAATGGCAGATATTCAGCCTTTCCGTCAGGGACGAGGTGGCTTTCGGCCTCAGGAATCTGAGGATGGACGGGATAGAGAAGAGGACAGGCGATGCGCTGAAGATGGTCGGCCTGGAAGGACATGAGGAGACGCTCCCCTACAATCTTTCGCACGGCCAGAAGCAGAAACTGTGCATAGCTTCCGTGCTCGCGATGGAGCCTGATGTCGTAGTCCTCGACGAGCCGACTTCCCAGCTCGACCACAGGAGCACGATGAACGTCTACGGCATACTGAGGCGCCTGAACAGGGAAGGGAAGACCATAATAGTCATCGAGCACAACACGGACCTGATCGCGGAGTACGCCAACAGGGTTATCTTGATAGACGACGGGAAAATCGTGGGGAACGGGGAGCCGAAAAAGGTCCTCTCGGACAGGAGGCTGCTCGACAGCCTGGGTATCAGGGTCCCGGGGGTGTGCAGATGAACGCCAGAATCAAGCTCCTGTTTCTTCTCGCGTTCAGCAGCGCCATGCTCATGGTGACGGAATTCTACGTCATCTTGGCCATGTCCGTAATCACGATTTCGCTTATCTTCGCTTTCCGTGTCCGCAGGAGCTTCCTGCCTTGGGCCAAGCCCCTCCTGCTTGTATTCGCGGCCATAGTGCTCCTCCAGTACCTCACGTTTCCGCCTGCCCCCTTCAGCCCCGCGGGACTGCTGTGGGGAGCGGTCTTTTCGCTGAGGCTTTTCGTGCTGGTGTCGGCTGTCTTCCTGTTCGTGCACACCACTCCAATGAGCAGGATAGCAGGAGCTTTCAGCTTCCTGCCGGGAGGGGTTTCGCAGGTTTTCGTGCTCTCGCTCGGGCTCCTGCCCAACATCACGCAGCTTGCCGGCAACATAATGAGATCACAGAAGGCCCGTGGTGTCAACTTCAGGTCCCCGAACATAATGGACACGTACATGCCCGTGATGGTCCCGCTATTCGGGAAGACGCTGCAGAAGTCCGAAAAGATGGCGCTTGCCATGCAGGCAAGGGGCTATGGAGAATGATGCATTTTAATACATTCCCGGGTCAATTATAACCATGAAAGACGGGTTTTTCAGGCCAACCAAGTACAAGCTTGTTTTGTTCCTGCTGATATCTCTCGTGATGCTGTTCTCACCAGTCGTGCCCACGCTCAACGTGCCGGAGCTGTCGATAGCGGCAGCGAGCTGGTCCATGAGTTCGGCCGCGGCCAACCTCAACGTGGTCCTTGGAAGCACGCCGAAGAGCTTCGGCCTTTTCGCGGGCACCGAGGCAGGCGTGCTGAACATACTTTACATAATGGCCGCGGGGTACATACTCGCATGCGTGTTCCTCTACGGATACCACAAGATACACGGATAGGCTGGGGATATCATGAAGAAAGAAGAGTTCTGCTTCAGGGAGCACACTTCAGGCACAACCAGACTTCTCGCGGCATGCGACGCCGAACTCCTGGAAAAGACGCTGAAATTCGGCGACGTTGATTTCGAGGTTTCCAGTACCTTCTACGGTGACCAGAAGGCCGACGGAGGGCAGATACTCGAGATGATTGAAAGGTCACACATAGCCAATGTCGTCGGGAAGAATATAGTAGACCTGCTCGTTGAAAACGGTCACGCCCGCAGGGACTGCGTGCTCATGATAGAGGGCGTCCCGCACGTGCAGATACTGAAGATGTGAGTCACTCGGCCGAAGACACGCCCCTGCTCTTCTTTATGACCGTTACGCTGTCAGCTGCGTCCTCCATGGCAGTGTCGTGGGTGACCACTATCATCTGCGGTATGACGCTCGTCTTCTTCAGCACCTCTATCAGGTCGTGCCTCCTCTGCTCGTCCAGGAAGATGGTCGGCTCGTCCAGCATGACTGTTTCCGCGCTCGAGCCCGCGAGGCTCCTTGCTATGCCCAGCCTTAGCGCGAGTGCGGCCGCTATCCTTTCCCCGCCGCTCATCATGTCCGTCGTGCTCTCCCCTCCCGGGCCGTAGAGGGTGACGTCGTAGTTCTCGTCGAGTGAAATGTCCGAATATTCGAAGTTGAACTCCCTGAAGAATTCGCGGATGTGGCCCTCTATCACCGGCACGGACCTCTTTCTGAGGTCCAGCTGCAGCCCGGACTTGTCGAACAGCGACCTTATCTCCGTGAGCGTTTTTATGAACTCTGCCAGCCTCGCCTGCTCGCCCTTCTTCTCTTTCATGGCACGGGATTCCTTCTCGAGCCGTTCCATAGACTCGCTGAGCGCCTGGAGCCGCCCCTCCTGCCTGTCGTGCGCGCCCCTCAGGGCCTCAAGCTCGGACCTGAGGGCCGCGAGCCTGGGCTTGAGCTCGACGTAAGCATTCATGTCGGCATCGATGCCCTTCATCTCCTTGTCAAGGGCAGCAAGCCTCGTATTCATCTCCACAATCTCCTTCTCTCCTCTCTTTATGCTGTCCAGGGTCTCATCATATCCCGACAGCGCGCCTGAGAGCTCTGTCTGCCTCTTCTCCAGCCCCGAGATCTCGTCGCGCCTTTCTGTCAGCCTTTCAAGCCCGGCTTTCGCTGCGGCCTTTTTTGAGGCAAGACGCGCCGCCTCCTTCTCCAGCCCCCTTATCTTCAGCCTCCTCTCCATTATTATCTGCCTCCTGTGAGACTCTGTAAGTTCCGAGCCGCAGAGAGGGCATCTACGTCCGGCTCCCTCAAGCTTGCCGTCCCATTCCCGGAGGTCTGCCAGCCGTCCCTTGAGCGAACCCTCCCGGGTGTCGATATCGCTAAGCTCCGTGCGCAGGACGTCGATCTTCCTGTCCGTGTCCGCCTTCCAGCCCCGAGGCAGCCTGCCCTTTATGGATTCGGATTCCTTCCTGTATTTTTCGGTCTCGGCAAGCTTCCTCCTCAATGCCGCCAGCCTTTCGTTTTCCCTTGAAATGGCGGGGGAAAGCTCGTCCCTCCTCACGGACATGCCTTCATGTCTTTTCTCGACTTCCGCCAGCCTTTTCACGTCCGCCTCCAGCTTCCTGAGTTCGGCCGACTTTTCGTCCACGGCCTTCCGCGTCTTGGCCATCCTATCCCTGACCTCGGAAAGCTCTTTCATCATCTCCTCTTTCTGTCCCTTCAGCTCGTCCTCGCGCATTATCTCGCCCTCGACGACGGCCTTCCTCTCCCTGTACCTCTCGGCAAGGGGCCTCATGGATTCCCATACCTTCTCCAGCGCCTCTATGCCGAGGAGCCTGGCTATGAGCTGCTTCTTCCTGTGGGCGGTCTCTGTCAGCAGTCTCTCTATCTCGCCTTGGCGCACGTAGATGGCGTTGCTGAAGATGTACTTGTCTATGCCGAGAATCGAGGCTATCTCCTCGTCCACGCCCGTGTCTCCGGAGCGTATCTCCTTCTCGCGGCCGTCCAGCAGTAGCAGCCTCGATTCCGTAGAGCTCTTCGTCCGCCTCCTGACGACCTTGTACTTCCTTCCGTGGCCCGTGAAAACCACCTCGACGCTCATCTCCCTGTGGCCGCTCCTGACCAGCCTGTCGATGTTGCCGCCGTATTCCTTGAAGAGCCCGAACGATATGGCCTCGAGTATGCTCGTCTTCCCGGCGCCGTTCTCCCCGAGTATGACGTTTATTCCCGGCCCGAACTCCACCAGGGTCTCGGCATGCGACCTGAAGTTCTTCATGAGCACGGAGTTGATTATCACGCGCCCACGCTCCCGTAGAACTTCTCAGCCACCTCCGCGGCCTGCTCGTCGTTGCCTTCGGAAAGGTGCCTGAACAGTGCGGAAGCCAGGTCCGCCTTCTTCCTGTCTTTTATAGTCTCCCTTATTATTTCGTCTATCTGGGGGAGGTCGAACGAGCGCGAGACTCTGCCTTTCCCGTCATTCTCCAAACTGATGAAGGACGTCCTGACGCTCAGCGCCAGCCCCGAGAGCTTTGAATTGATCATGTAATGGAGGGCGGACCTCTCGAAGCCCTCGTCCTTTATGTCAAGGTAAAGGAGCGGCTTTTTAGGAAGGCCTGATATCTTTGTCCGTATTTTTGAAACGTCATCCTCAAGCCTTTTCGTGTCGATGCGCTCCCTCAGTATCTCCCTCTCGAGCTCCACGTCCACCCTCTGCACAACCGGCTCATCCCCGTCGAGGTCCACGAGCGCGAAGCCCTTCCCGTTCCTCCTGTAATCATCGTACTCGTTCGCGCTCCAGAGCTCGGAGGAGCCAGGATATACGAGCCTGCCCTTCCCGAAGCTCTCGTTTATCCTTGCGTGGACGTGGCCCATGGCGTAGTAATGGAAGTTCCGTGGGATGTCTGCCATCTCGAGCTCGAACGCCTTCGGAAGATGCCTGTCCGTTCCCTGGTGCATCATTATGACGGCCCTCCTATGCTTCCTAGCCTTCTCCGAGAGCATCGTCAGCATCTCTTTTAGACGGTCTGAGCTGTGCCTTGAGATGTAGGGAATCCCCCCTATGAAGACGTTCCCGTGCAGAACGTACGGCTCCTCTTCTGTGAGCAGCCTGACACCCATGTCCCGGAACAGCATCTGCGGAGGCATGGCCCCCCTCCTCAGCAGCACGTCGTGGTTCCCTGTTATCGCATAGACCGGTATGCCCATCTCCTTCAGCCTGGAGAAGCAGCGCTGCGCGACCCAGAGCGCCCTCGGCTGGGGCTTTGGAGCGTCGAACAGGTCGCCCGAGTGCAGCACGAAGTCCGGCTTCTCTTCGATTATCTTCGCCACGGTCTTCTCGAACGCCCTGTAGAAGTCCTCCTCCCTCTCGTAGAGGCCGTACTGCCTGAAACCGATGTGACTATCCGAAAGGTGGGCGAAGCGCATGAGAATCACCTGAAGCGTGTTCTCTTTTTGGACGCCAGATTAATAAGGGTTTATCCAATATTAATGATATGAAAATGAACCCAACCAACCTAATCATAATCGCGCTGGTCATCGTGGTGATAGCGCTGCCCGCCTATCTTTACTTGACGGACGCGCTCTACGGCCGGATGCCTTCTCTTTCCGAATACTGCCGGGCCAACGGCTACAGGGAGGTCTTCCCCTGCAAGGACGGCTCGTTCAAGGCCATACGCGAGAATTACGTTGAAGGCTTCAGCCAGGTATTCCCCAACGGCAGCCGCGTGGACTGCCCCTTCACGCTTCCGGAATACCAGCGGGATCAATGCAGGGATTTCGTCGTGCCCGGGTTCTGCTCGCCGCAGGACATATGCGGGCTTGATAACTCCTGCGTCTCTGACCTGGACTGCCCGGGAAGGTGCGTAAACTGGACGTGCTCCTGAAAACGTCAGTTGGTAGAATAAGCGCCGCAGTCCCGTGATATGGCCGAGCTTTTCATGTTCAGAACAGGATAAAATGACGCGCCGTTGGAAATCATACACTCTATCTCCTGCTGGCTCTCTCTGATGTCGGGACGGTCGGAAAGGATCGTCCAGAAGAGGTTTCTGTAAAGCGTTGTCTCATTGGGACTGCTCTCAAGGTATCCGGACTTCGCAGCATCAATCAGAATCCCGCATAAAGCCTTCTCCCTGGTGTCCCCTGACTTTACCGCATCATCGTACCTTCTGTCCAGCTTCCATCTTCTGAAAACATAGGGGTGCATCTCTTTTTCAAGCCTCACTTCGAGTTCAAATGTTCGGTCCCAGTCATTCTTCGCAGCGTCACTGTTCATATCATCCAGTTCATTGACGAAGGATTGTTTCTCCTTATTGTATGTGCGCCGGACTATCCCCTGATACTCCGTGATATAAAGCCTTAATTTTTCCGGGGACAGGAAGCAATAGCCGGGAGCGCAGTCATCGATTCTCTTGCGTATAAGCATGCGCTCTGTTTCGTGTTTCCCGTGAATGATACCGTCACCGGCAAAATCCAGCAACGGATCCACATCATCCATATTATTATATGTAAATCCAGACTTTTAAATGTCATCATCACGTGGATTGGAAGCCCTAATGGCTACTGATGTACTTCGCGTATTTCTGATCGTCCCCTTTAATATGCTGGACAAACCATTCCAGCAGATATGTCTTGATTTTCTGCATCAGCCTTTCGACTTCCACCGAAGAGAAGCTGCCCGAGGTCATTTCTTTCTTGAGCTCCGCCTGGAAATCCTTGTAGAAATTGATGAAATTCTGGTGTATTTTCACGTGCTCTTCGAGGCCTGGATACGTGTTGTCTTCCATGTATTTCTCTTCATAGGTGAAGTGCTCCTTGATATACGTGTACAGGAAGTGCCCGGTCTCCCTCAGGGATCCCATGTCGACGCTCAGCGACGACAGGATTTCGATAAGCTTGTTTATCTGGTCTATCATTTTCTTGTGCTGTTCGTCAATCGTTCTTTCACCGACAGACAGTGAAGGATCCCATTCGACCTTCTTTTCGTATCCCATAGTCATAATAAATATTTTCTGCTTATTAAATAAGAAGATGTATGAAGTGTGTCCAATATGAGTTCTTAATTTTAAAAAGTGGGATGATATTGAATATGATGAAAATCCGTGGAAATGAGCGTGAAAGGCACAAATGCGTGCGCTGCGGAGAAGCCAGGGAAGATGCTGAACTTCTAGTGGTCGACAATGAACGCATATGCACAAAATGCATGTATCCCGGTTCAGAGCCTTTCCGCATATACCCGATAGGCTATGTGAGAAACGATTTGCGAAGAAAGTCCAGGACATTCGGCGTGATTGGCCGGGACAAGCTTTCCCGCGTGGAGATTTTCCCCTCGCAGAAGCCCTTCATGTACAGATTGGAAGAAGAGAAAAGCCTGACGATTATCTATTATCTGCATGAATCCGGTCCTGTAAAGTCGAGATTCAGGAGGGGCCTTGACGGGAAGGAGGTGGGGGTCTTCGCATCAAGGACCCCGGACAGGCTTTCAAGAATAGCGGTCCAGGACGTGAGACTGCTGAAGATAAAAGGGACGACCATATATGTCGAAGGCCTGGACGCCATTGACGGTTCACCGGTGCTTGACATCAAGCTGGGAAGGAACTCTCTGGACTAGTCGCGCCTCCCGCACCTGCCTATGGCGTCCTGTGCTGCGGTCACGAGGGGGTAGACGGTAGGTGCCGCCGTGAGCTTCGGGTGCGTTGCTAGCTGCAGGGTTTCAAGCTCCTTCATGCTGACCCCCTTCCCGATGCTCAAAGCTATCACGTTCACCAGCTCCCCGGCCGAGGCGCCGCCGGCGACATGGCCGCCCAGAAGGTTTCCTTTCCGCCTTGAGAAGACCAGCTTGACGACCAGCTTGTTCGCGCCCGGCATCTTTTCGGGGTGCCTGTCCGAGCATTCGGCCCTGCCTGTGACGACACCGAGGCCGGCTTTCAGTGCAGCCTTCTCCGTCAAGCCCGCGGAAGCGAGAACCAGATTACCGATCTGCGTGGAATAGGCCGGAATGGTCCCCTTGTTTACGAGAGTCCGAGGTCCGAAAAGGCTGGCGCCTGCTATCCTTGCCTCGAATGTCGCGGTGGATGCGAGCATGATATTTGACTCCTTTCCCGTAAGGAAGTCCCTCTTTGCTGCACAGTCCCCCGCCGCGAGAATGTCCGGGTCGTACGTCCTCATCTGACTGTCAACAACAATTCCCCCGTACCTTCCCGTCTTCAGTCCCGCTTTTTCTGCAAGACGCGAATCGGGCTTTGCGCCTATTCCTAGGATAATAACGTCCGCCGGGATGGTCTTCCCGTCGGACAGACGGACGGACTCCACCCTTTCGTCCCCATTGAACCTCTGGGCCTTCGCATCCGTAATAACGTCAACTCCTTCCTCCATGAGCTTCTGCCTCGCCATCTCCGAGAACTCCGGGTCGAATGTCGAGAGTATTTCAGGCAGCATTTCTATCACTGTGACTTTCGCGCCCTTCAGCCTGGAAAACTCGTCAGCGAACTCGATGCCGATGAATCCCCCGCCGATTATGACTATGTTCCTAGCTTTCCTGATAACGTCTTTCAGCCTTTTCAGGTATTCCAGGTCTTTCCTGACCGGATAGACGCCTTTCTTTTCTATGCCTTCCACTGGAGGCACGACTGGGTTCGACCCAGTAGCGAGAACGAGCTTACCGTACCCGAAAGCGGCGCCGTCATTGGTGAGGACTTCGTGCGCCTTCCTGTCGATTTCCACCACCTCGCCGACCCTGACATCCACTTTGTTCTTCTCCAGCGGGGCGTTCCCGAACTCGTTGCACTCGGGGCTTTCCAGGGTGGTGAACATGTAAGGTATCCCACAGGGAATGACGCCTCTACCTATGCTCTTTATCAGAAGGATTTTCTTGTCGGGATGGTATCTCCTCGCGGTGATGGCGCTTATAAGCCCCGCGGGCCCTCCTCCGACGACGATTACGTCATATTTAACCTTCGCCTTCCCCATAAAAACTTCATAGCAGAGGAAAGATTTATAAGTAATTATGGACTTATGTTCATTATGAGTGGCGCGACTGAGGAATTGGGTCTAGGTCCCGGGGGGCAGTGCATCTGTCCCGTTTGCAAACTTTGCGTCCCGCATCAGGTAGGAAAGCCATGCCAAAAGACGGAATGCCCGAAATGCGGGAAGCCCATGATAAGGAACAGCTAATCTGGGAGAAGGGGGTTATTTTTTGCAAGTACTGCTATTTGTCTCCTCCCATTGTCCCCATTGCCCGAAGGCGGAGCGCGCCGCAAAAGATGTCGTGCCCGGCTACGAAGACCACGGGGTGACCCTCAGCAAGATAAGGACAAAGACAGCAAGTGGGAAAGAGCTTTCCCACAGGTACGGAGTCAGGGCGATGCCGACCATCCTTCTTGTCGGAGGGGACGGGAAGGAAATCAAACGGATAGTCGGGGTGCCGTCCGTGGATGGCCTGAGGAGGGACATCGAACAGGCGCTCGGCCTGAGGAAATCGTTCCTAAGCAGAATATTCGGAGGGTAGGATGAATGATGAAACCTGCAGGGGAAGGCATGATTCATATCAGGCAAACCCCAGCAGAAGACCTCCGTTGTATACCGCAAAAGATGCGGTTCATGCGGCTGCGTAGCAGGGACAAAATATTTTAATAGTACCGAATGCAACAATCATCCTCATAGTGATCATGTGGACGATGAACTCGCTAGGATAAAAAGAGAAAAGATGGAGCGGATGCTTGAGAAAGCAAAAGGAGGGGATAACATGGAAAACAAGATCGAAGCCAATGACGGGAACTTCGAACAGGTCGTGATAGAGATGTCAAAGAAGGTTCCCGTGGTCGTGGACTTCTGGGCGCCGTGGTGCGGCCCGTGCCTCATGCTGGGTCCGACGCTCGAGAAGCTGGTGGAAGAGTATGGCGGGAGGTTCGTGCTGGCGAAGATTGACGTCAGCAAGAACCAGGAGAACGCCCGGAAGTACTCTGTCATGAGCATACCGGCTGTGAAGCTTTTCAAGGAAGGGAAGGCTGCCAGTGAATTCGTGGGAGCCATGCCGGAGTCGATGGTCAGGCAGTGGCTTGACAAGAACATTGGATGACCGCAAACGCTTCTTACAGAATCGGTGTCACCGACCACTATCACAAGCGTTCGAACGTGGAGAGCACCGTGCAGATGATAAAGAGCAAGTTCGGCGACAGGCTGAGGAGCAAGGACAAGGTCTCGCAGGTAAACGAGGTGCTGGCGAAGGTACTGTGCCACAACATCTGCGTGGTCATTCAGGAGATTCACGAGCTGGATGTTCAAACCTTAAATAGCCATTAATCTATTACTATATGGGTTGAGAATGGGACGGGCTGAAATGCCCGCCCCAAACTCGGAGTAGCATTAGGTGTAGTAGTAAGTATTACATGCTACAAGTAATAATTATCCGCTACACTTAAATGCTTTATCCTGGGTTATCGCCCTAAAAACAGGGTCAAGCGTGGAAATATGGTAGCAGTAATTACAGAAGTAATTCTCAAGATAATTGTCAGTAATCCACCTATGTTACTTATCTTGCTAGGGGCTTTTTTTCATCTTCTGGCAGATCCATTAGGTGTAACGCTGATATTCGGGGGAATTGTCTTACAAGTATTATGGATGGCATTCAGGTACGGAATATTCAGAGGATGAATCCGTTCTGATTGTCGTCATATATCATTATTTTGGTTCTCATTGATTTTTTAGAGGACCATTAATATTATGCACGAACTGGGCTTAAAGCCCGGTTCTTGAATATTTAATTAAGTTCTCAATGAATCATTATGGAACATGAAATTGCGAATTGGTTAAGAAAAAACATTGAAGATATAGAAAGGGTGGTAATAGCGGCAACAATTCTCGTTCCG
>CAZSYZ010000021.1:0-18821 GCA_964611445.1 uncultured archaeon | reverse complement strand
CCGGCAGGCCCCCGGGGGTCACCCTGTCCACGGGATTCATGACGACTCCGTACCCGTGCGTGTAGACCAGGTGGGTGTTGACCCACGTCTTGGCCTGCTCCGGCAGGTCCTGCGTGCTCATCTCCCTCGCGGAGACGAGCACCTGCTTGTACGTGCCTTCTATCTGGTAGCGGTCCACGTCCACGTCGTTGAAATCATAATACGTCCTGAACAGCTGCAGCTGGTTGTACGTCTGCGTCAGGGGCCTCCAGTCCCACAGCCTGATGTTGTTGACGGTAGCGCTGTTGTCCGCTATGTCGTCCGCCGTCAGCTCGTATGTCACCGGGAATATGTCCTCCCGGGCGCTGTCAAGCCCGTATGCGGCCAGCGTCCACTCTATGTTCCTCTCCAGATATGGCTTCTCGAGGTTGAACTCGTCTGGGCCGACCACGAGCCCCTGGACGGCAACGGATATCAGGAACCCGATGAACGATATCGCGAGGAAAGCCGCGATGCCGTAGACTATGAACATCGGCTTCTTCATCCTGATGTTCGCCAGGAACAGCAGCCCTATGATGAACGTGATTCCGGAAAGGACGGTCAGCAGCGGTATGTTCACGGCTATGTCCGTGTAGCCCGCGCCGAACACCGCGTCTCCCGGCGTGAGCACGAGGCTGTACTTCGAGAGCCATATGCTGGCCGATACGGTGATGAATATGAGCATGAGGAGCACGCTCATCTGGGGCATGAACCTCTTCCACGAGCCGGACCATTTCAGGCCGATGCCGCTTCCCATCTGGGAAGAGAACGGATTGCCGCCCTTTCCCCACTGGCCCCCGGCCGTCCCGCTCTCTTCCCTGGCGCTGACCTTCAGCCCGGACGAGTAGATGATGTACGCTATCCCCGACAGCACGGTGGCCGCAATGAAGACCGACAGCAGGAAGCCTATGACGAGGGAGTAGAACGGCAGCGTGAACGCGAAGAATCCGACGTCCATCCCGAAGACTGGGTCAGTGACGCCGAACGGCGTGAAGTTGCTGAACTTGAGCACGGTCTCCCACTGGCCGCCTATGGAGATCGCCGCTATCAGGGCCACTATGGCGGCGAGTATGTTCACTGCCCTCGCGGTGTCCGGCCGGCTTTTCTTCTTCCCGGTGGCGGCCTTCCTTGCCAGCGCCACGTTGACGGCCGCAAACGCGAAGAATACTATGAAGGAGAACAGCCCCATCATGACAGAGGTTGACAGGATCGTGAGGAACACCGAGTCATAGCCAACGGCTATGAACCACAGCCAGTCGCCCAGCAGGCCCATGGACGAAGAGAAGGCTATCAGCACGGCCAGCAGCGCAAAGATGATGACCTGGGAGAATCTCATACCAGTTTATTGTAGTCATTCTATTAATATCAACTCTCCGGAGGGTCCGGAATTGTCCTTACAGGCTCTTTCCGAAGAGAACCCCTGTGCATCTGGATTTCGACATTATAGCCTCTTTTCCGAGAAGCTGGAGAGGCGTGCATGTCAGGCTGTCTCCTATTTCAACTCCAAGCGTCTCAAGGCTTATCCCCTCATCCTTTATGTCCACTTCCCTTAATTCCTCATATAGAACGCAGTTGGAGTTTTCCCTGGAATAATGCCTGTAAATGGTAAATGTGTAAAGGGTTTCTCCTGTTTCCCTGTCGTTCCTCTCGTATTCCACCATAAACATCGAGGGTGCACATTCACTGTCCGCGAGAAACGTCTTTGAGATGCAGTCACTGTATCCAGAAGAGCCGACTTTGCATTCATACACCGTGTCGCTGTCGATTTGGCCTGATGCCGTTTCTGTTGTCCCCGTGCAGCCGCTTATAAGAATGAGGGACAGAGAAATCATAAAGACAATATGAACACTCTTCATCATATTCTCATACCATTTTCTTTGACATTTCCTTTGTCAGTACAATTATTGAAACTGAGACGAGAACAAAAACAACGCCTATTATTAAAAGCATGGATTTTATGTACATCTCTTGTGTGTACTCGGGGCCTGAGATAACAAGACCTGTCATACCTTCTCGTATGAAATTCAGTCCCAGTAGCACCGAAATGGCATTCAAGGCGTAAATCAGATACATTTTCATTTTTTCCATAATTATAATTCTTTCACTTTTCTTAAAAATGAAAAGCGAGAAATTATTCGGACATCACAGAGTCCGGAAATTCACGGAAATCCGGAAATCACGAACGGAAAAATGTCCTTTTGTGCAGTTTTTCACTCCGAGGTCCGGAAAACGGAAGGGAATTGAGGGCAAAACATGACAGCGGGGGCTTCATTTTTTAAATGTTATGTTTCGGAAGTTGGGTCACTCTCTGGTAACAATGGCTTCCCTGCCGTTGCTTCTTATCCGTACCTTGTCTATGAACGATTTCGTGTTTTCGTAAAATTCGTGGAAATCGTGGAAAAGAAGGCTGGATGTTCGTGCAAGGGTCACATCTGCCTTCTTGAACAGCCTCATGAGGTCATGAACAAGGAAATTACTAGCATCCCCTATGACAAGCCCCCTCATGTTTGGCACTGAAAGGTCTGTATCGTACGTGTTCTTATGGGCACACGATGTCAAAAGACAGTATGGTTTTCCGTTGAATTCAAGCTCCGCCGAGTCGTGCCAAGCCTTGAGTGCGTCGCCTGCCATATCTGTAATTTTCTGTATTCCCATACCAGTCATGCCTGCAACAAGACCGATATTCAAGAGTTGCCTCCCGAGACCATAATCGCGTTCTTTGAAAATCTTTTCCATATCATAGCTTCTTGCTGCTATGTGATCTGCAAGAGTACGGCCGTCATTGTCTCCAAGGCTTCTCAACACAGGATAGACTATGCCGTCTTCAGGCGTTACGCCGAAAGTTAAATCGGTGTAAAGCTCCGATGCCGGGTCTGATTTGGTCTTGATTTCGAAATCGGCCGTTTCCTTCTTCTTGAAAGGCCTGGCCTGGTAGAATCTGAAAGGCTCATCTCCGAACTCGACATAGAGCACCTTGTCATCAGTTATGTCCGTAAGCGATTCTGTTTTCTTGTACTCTTCTATCAGCCTTATAGCGTCTTCCCTGGAGATTTTCCCAATACCGAGAGATGAAAATGACTCCCAGTTATCATTCTTCCCATCATAGAATAATGTTGCATATTGCTTTCTATATGAAGACCCCTCTCCCAGGAAACGCGTTATGAATATCCTGTCAGGATTATTGGGGTGCCTCATCATCGCACCAGTGTACCTGGAATCAGACTGCTCCTGTATGATGACGTTCATCTCCTTTCCGACCTTAAAGCCGTTCTGTTTAGCATATAGCTGGGCCCTTTCGCTCATGGCACTCTTTTCCACAGCTTCTATGGCATACCTCAAATCATCCTCTGTATAGACGTTTTTGTGTGATTCGAATATGCCTTCGAAATCCTCATACTCATACGGCGAGGAGGACCTTACTATGACCGGCTTCTTCATGGACTTGAAGTCAGAGATTATCTCCGTGACAGGCTGTTTGTACTCCTTTATAACATAGTTGGGTATGGGCATTTTGGGTACGCTGTCCTTGACGTAGTTCACGATAGCCCCCTTGCCACCGTACTGCTTTATCAGAGATTCGCTTAACATTAGATAATTCTTAAGTGCAGTTAATTTTTTAAATAGCTATGTCCGCTTCTACTTCCTATGCCCTCACTTCTTCAGGTCCTTGAACTTGACAGAATGCTGCTCTCCTGCACTTCCCCAGTTATCCAGTTCCGTCTCGTGGATCACCACTGTCACCGCCTGAGCTGGTATCCCCATCTCAGTGAAGACTTCCGTTATCTTCCTGATTATAACGGGCTTTCTTTCATCTTCCAGCGGCCATGTCTCTATGTTCACTATCGGCATATCTCCCATCACCTCAATTAAGAATGATATGCCAATGATATTTATTAAAAATTCTGTCCATCCCCGCACTTAAGTGCGGGGAATTCCTGTTCAATTAAAGTCAGTCAGGCTCAACTGGTTCTGGCGGTCAACGTAATCGACCACTGTCCGGACGTCGACCTCACCGACGCTCCTGAACTTACCGCCCGTGCCCCAGAAGTGGCCACGCGGATACCTGAGGCGAAGGTTAGGGATTGACTTAAAGAGCGTATGTGCGGAGGCTCCCTTGAGCAGCTGCAATGCCCTGCTCACCGACATGGTCGGCGGTATCGTTGCGACCAGATGCACGTGGTCGTCACCGACTGCAAGGCTTTTCACCGAGATGCTGTGCCTCCGTGCTACCTGTGCGAGGACATCCCTGCACAAGTATTTATGTCCGCGTTTGCTTAATGTTTTATAGCGGTATTTGGTTATCCACCAAAGGTGGTAGGTCGACTCGCCAAAGCTGTGGCTAAAGTTGTTCATGCCTATCTTCCTCCTTGAGGATGACCTTATAGCTGCCCGGTGCTGTTAACCGGGCAGCGTCATCCTTTTATTAGTTGGTTCAGAAGAATTAGAAATGTCGAGGGTCGCGATTCATCTACCGCCTAAAGGCGGCAGAATTCTCGCTCCGAAGCTTTTAAAATCACGATACAAAGCAAATCTATGAACAAAAAGCTTAAGAAGAACATGATCATTACGCAAAAAGAACATGACGAGTGGCACAGAAAGCATAAGGATTATGACGGGAAGGTCGATAAAGAGCACGAACTTTGCCACAAAAAGGTAGGCATAACAGTAAAGAAAGATTAAGACGGGTTTACTTCCTGCACCACCACAACACGAAGCCCGAATATTTTAACCTCCTATACCAAAGATCTTGATATGATGTTCACATGCCAGCGATGCGGAGAGCAATTCTTTGCAGAAAGGCACTCGAAGCTATGCCCAGGCTGCGATAAATCCGACGAGAGAGGCGGCGGAGGCGTTGCACCTCCTTGGGGATTCTGATTAAGCGGATGTCCGGATTACTACTTCCTATACCACCACAGCACGTACACGACGACACCGGCCAGGAATACGAATATCCACGACATCCCGCATTGCAGAGGCGAATAATCCTTCACGCAGCTCAGGTAGTAGTTCTCCAGGAATGCCACAATGAGAAGTCCGATTGTGAGCATTATCATCTTCTTCTGCTTCCGGATGTGCTCCACGGCCAGCTTGTGCCCTATCATGATAAGAGTATAGAATGGTATCCAGATAAAGCTTAATTTCACTGATTCTGAATATGTATGTCCGTATTTACGGATTGAGACTCCTCACTTTCCCGAAAAATTTCCAGGATTTTCATATAGATACTGTGATAGTTATAACATATAAAATCTATCGTATAACATCCTATACAAAATATCTAAAACAAAACAACTATTATAATAGGCAAATAAGATTTTTAAAAAATTGCCAATTTCCGGAACCTCCAAGGCGAAAGTGAGAGTTCAAACTCGTTTGTGTTCGCTGACAATTTTTGTGTCGAAACCAGCGGCCTGCAACCTTCTTATCTTTTCTAGGCGAACGAACTGGTCGTGGAATGGGCTTTCTAGGTGTTCGGGACACCATTTGCACTCTTTTGGGACGTTCTTAGGGTCTTCTGGTATGTCTTCCTTCTTCGGGCAGAGACCTTCTTCCTCATAGGGTAGTATCTTAAGGCATTTCGGGTACCTGCCTTTGCCTGGCTTCACCATTATGTTCTGGCTCTCATAATGTCTCTGGGCATTTGCCCAGCTTTGCAGTCTTGCCCTTCCCTTCGCGTAGTTAGGTGCTCCGCCCACATAATCACCGTCTAATAATTAAGTATTACAAGTTCTTTTATTTTACCCCTTCCTTCAGAATCACAATTTATGAATCTAGCGGCACTCACTTCTTCTATCCTGAAGTCCTTATATAAGTTCCTTATGAATGCTGTGTTACTGTTGCTCAGCATGACGAGTGCACCCTTCTTGTCTAGCTTCCTAAATACTTCTGCCAGTTTTTTCTGCTCCTTTTCAAGAAAATTCTCTTTCGTATATGTTGTGAAGTTTGCCGTGTCCGATAATGGCATATAAGGTGGATCGAAATAAACGAAGTCACCTTTTTTGACACTTCTGGTTATCTTTTCGAAGGACTGTACCTTTAGCTCAACATCCCTTAACAAGGCACTTGCCTGCTTCAGGTTCTTTTCGTTCAGTATTCTTGGGTTCTTATATTGTCCGAAGGGGACGTTGAATTTGCCTTTCGAATTGACCCTGTAAAGCCCGTTGAAGCATGTTTTGTTCAAATATATGAACCTAGCAGCAGCCTCTATTTTGGGTAGTTCGGAAGGTTCCAATGCCCTTATTTCGTAATAGTAGTCTTCCGAATGGTTCTCTTTGTGGTTCTTCAACAGGCTCATCAATTCCTTCGGGTTGTCTCTCACAAACTCGAAGCTTCTTATGAGCTCCTCGTTCGTATCTGAAAGCATGATTTTCTGCGGGTTGTAAAGCGATTTCCTGAGGAAGAAAAACACGGCTCCGCTGCCGAGAAAGGGTTCGAAATACCTATCTATCCTCGGAGGGAAAAACTTTGTGAATTGACCAAGTAGCTGCGTCTTGCCCCCAGCCCACTTCAAAAAGGTAGGTGACCATGTCTTCGAAGTCATATTCATCATATTTATATACGCTTATATTGTTTTTAATATGGCTGTATATAGAGAGGGAACAATAACGATAAGCAAGACCAATAGAAGAACAAAAGAAAAGACATTCCATAAGGAAATAATGAAGATAGACTTCGAAAATGGCGTGTATATCCACGCTTTTCAGGGCGGCCTGAGTCCGAACGATATTCTTGTGCAATTTCAGGACACTAACATACCAGGAACTAAAAAAAGACAGCCAAGTCATATCCACTGGGCTGTCGATATACTGATAAAAAAGGAAAATGAGGAGGAACTAACCAATGAATTTCTTAAGGAAATGCTGAAAAGATGGGAAGAAGTTAAGCCATTGAAAAACAGGGAAATGGGTACAATAATAGAGAACCTGAAATTGTCAAGGGATAGAGGTTTTATCACCAAATTTTCAGGTCTCAATGAACATGGATTTTTTACAATGGAATTTATAATTCACCTAATGGAAATCTTGATGCTTCAGGAAAAAAGCAACTACCCCGACGCGTACATGTTCAGAAGGGTGGTTCAGAAAATATTGGAATTCAAAGATTTGTACTCAATAATATCCACGGCTACGCAGACTGGTAGCTGAAGAAATATTCTATCTTGGTTCCGTTGTTCGGCTCGCCCATTCTCTTTTCTATAACAGGTAGCCACTTATCATCCTTCTCTATGCCTATCGAGTTTCTTCCCAGAGCCTTTGCGACGACAGAAGTGGTTCCTGAGCCTAAAAATGGGTCAAGGACGGTATCTTCTCTTCTAGTGGTTGAAAGTATTATTCTCCTCAGAAGTTCGATAGGCTTTTGTGTGGGATGGTAACCGGCCCATCTCTCGTCCCTCGATGTGAGGGGTATGGCCCAAACGTTCCTCGTCTGCTTGCCTTCTGGATTTAGCCTATCCGAAATGTATTTCTTTGTGGCATCGTAGTTGAAAGTCCACTTTTTACCATTTCCATTCTTCGAAGCCCATATGAGATGCTCCGTGCTCTCAGTAAAGAATCTACAAGTTATATTCGGCTGTGCGTTGGGTTTGAACCACACTATGCTGTTGTTTATCTTGACGTGGTCGAACTGCTGTATTATGTGTCCTAACTGATAGATGTTATGGAAAGAGCCTGAAACCCACAAGCTTCCTCCATGTTTGAGTACACGGAAACATTCAGAAATCCAATTGGCATTGAACTCGAAGAACTCATCCTTGCCGAACATGTCCCATTCTTCCTGCATTGTCACGTGCTTGCTGTATTTCCATCCCAGACCGTTCTTCTTGGACATATTGTAAGGAGGATCCGCAAACACGAGATCCACTGACTCATCATCCAGCTCTTTCAGCTTCACCAGACAATCCCCGATTATTATTTTATGTGTTGTTTCCATACTTCACCTCAGAAGTTCACCACTGGGCGTAAGACTGTAAGACTGTGGTTTTCCTGCTTCTATCTCAATAAGACCCAAAGAATAAAGCTCTCTCAGATGTTTCATTATATTGTGATATCTGCTTGCTCCAATGTCTTGTTTTTTTACGTAATTCTGAATTTCTTCAAATTTGGTATTTTTATTAATAGAAAGAAGTATTCTCCTTTTTTCGTTCGATATAAGCTTTTCCCCTAGTGTAAATTTGGGTATTTCGATAGCCTGGTCATTTTCTTCTTGGATATATACTATTTTCGTTGGGTTTGTAACAAAACCGGCAAGTGTGGCAGCCAGCGATAAGGTCTTTCTTCCGCCGGTTACATTGAGAATTATTTCTTTTCCTTTCTCATTCTTGATTATTTCTTTCATTCGTGTTATATTGTCCATTATCGAATAAGGATGGACTTCAATTTTAACAAGCTCTATTCCGAAATACTTAACTAGTTCTTCTATTTTTCTAAGTTCTTGACTCGCTTCTTCGGTCATTTTTTCTGAATAAATAAGAATTAATTTCTCACAGCCATTCTGTTTTATCGCAGCTTTTATTCCCCCAGGGGATATACCAAAAGTAGCAATCATCACTTTCTTCATAATAATAATTAACACATGTTACTTATAAATGTTACTTATTTAGTTAAAAATAAACTTATGTAACTTTAATAGTTAAATTTATAAACCCCTATTCTATAGATATAGCATCAAAATAAGGAGGTCTGTATGTTGGGATTAGTAAACCCTACGATTAACACAACTTCAATGGCGGGCATAATTGTGGGAATAATAGCAGTTCTACTATTCAGTGGAATTACACTCAATACTGTTGGTAATTATGTAGCGGATTTCCATGGAAGCGGCAACGGTTACATATTCGCTGCCGGGCTCATAATAGCGATCGTAGTAATTTTGTTTATATTAAAAACGGCATCTAAGTGACAAATTATGGAAGATATTACAAAGCCATTTCAAGTAATAGGAAGTCTTTTGAGAAAAGTGCAGCGGAAAGACTCCATCGGAAAGTGTCCAACATGTGGTAGAGAATCAAAATACCTAGTAAAGTTATGTTTTTCATGCGATAAAAAATGTGAGAATGCTAGCATGAGAGAGAAAGATAAAATAGAAAAAAGAGTTAGGGAAAACGCACTTGGTCAGAAAGTTGATACGACGAGATTTTGTGGCTATTGTGGAAAAAATAAAATAGATATAACAACAGAACCAACAAATCCATTAAAACGTCATTATTACTGTGTACATTGTAAAAAGAAAAGAGTCGGCACTCTAATTGACGAATAGTATTACAGTTTGAATGAAATTAGACTATTTCTGCTTCCACCACCACGTGATCAGCCACCCGAAGAAGACGATGATGCCGAATACGATGACGAGTATTAGGAAGTCCGGGAGCGGCTCTGCTGGAGGGGGGCATGACTGCTGTATCTCGAAGTCCTTCTCTATGACCTTGTTGTCGAGGCGGAGCTTCGCGGTTCCGCTGACTACGGAGGCCCTGCTGTCGAGCCTGAGCTCAAGCGTGGCGGAATCGGTTTCCGGAGAGCAGAGGGCACGGTCCTTATAGTAGAATGTCGAGGTCCAGTCTTCTTCGCTTTCGCTGCCCGCATTTATCTCGCCTGGGATGTCCAGCTTGACGTCCCAGCAGCCTTCCGTGAGGTTGGCGGCCGTGACCGTTACCTCGAAGTCCTGGCACATGCCTGTGGACTGCACAGATGTTATCTCTTGGGCTGCAGCTTGGAACGGTATAACTAGAATTAAGAATGCTATGAGAGGGACGCAGAGGATCCTTGACATGCAAGCCTCCTAGTCCCAGTTTACCTTCTTCATCTTTATCTTGAACAGGTTCTCAAGGAAGTCCGTCCCCGCATATCCTGCTACCAAGGCGAACTTGATGTCCTCGGCTATGAAGACCCCGGCCATGAGGCCGAGTCCGCCTGAGCTGAGAAGGCTGAGGATCATCCAGTCCTTTCTGACTTTTCTCTTCTTCGATGGGGTCGCTGTTATGTACTTGGTGATGCCGACGATGCCTCTTATTATGCCTCCCAGAAAACCGGCAAGAAAGATGTAGAGGAGCATCTCTGCCATAGTTTAGTTTTTGGTCAAGCTTCTAATAAAGAGATGTTTAAACATAGATTTCTTTTCTCTTCGAATTCAAAGTTCGGCTGCAGATGTAAAATCTAGATTGGTTGTACTCCCACTTTTTAGAGGATTTTCTTCTTTGACTTCTTTTCCGTTAACGATTTCCTTTCGTAATAGATATCCGTCTAAAACGATATCGAGTGGGTCGTTGTCAAGGCAGTTCGCCTCGATCGGAACTTTTTCGTTACATTTATGGCATGTAACATTTTTCACATCCTTTTCGAAAACTTTCAGTCTTGTCGCATCCCATCTGAAGACATGTTTGCAATATGGACATTTCAGTACAAAATATCGGTTAACGCGTCTCCATATTTCGAATATTTTCATTTCAAATACCTCCTCCTTTAGTTTCCTTGATATACATCTGTTTCCACGATTTTGCCGTTTTCCTCGACGACTTTCTTTATTCTCAGTTCGGCCTTTTCCAGTATATCCTGGCACTTCTTTGATATTTTCATGCCTTCCTCGAACCTTTCTATCGACTTTTCCAGTGAGACTTCCTCGCCTTCCAGTTCCTTGACGATGTCCGAAAGGTCCTTAATTCCTTTCTCAAACGAAAATTTTTCAGCCAAATCAATCACCTCCGTTTTTTATTTTCTCAACTTTACATGAAAGTCCGCCTTTGTGAAGCGTGACATCGAGGGTGTCTGAAATCCTTGTCTCTTTGGAGTCTTTGACTACCTTCTCTCCTTTCATAACGATGCTGTACCCCCTTTCCAGAACGGCTCTGGGATTCAGAGCAATGAGCTTGCCTTCGATGCCCGTCAGAACATTTCGAAAATTCTGTACCCTGTGCGAAAAGGTGATGTCGACCATGTTCATTTTGTCATCCAGTATCTGAATGCAATTGTTGATTCTGTCGTATGGTTTCCTGAAAACCCTTGAAGAAAGCATGCTGGTAAGTTCTGTTCTTTTGTTTTTTGTCCTTCTTGTCACCGAAGTAATTGCCGTGTATTTTACGTTTTCCAGATATTGGAGCAGTTCGTCCTTGTCCGGCACGACCAGTTGTCCCGCAGCCGTCGGCGTAGCAGCACATTTATCCGCGACGTAATCGGAAATTGAAACGTCCGGTTCGTGGCCGACTGCTGATATTATCGGAACTCTGGACTCGAATATGGCTCTTGCGACAATCTCTTCGTTGAATGGCCACAGGTCCTCGAACGAACCTCCCCCGCGTGAGATTATTATGACATCAATCCCGGGATACTTGTTAAGAATGTGAACGCTGTTCACGATGCTTTCAGCGGCCCCCTCGCCCTGAACTATTGTATGGGACAATATGATGGTAACGTCATGGAATCTTTTTTTAATTGTCTTGATGATATCCCTGACAGCCTTTCCGCTTTCAGACGCCGCGATGCCTATTTTCTGCGGAAATTCAGGCAATGGCTTTTTGTGCCTTTCTTCAAAGAGGCCTTCCTTTTCCAGTTTTTTCTTCAGTTTCTGGAATTTCAGAAATAACGATCCTCTTCCGGCAGGAAACATCTGTTCGATAATAAGACTGTATGCCCCTCTTTCTTTATAGACGTCTATAGAACCCAGTACATTTACCTTGATGCCATCTTCTGGTTTGAAGTCCAGTGAGGCGTTTTTGGCCCTGAACATCGCACATCTTAGGATACTGACCTCGTCTTTTAGGGAAAAGTACATATGCCCCGATGTATGGTGGTGAAAGTTGGAAATCTCACCTTCGACCCAGACGTTGTTCAAGACCTCATCGCTTTCTAGCCTGCTTTTTATATGGTCTGTTATCTGGCTGACCGTAAGTATTTTTTCTTCCTTTGACTCCTCTTTTGGTGAAAAGAAGTTCATAATCCAGATTTTTCATTTTTCAGTTTAAAAACGATGTTTAAACCTAATCCAGTCGTTTTACGTAACAGCCATGCACTTATTCATCATTCGCTCTTATTTGCAATCATGGTGGAAGTCCAGCAGCTTCTTGAGTTTATCGGGTGTGTTTATCATCTTTCCGGTGCCGTCATTAACGGGCTTCAGCCTCTGCCACACGGAACCGCATATCTTACATACATACCTGTTCACATCTTCTGCGCTGACATCCAGACCGAAGTTCTCGCATTCCGGGCACGTTCTCGTGGCAGGATAGCCGGATTCACCCCCATCGTCCCAGCCGAGCTCAATAATCCTCTTTCCCATCTCTCTGGGCGTCCTGCCCGTGTCGCTCTGTTTCCTCACGTTGTTGTACCAGTCGCAGAATTCCTCCTGTTGCTTCCTGTCTTCGTCGTCGTTCCTGGGCTGCGGCTTGCTCTTGAAGAATTCGCTCCAGGCCATATCGAACTCTTTCATTGATCTTCTTCCATCTTCAATTATCTTTTTCTCCTTCTCAGCAGCACTTTTCTGGTCTGTTCTAACCACTTTTCTGGACTTCTTGTTCATTGTTCCAGAATTGTATTCACGCTTTAAAAAATCACTTTAAACATAGGTTTTTAACGCTGTCAAACCAAAGTTGAAATATGCCTCCTCCAATCGTGAAGACAATCGAAGACGAGATATTCTGGCAGTATGCGAAAATCATATCCCAGTCAGCGAAATTCGGGAAGAAAAATTACGGATTCATCATGTCAAAATTCATGGAGTTGAGAAGTGGAAAAATCTCATGGTCCACTTCAATACGGGAATGGCTAAAGGAGTATGAGAAGCCGAATGAATGCATATACTGCGGAATGAAAGAGCATCTCACGGTAGAGCACATACTGCCAAAGTCCTGCGGAGGACCTGACACGCCGGACAATGCCATAAAGGTGTGCAAGGGATGCAACTCGTCTAAAGGCGGGAAAAGGCTCTATGAATGGTCAGGTTTGGATCATAAAGACGAGATACCGCGGATAGCTGAAGGCAAATATCTCAAGCTTCTGCATAAGCTCCATGAAGATGCCGGAACTCTTAATATAAGCAAAGAAGAGCTTACCGCAAGACTCTGTCCAAAATGCAACGAACGTCGCATATGTGAGAGGGAAGGTACGGTGGGTAGACTGACGGTTTTCTGCCTGGAAGGATGCTTTCATCGCTGAATGAATGTAATGTCCGCTTATATGAGGAGAAGTGTCGAGGGCCACGCTTGGAAATCTTTGTTTTCGTCGACAGTTCATTTTGCTAGCTTTGTAATCGATACCAAGAGGTGACATTTTCCAAAAACGTTACAGAATAGTTATAGCGTCACTTTAATTCTCGGCAAATCGCTTGTAAACACTTTTTCTATGACCCGTGTATATGACCATTATGATGAACTCATCTCCCTTTATGTCGAGGATAATCCTGTATTCGCCGACTTTGAGCCTGTAATAGGGGCTCCCTGCGAGCTTCTTGACATAATCGAAAGGCCTGAAACGCAGCCTCTCGAGAACACGGACAATCCTCTTCTGCATGGTTTTTTCCAGTTTGTAAAGCTGCTTCTCAGCTGACCTTGAGAATCTGATTGAGAACATTTACATACCCAGGTTCTTCTTAACTTCCTCTAATGATACGGTTTTTCCTTCTTTGATATCCCTTTCAGAAACCTTTATTGCTCTTTTTGTCTCTTCCGAAAGCTCGCTTATATCTTCTATCATATCCCATATCACCTCTTCATAGGTTTCGCTGTCGAAAAGCTTACGTTCCATCAACTCTTCCCGGAGATTTTTTGAGATTTGAATTGTCGTTGCCATAATGAACTATAGTTAGTTATAGTTTATAAATATATCGGTCTTCTTAGGCTTTAGGGATGTGGTAGCCGGGAAGAGTTAGAGCGTCACCCTGCCAGGCCTTTAAGGAGATAAAGCCTGCTTATCAGCTTCAATATCCCGCCCCTTCTTTTGACTTTCCTGTCAAAGTTGATTACCATGTCCAGATAATCGGCAAGCTCGCCTGGCTTGAAGACCCTCACGTCCCGCATGGAGAGATATTCCTCTTTGAAGTGCTTCTTGTTATAGGTGAGTATTATCGATGGTCTCAGCTTGATTGCGAGTCCTGCAAAAGGTGCATCAGCCTCATCAGAAACCAGCTTCAGGGCTTCCCTGATTTCTCCGACAAACGTCTTTTCGTCAAATGTCTCTATGTTTACGAACATCTTATCGATTACGCCTTTCAGAACGCTTAGCGGGAGACCGGACTTCCTAGATATTTCATGCCTATGTGATTCTATTTCGCTTTTTATCGATCTAGGTACTGTAACCCTTATGCTTTTCTGGGCAAGTATTATTGAAAGCAGTGCTTGCGTGTAGCCTTCCTGTTTTACCAAGGATGATATGAGAATATTGGTATCTAATACTATAGATTTAGGCTTTTTGACAGTTTCTTCCATGAGCTCGCCTTAATCCTCTCAGAAATCAAACTGGCCCTTCTATTGTCAAGCCTGCTGGTCTCCGATGCCAGCTGCATGGTTCCGAATATCTCTAGTGACTTTCTGAATTCCTCTATGGAGATACCGCTTTCTTTGGCATGCTTTATTACATCTTGGGGTATCTCTAACTCTAGTCTTGCTTTCATATTTCTAATTTGGTATCGCATTAATAAATATTAACTTCAGTTTGTACCCTGTCTTAGGTGACTACATACGTCTAGTATATCTTTTCGTATGGTGGGAAAGCCTTAAATTCTGGTGTCAGTTCCAGATTCTTTGTTTTTATGCAATAATACTGCCATTTTTTGCTGTTTTCACAAAAATAACGGAAGCAAGCTATAAATGCGTCCGCCCGCCTAGAGTTTAACAGTTGTGACTGATGTGGTGACGGGAATGGATGACTGGAGGCTGTTCGGCTACAAGACGAGGATGCTGAACGACATATCCAGTGGGAATGCGTCGCATTACCTGGAGAACGCAAGGCTCGGCTACTACAATGATGCCATGCTGGAGGCCTTCGGCGAGGCGATAGGATCGGGCCAAGTCAGCGATTCCGATGTCTATGCCGCGCTCGGGGAAGGCGCGGTGAGAAGGATAGAGCACCTGACGGAAAGGTATATCCTGTCCGGCTCAATAGGGGACCATGAGGAAATGAAGATCATCACCGGGATGATGGAGAGGGACAACCGGCTCCTGAGGAAGGTCGGCTCCCGGACCCTCTTCGCTCACAGGAGAACCGAACCGCAGTACGCGTTAGCCGGAGAAGGCGCTCCCGAAAGCGGGGCCGTGGTCTCGCTCGACCTTGTTTGATTTTAACCTCATCAGGAAAAGAATCCGGGAATGCAGTCGGGTACGCTTTTAACGGGATATGACAAATTATATTCATGGGCCTTCCTGATTTACCGGCGTTCCCGCTTGCGGTCATTCTCCTCCTGCTGACAGGCGGGTGCGTCAATCAGCAAGGGGTCCCGGAAGCGCCTGGGACGGTCTTCGTTTCGAATGAAAACAGGAGCGGCATCATAGAGAGGAACGAGACCTGGTCTGGGACCATGCTGATAACCGGCGACTTTGACGTCGGGGAAGGCGTGACGCTCTCCATAACGCCGGGAACGAAGGTGATCTTCACCGCGAACCGCGACGACAGGGGAAGCGGCGATTCCGGGCACATAATCGACGAGCTGACAAGATACGATCCCACGTCTTCCGACGAGTACGCGCGGACCCACGTCCACTTCAGCGTGCACGGGAGGCTGGAAGCGGTCGGGACGCCGGAGGAAAGGATCATATTCACTTCTGACGCGGATGAACCGTACAATACTGACTGGGACGGGATGACGTTCCATCCCGGCAGCTCGGGCCTGCTGGAGCACTGCATAATCGAGTATACTCACTTCGGCCCCGGAGCCTACGGGACCGACGACCTGAACGTCTCGTACTGCGAGATAAGGCACACGTTCTGGGGAGGGCTCCACGCATTCATGGGCTCGCCCGTGTTCGAACATAACGTGCTGGACGACATAGGGCACGAGGCGTTCGACACGCACAAGGCGGACCCTGTAATAAGACACAACAACATAAGCCACACGAGGGTCGCCCTGGTATTCAACAATCATAACCAGGAAACCGGGAATCCCGTGAGATTCGAGAACAACATAATAAGGGACAGTTCCCAGATGGCCCAGTTGCAGGAGAACGCCTATGCCGTCATCCGCTACAACACGTTCATAGGGTCGGATGACACCGGCGGGCCGTGGCATTACAAAGGATTCACGCTCGACACCGAAAATCATTCGCAGGGCATCGCGCTCGCCGATAACGTGAACGTCGAGATAAGCGGAAACACCTTCACCGGCATAGCGCCCCCTGCCATAAGATACGAACTCGTGGGCCCGAACATGGGCATAGGCCACACCACGAGCGTACCCGAAACGTTCGAGATAGGGGACAATCCCGTGAAGATACTGGTCAGCGGCAACAGCTTTGACGACATCGCCGACGAGCAGCATCTGGAAAACCTGACGGAAAGCTGGGAGAACGTCGAGGTGTCAGGCAACAGTTTCGGGTGAAGACAAGGGAATGTCCGATTACGCTTAAAAAACTTGTCCCCGTAACTAGATATTATGCTGAATTACTTCCGCAATACGATGGTCGGAAGGTATATACTTTATCTGGTTACCTTAGGCACCATAGCATTAAGTGTGCAAAGTACGCAGGAAAATCCTGAAATAAAGATTGGCAGGTATACGGTCAGAAAAAGCCAGATAGACAGCCTCAAGCTTCTTCAGGGAATGGCTGATGATAACATATGGGTGGGCCTTTCTGATGACAAGAATAGTTCTTACATAATCGATTCTTCAGGAAAGAAGGTGAGATACATTCTAAACATCTTTGCCGACACTTCCAAAATTACCCCCTCCCTGTCCTTGATTGATGATATCGACGTCGATCCGAAGGACAATGTAGTGTCCGGGGAAGAACTGAAAACCAAATTCGATGCTGAAATCGAGAGGGGGCTCAATAGAAAATACTGAGTCTTACAGCTCGAACTCCCTGATGAGACCCTTTATCATCTGGTACTTGAAGAAATGCCAGGTGCGCAGTGTGCGAGGGTATTCCGACCCCTTTATAAAGGATCGTATCCAGTGTCTATGACTTATGAAAAAGATGATAGTCACGCTGGCGGGAATTTCCGACTACAAGGGGAACTTCTCGGAAAACGGGTACAGCCTGAAGAATATTGGCAGCCGGAGGTATGCCATATCGTCTGAACTGGGAGGCATGCAGACCGGAATAATCATCCCTGCCACTGGGCTTTACCATAGGACCGCGGATTTCATGGAGAAAGAGGTCAATGTCAAAAGCGTTTATAGGACGCTTCCTGACGAAAGGCTGCTAAGGAAGCTGAACGAGGACGTGGAACGCCTGCTCATGCCCGAGTTCGAAAGGATCGCGTCTGTTATCGATGGTATAAGAGACGAAAACGAAGCCCTGCTGATGATTTCCCCGGAAATGCTGGCGAACAGCTTCCCTTCATACTACGCCCGGAAGAACGGATTCGGCGAATGCTTCATACCATGGATGTCGGATGACGGCATAGCAGTCCTGGATTTCGAAACAGGCCGCACTTATCAGTTTCTGGTGTGAGGTGAGGTGCCTCCAATCCTCGGGCTTCATCCCTCGATGAACGCGCATGAGAAGTCGTAGGTCCCGCAGGCGGGGTCGGTATCGTACCAGTCGCCATCGAGCTCGTAATCGTACTCGTCCGTGACCTCGATGCACTTCTCCTTCTTCTCGAGGTACGTGGTCTCTGAGGCCAGTATGTAGAACGTCCCGCACTTGCCCCCGGTCCCCTCCCCCTGGTTCTCGAACTCGAACGTGCACCTGCCCGTGCATTCGTACTGGTGACACGTGCCGAGGAACTCGCTGACGCACTCGCTCGAGACGATGTCCCAGTCGGTGTCGGCCAAGACTATGTCCGGTATCTCGAGTCCCGACGATTCCTCTGTCATGGATGGCGGGGATATGTAATCGTAGTCGAGCGCCACCAGGCGCTTCGTGCGGGCGATGTCGTAGTTGGACGCGCCCTGGCTCAGCGCGTCAGAAAAGTCCTCCCCCAGCATGGTGGTCTCGAGGACGTAGAAGTTGCCTGAATCGGAGAAGCCCACCATCGCGTGGCTCGTGAGGAGCACCAGCCTGACGTTGCTGACGCCCACGGACTTCAGAAGGGTCGCGAAGAGTATGGACAGATCCTCGCAGTCGCCCGCCTTGGACTGCAGCGTCTCGGACGGGAATATGGCGTATTCCATGCCGCGCGGGTCACTTATGTAGCGTACGCCGTATGCGCCCACCTGGTCCCACAGCTTCTTGGCCGCCTTCAGCGAGTCCCCCGGCACCTGGCTCGGAGCGAGGCCCTTCGACGCCTTGGCCGCGAACTCCCTTATCCTGGGGTCCTTGTCGGTGACCCACCCTGCGATGAATTCCGGGTGCGACCAGTCGACGTATTCCCTTCCCCTGACTTCTATAGTGAAGGTCGATTTCTCCGTCTGGGTCTCTCCCTCCATGTTGTCGTACGAAAGTGTCACTGAAACCGTGATGCTGGTGGGCTGCGTTATGTTGAGTATGCCGTAGCCCGGCTGCGTGTTGTAGGAAAGGCTCACCTTCCCGCCCGGCATTATGTCCCCCACGTCATCGTACTCCCATACTCCGTAATCGCCGAGCTTCGTGCCTATCCTCATGTTCAGAGCCTCCGTCATTCCGGTGTTCGTCAGCGTTATCTCTGCAAGGGGATGGCTGCTGACCTTCGCGCTCTCCCAGTACAGGCCGGGATTGGTGTACATGGTCGTAACGGACGGCA
>CAZSYZ010000020.1:0-20045 GCA_964611445.1 uncultured archaeon | reverse complement strand
CAGCATGGCTTTCACCATGTGCATACTTGCATTCTTCATATTCCTGTTCGGGCTGTTCCCGAACCTCGCGCTTGAGCTCGTGGTCACGCCGGCGGTCGAAGCGCTCATCAACACGCCGGCCTACATAGGAGGGATACTATGATAGACATAATGTTCAGAACAGCATCCGGCCTGTGGAGCCCGCTCGCTTTCCTCATGGCCGCCGTGGTCATACTTATAGTGGTGTACATAATAAGGTCCACGGGGACCAAGAAGTACAAGAAGGGCACCGAGCAGACGGTTCCCTTCTTCTCGGGCAACAGACCGCCTGAAAGCAATATCCGGTCAGAGAACCTCTACTGGGGCTTCTCCGAGGCCATGAAAAGGTATTACAGGTTCGTAATGAGGTTCCACACGGGCATCGTGAACGATTACGTCTACTCGTTCGTGCTGCTGGTGGTGATAATAGCAGCAGTGCTGCTCGGAGGTATGTTATGGGCATAGAGAACCTGAACAGGTCATTGTGGGTATTCCACGTGAACACGGGGAGCTGCCTTCCGCCGGAATCCGAAATCATATTGGGGGACGGAACAATTACAGGTATAGGGGAATTCGTCGATAGCTGCCTGACAGACCCCGGAATTGACAATATCACGGTACCAAGGAAGTACAAAGTGCTGTCCTGGAATTCTCATTCACCCACATTCAAGGATGTACTTCAGGTGCACAGGTTCAAATCGCCGGAAAAATTCGTCATCGTAAAGACGCTCTCAGGCGAATCGCTTAGGATGACGCCGGACCACAAGGTACTTGTGGATGGACCAGAAGGCGCTGAATGGGTAGAGGCAAAGGATTTGAAGGCAGGGGACCATCTTTATTCACCATCGTCGATTGAGATAGACGAGCACGTTCCTTCTCTCATGGAGATGATTCCCGATACTTACGTTGCCGCAGTCCCGGAAGGTATGAGATCCTCAATGAAAAGCAAACTCACGGCTGAATTCGGCACGCTTGCAGCGGCCTCGAGGAAGCTTGGGATAGACAGAATAAGGCTCGGTTCGACACAAAGACCGCTGACCATCGCTGAATTGAGTAAGATTTCCGTATCTCTAGGTATGGAATGGGAGAAGGTAACCGGGTCAATTATCAGGATATCCGGAAAAAACTTTGTGTACGACGTCAAAAAGAGGGAGGCCGACGCAGATCTCATGAGAATCATGGGTCTTGTGGCGTCGGACGGCTGGATCACGCGCATAAAGGATGACAAGGGTCATGCAAGCTACCAGGTGAACTTCTCTAACACATCCGAAGCATTGATAAAGGATTTCATCCTCTGCTGCAAATCATGGACTGACGGGAATTTCATGAGAGAGGAGAAGAACGGTGTCAAGAAGGTTTACACATACAGCCCTGTACTCGTGAGTATTGCAAAATCGCTAGGGTTGAAGACTACTGGAAATGATGCGGATTTCAGACCCATGTTCATGCTTTCCAAAAAGCTTATCGCGTCTTTCCTTTCCGGATATTTCGACGGAGACGGGTCAATCCATTTCACAAGAGAGGGAAGCAGAAAGAGGCTGGGGATATGCTTCACCACCAGCAACAAGAGGACGGCCGGCCAGATACGCCTGCTGCTGAAGAGGCTGGGGATAAGGACACGTATATATAACCATGTAGCCAGGAGTTCATTTTCCGACTGCATGCTTTACAAAATAGGCATAACATCCCAGTCTGATATCAAAAGCTTCCTCGACCAAGTTGAATTCAGGCATCCTGAAAAGGTAAAGAGGATAAAAGCCGCTAGATCAATATTGAGGAAAAGCAAAAAGGAGCAGTCATTCCATGAAAAAGCGCCACTCAAGTGCGGGAAGATTATAAAAGGGATAAGACAGAAGCACGGAATGAAACAGTCGGACATGAAAGGGATAAATTACATGTCATTGATAGAGGGATGTAAGAGAAGGTTGCAGAAGGGAACGGTTGCGAATGTCATCAGATCGCTCAAATCGAACGGTTGCGACGATTTGTCAGAACTTCAGCATATGGTATCAGACAGGTTCCACCTTGATGCCGTAAAGGAAGTGGAAACTGTGAATTCTGATACGGAATGGGTATACAATGTCAGCGTGGACGAAACCCATTCCTTTATACCAAATGGCGGATTTGTGGTCAAAAACTGCAACGGCTGCGACATAGAGATAGTGGCAGCCCTCACGCCGAGATACGACGTGGAGAGGTTCGGCATAAAGCTCGTGGGCACGCCGAGGCACGCCGACGTGCTGCTGGTGACGGGGCCTGTGACTAGGGACATGAAGGCCAAGCTGAAGAGGATCTACGAGCAGACGCCTAGTCCTAAGGTGGTCATGGTCGTCGGCAACTGCGGGAACACGGGCGGGGTCTTTTACGAATCCTACAACATAGTGGGTCCCATAGACAAGATCGTGCCCGTGGACGTTTACGTTCCGGGCTGCCCCCCGAGGCCGGAGGCCATAATAGACGGCGTGGTGAAGGCCTGGAAGAAGCTCGAGGACCTGGAGGCGAAGAAATGACGCCGGAAAGCGTGCTGCACTCGTTCAAGAAGAAGTTCGGGAACAAGGTGAAGAAGGGCAGGGTAGAGAAGATACCGCACAAGATGAAGCACACGAATCACCTCAAGCGCGTGTGGTTCGAGGTCGACAGGACGGTGCTCAAGAAAGCAGTCGCGCATCTTTGCAAAGAGTACCCAGACCCGCATTTCTCTGTATGCTCGGGCTATGAACTCGGAAAGGAGATAGTCGTCAATTACCATTTCACTGTAAACTATGCTACACGGGTCGGCGAGATAATAGTTACGATGAGCGTACACCTGCCGAAGAAGGATCCTGTCGTTGACAGCATAACCAGACTGATACCTGCTGCGATCATATCCGAAAGGGAGATGCAGGAGATGCTCGGCATAAAGGTCAGGGGCATACCGGACTCGAGGAGACTCTTCCTTGACGACAGCTTCCCGAAGGGAGTCTTTCCCTGGAGAAGGGACGAGAAAGGTCCGGAAAAGCTCGTGAGGAGGACGAACTAGATGGCAAGGAAAATATCCGCGTGCGATACTTCGTACTCGATAGCGATCGGTCCCGTGCACCCGGCGCTGAAGGAGCCCGTGAAGTTCAACATGACCATAGACGGCGAGAAGGTGACGGGCGTCGACTTCGAGCTGAGCCAGGTCCACAGGGGCATCGAATGGGCGGGGACGAGGAGGAACCCCGTGCAGATACTGTACCTCGCGGAGAGGATATGCGGCATCTGCAATATATGCCACAGCCTCGCCTTCTCCAAGGCCGTGGAGGCCGTAGCGAAAATAGAGGTGCCTGAGAGGGCGGGATACATAAGGACCATCATGGCCGAGCTGGAAAGGATTCACTCCCACGTGCTGTGGGCTGGCGTGGCCGCCCATGAGCTCGGTTTCGATTCCGTGATGCACTACACCTGGAAGCTCAGGGAGAACGTGCTGGACACCATAGAATACCTGACGGGCAACAGGATAACCAAGGCCATCATAACCATAGGGGGCGTCAGGAGGGACGTATCGCCGAAACAGTTCCCGGTCATAGAGAAGACCGTGGACTACTACCTCGGCAGCTTCGACAAGCTGGGTAAGATTTTCCTTAACGACCCCGTCATAAAGTCGAGGACAAGGGACGTCGGCATACTTACAAGGGAAGAGGCGCTGGCCACGTCTGCGGTGGGCCCGACCACGAGGGCGTCCGGAGTTAGGAAGGATGTCCGCGTTGACGAGCCGTACGCTGCCTATCCGGACCTTGACCTTGAGCCCATGACCCCGGACCTGGTGACGGGCGAAATCCGCGGGGACGTTTATGACCGCGTGATTGTAAGGCTTCTGGAGGTAAAGCAGTCGGCTGAGATAATCAGGGCATGCCTGAAGCAGATGCCCGAGGGGAAGATAGTCTATGAGGAGAAGATACCCAAGCTGCTTGCGGAACTCAGGGGCGTCCACGGTGAGGGCATCGGACGTCACGAGGCGCCGAGAGGCGAGGTCATACACTATGTCAGGATGACCGGTGAGGAGCATCCGTATTCATGGAAGGTGAGGGCTCCCACATACAACAACCTGCTGGCCTGGGTGCCGATGCTCATGGGGGAGCAGATAGCCGACATACCGATAGTCGCGGCCTCGACCGACCCGTGCATGTCGTGCACCAACAGGGTGGTGAAGGCCGACATGAACACAATCATGTACACGAAGGAGCAGCTTCACAGGCTGTCAGTCCAGAAGACCAGGGAAACCAGAAGGAGGCTGGGACTATGATTGAACTCCTTTTGGTCCTCATGCTGGTCCCGGGATTCGCAGGCGCGGGCATAATCATCGGGCTTGTTTACAAGGGGATAGACAGGAGGCTGGCGGCGAGGATGCAGGCAAGGATAGGACCGCCCATAAGGCAGCCCTTTAGGGACGTAAAGAAGCTTCTCATGAAAGAGAGCATAGTCCCGGAGAATGCCGTCGCCTGGATTTTCGGCCTCATGCCCGTCGTTGCCCTGGCAAGCTCGCTTGTGCTGCTGATGTACGTTCCGTTTTTTGGAATATCCCTTCTGGGTGGCTACGGCGACCTCGTAGTGGTTCTCTACCTGCTTATATTCCCTTCGCTCGCGCTCGTCATCGGCGGCTTTGCATCGAGCTCACCGTACGCGACTGTGGGGGCCCAGAGGGAGATGGTCGCGATGCTCAGCTATGAATTCCCTCTCGCTATAGCCGTCATAGCCATGGCATGGCTGATGTCCATGGCGGGAAACACGGCGCTGGCGTTCGACATAGGCGCCATTTCACTGATAAACGTATGGACTCTTGTCGGGCCGGTAGGCACACTGGGTCTCCTCATGCTTCTGGTGACGCTAATATTCGTCACGACGGGAGAACTTGGTGCGATTCCCGTGGACGCGGCAGAGGCGGAAACGGAAATAGCGGGCGGGCTTCTGGTGGAATATTCCGGAAGGAACCTCGCTTTGTTCTACCTCGCGAGCGCCGTTAAGATGGTTGTACTGGGCTCGCTGGTGATAGCGCTCTTCCTTCCGTTCACGGTATATCAGTTGACGGGAATGGCACTCCTCCCGGAGATAGCAATTGTTCTGAACGTTTTGTTTTTCCTACTAAAGCTTTTTGTCGTGGTATTCCTGAGCTCGACGTTCATCAGGGTTGCGGTTGCGCGCTTCAGGATCACGCAGGTCGTGAAGGTGTACTGGGGCTACACAACCCTTGTGGCGCTTCTGGGGCTTCTGCTGGTGGGGGTTGACATACTGCTGAGGGTGATGTGACATGCTTACGATGCAACTAGAGCTTTTGAAGCAGCTGTTCAGGAGGGCTTTCACCAACCAGTTCCCCGCGAAGCACGCGCCCAAGTCAGTGAACGCCCTGCTGAAGGACGTCAAGTCCGGAAAAGCGAAGCTCAACCCCCCAGTGCCGACTCCGGAGGGCTTCCGCGGGAAGATAGCATATGACAGGAAGAAGTGCATAGGATGCCAGATGTGCGTGCGCGTGTGCCCGGCCAACGCCGTGGTTTTCGACCCCAAGGAGAGGAAGATATCGTACCACCTGTTCAGGTGCACGTTCTGCGGGGAGTGCGTCAACGTATGCCCCGTCAAATGCCTGACGTTCACGAACGAGTTCCTCCTTGCGGACTACAAGAAAGATTAAATACACATGCGCAATACTTGATACTATGTGGAAGAGTCTTCTGAATCTGCTCATGGGAAGGCCGACGCTCTGCGTTTACGACGTAACGACCAGATGTAACTCCCGCTGTGCCATGTGCAGCATCTGGAAGCGCCGCGAGAAGGAGATGACCCTTGATGACGTCAGGAAGGTATTCACTGACCTGAAGAGGTTCGGTATCCACACGATATTCCTCCAGGGGGGTGAGCCTCTCGTGAAGAAGGAATTCTTCGAGATTACAGGGATTCTGAATGAACTGGATTTTGACATAAACGTCATTACCAATGGAATACTGCTCAATGAAAATGCACTGAAAAGGCTGGACAGGCTGAACACCCGTGGAAGGATAACAGTAACTGTAAGCCTGGATACGCTGGACAGGAAGAAATACAAGAGGATACGCGGCGTCGACAAGCTCGATACAGTCGTGGAAAACATCAGGAAACTTGCAAAATACAGGGGCCTGAAAGGAGGCGTGCACGCCACGATAACCGGCATAAACTACAGGGAACTGGACGGATTGCGCCGATTCGTGCAGAATACCGGCCTGGTCTTCACGTTCAACAGCTACAATGACACCAGGAATTATGCATCGGCCTCCGAGAGGGAGCTGGAGCTCCCGAAGAAGGGTAACATCGAGGACGTCATAAAGGAGATGGAAAAGGCCAGGAACGGCATTTCGCCACTGCATTCCGCGTTCATCGATGGGAACATAATGTATCTGAGAGGCGAGAATACGGGGCCCTGCGACGCGTTTGTAAACTCACTGAGGATAAACTCCGAAGGCGGGCTCAGCCCCTGCATTGAGCTGCCTGCATTCTTCGATCTCAGAAAGAATGATATAAACAGGGAATGGAAGGGTATCAAGCAGAAAATGCAGTGTCCGATAATGCTCTGTTACACCAGGACTCCATGCTATTACGGCTGCACGCGCGGCATGGGCGCGGTCAAGAAAAGGCCCCTGACTATGTTAAGGGGTTTTGGTACGGCAGCAGTTCACGAGCTCTTCAGGAAAGGAGGTCTCAGGTAAACATTTATGTCCACTTTTATATGATTATACCAAAATATTATGTAGTGATTTGATGAAAGCGGAAAAAGGTGACACTATAAGGGTCGAATACGAGGGGAAGCTGGAAGACGGCAGCGTTTTCGACAGCACCGAGAAGCACGGCGGGAAGCCGCTGGAGTTCAAGGTGGGCGCAGGCCAGATGATACCGGGATTCGACAAGGCAGTCGAGGGGATGTCCGTCGGGGATACCAAGACCGTGACCATAAAGCCCGGAGAGGCATACGGCGAGAGGATGGACCAGCTCGTCAAGCTCGTCCCGAAAGACCAGTTCCCGAAAGGGGTGAAGATAAAGCCCGGCCTGGAACTCGATCTTTCGATGCCAAACGGAATAAATCTCAAGGTAAGGGTCGTCAGGGTCGACAAGAAGGGCGCGTGGGTCGACATGAACCATCCGCTCGCGGGAAAGACACTTGTATTCAAGGTGAAGCTTCTGGAGATAGTATCTTAAGTATGATGCTTGTTCTATATTAGTCAGGTGAGAAAATGAAATTCAGCGACCTCAGAATAAAAAGCAGTTTTTCCGAGACGGCTTCGAGGATGGGCTTCGAGGACCTTACGTACATACAGCAAAGGACCATGCCCCTCATACTGGAAGGGAAGGACGTCGTGGGCCAGGCCGAGACGGGGTCCGGGAAGACCATAGCGTTCGCCCTGCCCATCCTGGAAAAGATGACCCCGGGAAAGGGCCTCCAGGCACTCGTGCTGACGCCGACGAGGGAGCTTTGCGTGCAGGTGACCGACGTCTTCAGGGATTTCGGGAAAGCCGTCGGCGCAAAGGCCATAAGCGTCTACGGCGGGGTCGGCATAGAGCCGCAGATAAACAACATAAGGACAGCGGACGTGGTCGTCGGCACGCCGGGAAGGATACTGGACCATCTCTCGAGGGGCACGATTTCCTTCAGGGACGTGAGATTCCTGGTGCTCGACGAGACCGACCGCATGCTCGATATGGGATTCATAGACGACGTCGAGAGGATAATAAGGCAGGTACCGAGAGACAGGCAGACGCTCATGTTCAGCGCCACCGTATCCTTCGAGATCGAGGACATAATGAAACGGCACCTCAGGAATCCCGTCATAATATACACGCGCTCCCAGGTGGACGCCAAGAAGCTCAGGCAGTACTATTACGACATACACTACCAGGGGGACAAGTTCCCGCTGCTCGTGCACCTCCTCAGGAATGCAACGCCAGGCCTCGCGATAGTTTTCTGCGGCACCAAGGATGAGACATCGCTGGTCGCGAAGAACCTCAGGAAGCAGGGTATAGACGCGCAGGAGATACACGGCGGCATGTCGCAGAACATGAGGGAGGAGTCCCTGGGGATGCTGAAGAACGAGAAGACGGACGTGCTCGTTGCGACCGACGTGGCCGCGAGGGGCCTTGACATCAAGAACGTGACGCACATTTACAACTACGACGTCCCCAACACGGGGAAGGAATACATACACAGGATAGGAAGGACTGCGAGGGCCGGAGAGAATGGTACCGCGGTCACGCTGCTGACCAACAGGGACCATGACAGCTTCAGGCGGATAAACCGAGAGGAGGAACTGGACATAGTCCAGGCGCCCATGCCGTACTTCAAGAGAGTCCCGTTCGAGCGCCCGCAGCGCCGCAGGTCTTTCGGCTCCCGTCCAGGAAGGCCACGATACGGAAGCAGGGGCGGACGCGGTTCGGGCCCGAGGCCGCGCTTCAGGGGCAGAAGATAGATACTCATCAGGCCGGAGTGACACTACAGGGTCTTTATGCCGCCGGTTCCGGAATCCTTCATGATCCTCATGAGACTTTCCGCTGCCTTCAGGACTTCTTCGGAAATGGTTTCGCCTATTTCCATGCTCTTCGGCTGTATGCCTATGAACAAGGTTTTCCCCGCGTGTTTCTCCAGTTCGTTCACAAGGAAGCGGAGGGACATGCTGTGGGTGCCGTCCGCCTCGGAGTTGAGCCTTCTCTTGGGTATTATCCGTATCTCTCCCGGCGCGAGGCCCATGTCGGTTGCGTCCACAAGGACAAGGAGTTCCGGTTTCTCCCGCCGGACCACGCCCAAGAAGTTCTCCGGGACGGTCTCGCAGTTTATGCTTTTCCATCCGGGCTTACTGAACTTCTTCGCTATCATAACACCTACGGCGTCGTCCCCGTTAACCTCGTTCCCTATGCCCATGAGGATGTACCTTGCCATACACTATAGTTCGCAAACGGTTATAAGAATTGAGCCTGCTATTGGCTTATAAAAATATCTATTAAGTTTACATTATGAGAGAGACTTTGGGCAATAAGGAGCATGCCTCCAATTTGATTGTATACAATAAGTCAGAACTTATTCCGGATGGTCCTGACGATCCCAGATTTTCTAAGAAGTTCGAATTTATGGCGGATTGTCATGAAAAAGCAATCAGGTCGGGGTCGATAGACCTTGATTGCATTGCTTCAACAATCGAAGATATACATAATGAAAAGAAGGGGATAATAGAAAAAATCGACAAGTCTCCGCAAAAGGCATTCAGGGATTATATTGAAATAAAGAATTGCGGCACATTCCACTACATCACGTCATGCTTTATGGAAACCGGCGGCGAAGAAGGATTCTATATATATGAAGCGAAAAGGGATGAAGATGGCCGTCTTACACACGAAGTCATTGAGAACAAAGAGCTTTCCGGGCCATATCAGACGGCTACTAGAAACCCTGGGTACATAAACACTTTTTACAGAAAGGCTATAGAAGGTGCCAAGGATATATGCTTTTCATCAAATTTTGTTGGCAGGGATTACGTAAAGAAAAAGCTTAATGCTGCCTGATCTTATCATTCTTCCCTATCTCCATCAGAACGTTCATAGACTGAATTTGAAGAAAAAGCTTATTAATGATACGGGGCAATATTTCCTATTGGTGCTTATGTGGCTCATAACGACTCTGCTCGCTGCGGTCATCTCTACCGCTTTCTGGATGTTCTCTCCGGAAAAATACAAGCTCAGAATCCTGTCTTTAATGCTCTGGGGCGCGTCCGTCATGATATTCGTCGACCACGTCCTCGGATACGAAGGCGGGGAGTTCATAGAGATGACCACGGAAGGTATGATAACCAACGGGACCGTCCTCGGCATCGCGATGCTCATACCAATATTAATAGTGTGGGAACTCTATGTAATTATATCGATGAAAAAAGGGGAAAAGCGGAGGTAAATGAAATGGCATGCTTTCTTGTCCCGATGGGACTGGGGATAATAACGACCCTCCTCGCGAGATTCTTCCCGAAGAGGCTCAACATACACTGGCTCAATGCGATGCTCTGGGGCGCCGTGGCGATGCTCATGGTGGAACACGTGGCGCACGGAGAGATAGTCCCGTATCCGCCGTTCCTGACCGCGGGCATACTCGAAGTGCTGCCCGAGATGCTCAGCGTCGGCGGCCCCATGGCGATTGCGTCAGTCTCATTCTGGGCGCTTCTCACGGCGGCGAACGACATAGTCACCAGAAAGGGCGGTCTTGCCAGCTTCAGCAGGATTATAGGCATTCATCAGTAAGATGTTTTGAAGAGCGGACGTTCGCCATAGTTAAGTTCAATTGATTTCCCGCCTAAGATTTAAGTAGACTTAAATTAACTAATGAACAGATGGCAAGCGATATAATATCTGAAATTAGAAACAAATACTTTTTAATTACAATAATTGCTATTACTGTTTTCTCTATAGCTTTTTTCTTTGATATTGTAACATTTAGAATAGGAAGTCTTATTTTCCTTCTTATTACATACTTATTTTATATTACCAAAAGAAAAGCTGATGACAAGTGGTTAAATTTTTCGAACTGGACATATTTCTTCCTGATACTATTACTACTTGTAACGTATATAGCAACATCAGTGCAAGAATTTCATATTGCAATACCAATCTTTGTCTGTATACCTTTAATACTTCTAATTAGTTTATTGATACAGCAGTTATCTAATTTATGGGAAAGTAAAAATATAATTTGGCTAGTTATATCCTATATTTTCCTAATATTCTTGGCGATTATAATATTTGGATATATTTTTAATATAGTAGCTATTAGTGAAGGCCACGAACTCAAATGGGTTATTAACAATTCTAATCTATCTGATATATGGGATTATATTTACTTTTCTGCCCAGACATTTTATTCAATTAATTTTGGAGACATCGTTCCTCTAGGATATTCTAGAATGATTGCCATTATAGAAGCAATATTCAGCACAATTGTTCATATAATAATTCTAGGAATGGTAATTATCAAACTAACTGAGCAAAGAAAAAAGTAACTTCCGATGGGAAATCAAGTTCTTCGCCTACTCTGTCACGTTTATCCTCTTCAGCAGGACCTCGTTGCCCTGCACCAGATCGTACTCGTCCGAGCCGCAGCTGGGGCATTTCATGTCGTATATGCCGTGGTGGGAAAGCTCGTCGTCCGCCTCCACGTCATAGACCTTGCCGCGGAATCCGCACCCGCATTTTATCTTGGCGTCCAGCGTCCCTATGCTGGTCTTTACCTTCAGCTTCCTGCCGAACTCCTTCTGCAGGAGCTCCTTTATCCAGAAATCCACCTGGGACGTGTCGTGGAACCTGAGCGCCCCGACGTCCATCTCTATCTCTATGCTTTTCGGGCTCTTCCCCGCAAGCTTCTCAGTCACCTCTTCGGCGACCATCTGTGCGACCGACATGTCGTGCATTTTTACACCTTTCTCTTAAGTTACTGTAATAGTTTAAAAGCGTATCGGAATGTCAACAAATATAACGCCGGAAAGCCCACTATAATATCGGGATTTTCATGGCGCAGTACAGGAGCTATTTCATTGCGAAGAAAGACCTTCAGGGATTCATAAACTTCCTGGCCGCCAGAATGGCCGTTTACGCCCCGGTAAAGTCGGGGAAGGGTTACAACTTCTCGAAGCTCGAAAAGGGCCAGGTTCTGTCGCTTGACGGCTATGCCAACACGGAGTTCCCGCCCAAAGGCATCCTGATGCCCGAGGGAGAGACGCTGGTGAAGTACGGCGGGAATACCATATGCGGGGTCTTCGATGAGGGGAAGCGCGCCATATTCGGCATAAGGCCGTGCGACGTGCATGCGGTAACGGTGCTGGACAAGGTTATGATGGGGCACGGCGACATAGAGGAACACTACGAGGCGAGGAGGAAGAACACGCTGATAATGGCGCTCAGGTGCACCGAGGCAGGGGAAAACTGCTTCTGCGAGTCCATGGGCACCAGCGATTCCACGGAAGGCTTTGACCTGCTGCTTACTGAGGCGGGAAATAAATACCACGTGGAGACCGGTAGCCCCGAGGGAGAGAAGCTCGTGAAATCCGCCGGGAGGATTTTCAGGGAGACCACCGAAAAGTCCGTAAAGGCGAAGCTGAACTGCAGAAAGAAAATCGACACCGGGGACCTCCAGGAGATTATGAAGAGGGCCGCCAAGAGCAGGATATGGGAGGAGACTGCCGAAAGATGCCTTTCGTGCGCGAGCTGCACGGCCGTTTGCCCGACGTGCTTCTGCTTCAGCCTGAAGCACGAGGCGGTCATCGAAGACCTCAGTAGAGGGAAAGTATCCAGGGAGATGGACTACTGCATGCTGCTGCGCTTCTCGAGGGTTGCGGGCGGTTACGTTTTCAGGCAGCACAGGGCCGACAGGCTGAAGCAGTTCTTCTACCACAAGCTGGTTTACGGCTTCGAGAACGAGGGGAAGATGCACTGCGTCGGATGCGGAAGGTGCATAACCGAGTGCATGGCGAAGATAGACATCACGGAGGAAGCCGCGAAGGTGAGGAAGAGGTATGGAAAAGGTAAATAAGCACACGTACAGGCCGGTTCCGGCGAAGGTCGTGAGGATAATAGACGAGACGCCGGCCATAAAGACGTTCCGCCTCAAGTTCGTGAAGCCTGCCGACAGGAAGAAGTTCGACTTCCTTCCGGGGCAGTTCGGGCTGTTCTCGCTCATGGGCATCGGGGAGGCCACGTTCTCCATGTGCTCCCCGCCTCGTGAGGAGGAGGTGGAGATAAGCGTCAGGAACGTCGGCAATGTCACGAATGCCATGTTCGCGCTGCGCAAGGGCGACCTTGTTGGCGTGAGAGGCCCTTACGGGAACGGATTCCCTGTCGAGGACATAAAGGGGAAGGACGTGATCATCGTCGCCGGCGGGATAGGTTTTCCTCCGCTGGCATCTGTCCTCGAATACCTCCTGCACAGGAGGGAGGAATACGGTAAGATACGGGTCATTTACGGCGTCAGGGAGATGGGAGACATAGTATACCGGTACAAGGCGCCGAGATGGAGGAAATTCAGGGATCTGGACATAACAACCACGCTCGAGAAGGGATGCAGGGAGTGGAGGGGTTGCCTGGGCCTCGTGACCGAGCCGCTGAAGAGGCTCAAGATAGATCCGTCCGGGACTGTCGGATTGTCATGCGGGCCTCCGGTAATGCTGAAGTTCGTATCGCAGGGTTTCCGGAATCTCGGAATCGACGCCGACGACATATACCTTTCGCTCGAGAGGATGATGCAGTGCGGCATCGGCAAGTGCGGCCACTGCAACATAGGGGACAAGTACGTCTGCAGGGACGGTCCCGTGTTCAGCCTGGCCGAACTGAGAAGGATGCAGGAGGACGTATGGTAAAGCCAAAGGTGGCCTTCTTCGGTATGACTTCCTGCAAGGGATGCTACTTCCAGATGCTGCTCGCGAACGAGAAACTCCCGCACGTGCTCGGCAGCATCGACATCGTGGACTTCTGGATGCTCAACGAGAAGCCGGGAGCATGCGACAGCTATGACATAGCGTTCATAGACGGAGCCGTTTCAAACAGCGAGAACGCGGAGCTCGTCAGGGAAGTGAGGAAGAAGGCGAAGTACGTCATAGCGTTCGGCACGTGCGCATGCCTCGGGGGCATACCGGCCCTGAGGAACCCGGACGAAAAGCAGCACAACGCTTACCACAGGCTGGTCTACGGGAGGGACATCGCGATAAAATCGTACCCGCACGCTGACCCTGTCCGGAAGCACATAAAGGTCGATTATCAGATGTACGGATGTCCGATAAACGAGAGGGAGGCCGTCGAGGTGGTGAGGGACCTCCTGCTGGGGAAGATGCCCAGGGAGCCGGACTACCCCGTCTGCGTTGAGTGCAAGAAGGCCGGGATAAGATGCCTGTTCAAGGACGGCGTCCCGTGCCTGGGCCCGGTGACCACGGCAGGCTGCGGCGCGCCGTGCCCCGCCAGCAGGACCGCCTGCGACGGATGCAGGGGGCCGCTAGGGGACGCCAACTGGACCGAGGAGGCCAAGCTGCTCAAGGAGCACGGGATAGACAGGAAGAAGATGCAGCTGATGTTCAGCAAGTATACGGGAGAGAAGGTGAAGTGATGCGCAAGAGCTACACGCTGGACTGCCTCACAAAGGTCGAGGGCCACGCGAAGCTGGAGGTGGAGATGGACGGAAATACTGTTAAGAAGGCCGAGATAGCAGTTTATGAGCCTTCACGCTATTTCGAGCACATGGTCAGGGGGAAGCCATACGACCTCGTCCCGACCATATCGCAGCGCATATGCGGCATATGTTCAGTGATACACACCGTGACGTCCATAAAGGCCGTGGAAAATGCCATAGGAGTCAGGGTGTCACAACAGACGCACGACCTCAGGAGGCTGCTCCTTCACGCGAGCAACATACACAGCCACACGGCCCATCTGTTCTTTTTCGCCGCTCCCGATTATCTGGGCGTGGACGACGTCATGGGAATTGCAAGGAAGCGCAGGGATGTCATGAAGCTGGCCATTGACATGCAGAGAATTTCCGCAGGAATCGTGAAGCAGATAGGAGGGCGTTCGCTACATCCGGTGAACTGCCGCGTCGGATATTTCAACTCGGTTCCTGACAGGAACAGGGTGAATTCGATGATAGCCGAATTCAAAGAATTGAAGAAGATGTCCGAAAAAACTGCAGAGCTGTTCATCTCCTTCAAATACCCGGAATTCGAGAACAAGACCCAGCATCTTGCCATTGATGAGAAGAAGTTCTACGACCTCTATGAGGGCGACATAGGAGACGGTGATGGTGGCCACTTCAGGGCAGTTGACTACAACAAGCACCTGGAGGAGGAGACTGTATACAGGTCTACCGCCAAATACTCTAAGTTTGACGGAAAATCCTACATGGTCGGCGCGCTCCCGAGGCTGAACATAAACCACAGGAAACTTTCTCCGTCGGCTAAGGCTCTGCTGAAGTCATCTGGGATAAAAATACCCTCGTTCTCGACGTTCCACAACAACGCCGCCCAGGCGCTCGAAATGGTCCATTTCTGCGACAGGGGCATCGAGACACTTGAGGAGTATGCAGAGAGGGGGATGAAGCCGGAAACCGTGAAAATAAGGCCCAAGGCGGGAGAAGGCATAGCGGCGTGCGAAGCGCCCAGGGGAACGCTGTACCACCACTACAGGTTCAACGCCGGGGGCAAGACAACCTATGCGAACATCATGACACCCACGTGCCAGAACGTGGGGAACATGGAGTCCGACATGCAGAAATGGATGCCCGAGCTCATAAGGCAGCCGGACGCGAAGGTGAAGCGCAGCCTCGAGATGCTCATAAGGGCATACGACCCCTGCTTCTCCTGTTCGACGCACTTCCTCGAACTCAGGCTGAAGAGATAATAGGATTTAAATTATTAACAGATATCCACTCTTTAATGAGTGATGATAGCGGCATTCTGAGCAGGAGAAAGATTCTTGCCCATAAAGAAAGGCTCGAAAGCTGGCTGGAAACTGGAATAGGAATGCCTATAACTGCGGAATTGGACTCCACGAACAAATGCAGATACAGATGCCGTGAATGTTCAGGTTACCGGATTCCCGAACACGCATCATTGACCGGAAGCGAAATGGAGATGATCATCGACAAGCTTTCACCGGTGGTGAAGGGATTGGTGTTCACCGGTGGTGGAGAGCCTCTGGAAAACGAAGAAACCGGGAGGGCGATTAGATACGCCAGAAGACAGGGAATGGATGTTGGTCTGGTTACAAACGGCTTCTTGCTCACGGATTCGCAAAGGGAAGGGATTGTGGATACCGTCTTGGATGACTGCCTATGGGCCCGTATAAGCATTGACGCCTCTGACGCTGAAACATACTCTCAGAGAAGAGGCACGCAACCCGGCGATTTTGATATCTTGGTTAAGTACGCTCAGTATTTTCTAGAACAGAAGTCAAAGCGAGGCTCAAACTGTACCATCGGTCTTGCGTACTTAACGAGAGATGAAACACTTGATCAGTTGATGGCGTTCGTCTTACTGGCAAGGGAGGTTGGTGCAGATTATGCGCAATTCAGACCATACCACAATTCGAATCATGACTTGTCTGAACTGATTGAGCAGACTAAGTGCATGGAAACTGACACATTCAGGGTGATATACCCGAAATACAAGTATGAGAAAAAGATTCAGGACTATGAAAAGTGCTTCGGAGACGAGTTCAGGGTGGTCGTCAGCGCAACAGGTGAGATGTACCCGGATTGCCACACCAGAGGCAGAAAGAACTTCTCTTACGGCAATTTGCTCCGGCAGTCATTCGATGAAATCTGGTATTCAGAGAAGCGCCAAGAGATATTCAACAGCAAGCTCAGTCAATACAACTGCCCGGAGATGTGCAGATACGATGCGCTGAACACACTGCTCTGGGATTTATACCAGAGAAAGAACGGACTGATTCTTGATTCTGTTCCGAAAGTGCTCTTTCAGCACGTCAACTTTGTTTGATACATCTTTCTTTGACCGCTTATTTGGTGGGATCGACTACCTTTCCTAAGAATAGAATATTTCCCGTATCTTTCTGCTGTATTATGAATATGAAGGGATGGTCCGCCCTGAATACGTTGCTTGGCATGGCTGCTTTCAATTCCATGCCTACGGCAGTCGCTGCCGCGGCCTCCGTTCCCTGCTCGTCGACCCTGACATAGGCCTGGTGGATTACGAAGCTTATGAAAAGATCCCTGTTGCCCGTCATTCCGGAGAAGTCAGCGCCCATGGAAAATGCCGTCGGCATCCCCATCGCGATGAGCGTTTCTTTCATGAAGTATTTCGTGTCGAATTCGAATTTGGGAAGATAAATCGCATCCATTTTTGTCTCTGCCATCTGCATTTTGTATTCCTCAAGCTTTTCATGAGACAGCTCGATATCTTCCAGCGTGTAACTATACTCGATTGTTTCTCTTGTTTCATAATCAAACTCTTCTCCCTGTTCCGGCAACAGGACCAGCATCGAAACGTCTCCGCCCTTGTACGGAATCTCAAGAATCTGGAGGTCGCCTAAGTCGGCATAGTTGAATTTGGCCTTGTCGTTGTCCATGTACATCATCGGGACTTTCACGGTCTTGTCCGGGGTTACCTTGAAATCTTGGTCGCGGGTGAGTGATGCGTCGAACTGCCACTCCCACGTCCCCTTGAAGTATATCGCGTTGGTCAGGACGAGCCTTGTCATCGGATCCAGGAAACCCTGGGGGATCAGGTCCCTGATTTTGTTGTTCGTCTGTTCCTCGATAAACCTGTTGATGGTCTTTCTCGATTCCTCGGTTTCCTGAACGAAATCCAGATTCGCCGCCTTTCCACCGTAATATCTCTCAGTCACGGTCTTATAGTCCTCAAGTAAAGCATAATCCTGCTGGACCCATAGGGCATTCCCTGTCCTCAGTTCGTAATCCCGGGTTCCCGAATTGATGTCATTGTATATAGCGGCGAAGTTCGGCCTCAGGATGCCGTCTTGGGGGGAATGGAAAACCGACTGCATTTCATCCGCTGTCTGCCCTTCAGCGCCTTCGTATGTCATTGCCAGAGCAGAAGAGATGCTGTAAGGGGAATAGAAGATGTTGCCATCCTCTTCCTTGTTCAGCTGCGAATAAAGGTCGAAAGCGAACCGGTTGTTGGCAGCCACCACATCCGAGATTCCCTGCTGCGTCGAGCCCGATTCATCTGCCTTCGGAGGAGACAGCGGCTCATAAGGGAAGAGGAACAGCACCGTCGCGGCCGTGGCCGTCGAGACCATGAGAAGCGCTGCCAAGACCGTCAATATCTTTTTCCAGCTCATGAAATAATTTTTACGGGACTTAATATTAAACGTATCGGTTTTGCACGTTTTTGACCGAAAGCTTCGGGCTGAGAAGATGAGCTTAAAAAACAAATCTTTACTAGTTTGTTATGGCTCAGATGTGGACAAGGTCAAATGAATGCATAAGCTCGATATTTTCAGGCCTGGACGCAAAAAGAAATGATTATATCATCGCTGTTGGCGGGTCAGGAGATCAGTCATTTGCGCTGGTTCAATATTCGGGAAGCGTTTTGGCAGTGGATATTGAGGACCATCAGGTCTATCACATGGAGAGAATGAGGGAATTCATAAATAAAGGGGATTTCAAAGGTTTCATGAAAGCCCGCATAGGGGACTCTTTCATCTACTCGGATGAACCGAGTATAAGTGATTTGAACGGGTGGGAAATGAAATATGGAACGAAGTACTTCACGCCGGAAATATTCGAAAACATAGGAAAGAACATAGGAAGGCTGGAAATAAGACAGCAGGAAGTATTTGACGCAATAATGACCGAAGAGCATTTCAACAAGATATACTTGTCGAACGCGCTGGAAAAACCGCCCTTAAATTCTAAACCAAGGACGGCATTTTTCAGGGAAATATCCAAAAGGCTCCCGAAGGACGGGCTGATCTACATAGCCGACGGCATTGAGTTCTACGGACGGAAATCCTTTGCCCATTCCGAAATAATAGTTGACACGGACCTGACGGAGAAAGTCAAAAACTCTTGGGATTCGATTGTCCTGAGGAAAATTTGAAGGGACTTTGACTTATTGGATATAACGGCTATTAGGCGAAAGCTTTTAGTTTTCAGCCGGAGATTAGAAGCTCCTCCACCGCCAGCGCGGCGTCCTCTGGCTTCATCCCGTAGGGTATCCCTATTATCCTGACCTTCCTGAGGCGGCCCATGTCGGAGAGGATTTTAAGGAACGTCCCTAGGTCGAGGTCGTGCGCCGTGACGCTCTCCACCTTCATGAATGCGTCTATGCCGCTGAACAGCTTCGGCTTCTTCAGTCCCTTGACGCTGTCCAGGATGACTATCTCCTCGCCGTCGGCGTAATTGAGAAGCTCTATGGCGGCCTCGCACTTCACGAAGCGGAACCCTTTCAGCATCTTCCCGGCGCCGCTGCATATACTGAAGGGCGTCTCGTCGCCTTCTACCACGGAGCCGAAACAGAGAACTGTCTTTGTCATTCAGTTGTATTTTGAATGACTGTCTTTTAAGTATGAGGCGACAAAAAATATACATGAGGATTTCTTTAAGGAAGGGGTCCAGCTTCGGCATAACCTCGGCCATAATAACCACGCTCGGCCTCATGGTGGGGCTCGAGTCGAGCACGAACTCGGCAGCCATCGTGATAGGAGGCATCATAATAATAGCGGTGGGCGACGCGCTTTCGGACTCGCTTGCCATGCACATATCGGAAGAGTCCGAGAACCACCATACGCCAAGGGAGATATGGGAGTCGACGGCTTCGACCTTCATATTCAAGTTCATCGTCGCGTCCACATTCATAGTCCCCGTGCTTCTCCTGCCCCTCCAGACCTCCATAATAGTGAGCGTACTGTGGGGGGTCTCTCTCATATGCATCCTGAGCTACCTGATGGCTAGGTCGCAGAAGAGGAGCCCGTACGGCGTGGTAGGGGAACACATGGTCATAACTGTCATCGTGATAGCGTTCACGCACTACCTCGGCCTCTTCATATCAGGGCTCGCATAGAATCCCCTTTTAAACCTTACTGCGGAATACTCTGAATGAAAGATTGGATAAGTCTGGTGGAGAAAAACATACGCGATTTCGCGGCAAGGTATCAGAATTCCGTGATTCCTGCCGGAAAGCTGGACCTGGGCGGCGGCGTGCATTTTCTCGCACTCAACAAGAATCCGTTCAACCCGGAACGCGAGGAGATCCACGAGGTGATTTATCCTGCCACACACAGGGATGTTGGCAACCTTATTGGCTCCTTCAGCAACTTCCCGCCGGTGATGCTGGCGGGTGATATCTCCAATACAGAAGGAGAATGTCCTTGGGACATCACGCTGAATCTTCCGTACATGAATGAGATACTGTTCCTGAAATACTACTCCTTCGGATGCATTTCGGGGAATCCCAGAGAACCGGAACGCGATGTTGCGTCTCCGTTCATCGTCTCCTTCGCGCCCGACGAGGAGGCGCTGGGCTGCATCTCCCAGGAAGTCGCCAAAGAAAACG
>CAZSYZ010000019.1:0-20083 GCA_964611445.1 uncultured archaeon | reverse complement strand
TCGTTCGAGGATTTCAGGCTTCTGCCATGGAGAAAGGAGATAATAGAGGGCATGCTCGGCGCCGACCTGGTGGGCTTCCACCAGTACGATTACGTGAAGCACTTCCTCGACAGCGTTCACTTCCTCACTGGATACGAGCACGAGGCCGGGCAGATAAACGCCCACGGAAGGATAATAAAGGCCGACGCGTTCCCCATGGGCATAGACTACGAGAAGTACAGCGAGAGCGGCAAAAGGACGGACGTCAGGAAGCAGATGAAGCTCTTCAGGAGGCAGATAGGCGAAGGCAAAATCATACTGTCCATTGACAGGCTGGATTACACCAAGGGGATACTCCAGCGGATAGAGGCCTTCGAGATGTTCCTCAAGGAAAACCCGTCGATGAAGGGCAAGGTTACGATGGTGACCGTCGCCGTCCCCTCGAGGACCAAGGTCGAGCACTATAAGATGCTCAGGAAGAAGCTGGACGAGAAGATAGGGGACATCAACGGGAGGCACGGGACCGTCCAGTGGACTCCCGTCATTTACATACGGAGGTTCATACCCGAAAGCACGCTCCTGGCGCTTTACCAGATTGCCGACATAGAGCTCATAACCCCATTCAGGGACGGCATGAACCTAATGGCCAAGGAGTTCGTAGCAGCCAAGAACGGGGGCAAGGGCGTGCTGATACTGAGCGAGATGGCAGGGGCGTCAAAGGAACTGGTGGAAGCGCTGACGGTCAATCCCAACAACAAGGAGGAGATAACCTCAGCCATAGGCAGGGCCATCGGGATGGACTGCAGGGAGCAGAAGGAAAGGAACAGGGTGATGAGGGAAAGGCTTAAACGGTACGACATTTCGAGATGGCTCAATGATTTCATGGAGAAGCTCGAGCATACGAGGGGCATTCAGGAAGAAGTCGCAAAGAGGAACCTGTCGGAAAGCGCGGAAACGGAAATACTGGAACGTTACGGGAAATCCGAAAGGAGGCTCTTCCTGCTGGACTACGACGGGACGCTGACGTCCATAGTCGGCCATCCGAGAAAGGCGAAGCCGGACAGGCAGATAACAGGCATACTGAAAAAGCTTTCCGAGAATCCCGGGAACGAGGTTGTGCTTGTCAGCGGCAGGGACAGAAAGACCATGGACAAGTGGTTCGGGAACCTCAACATAGGAATTGTCGCTGAGCACGGGGTATGGATAAAGGAAAAGGGGGGCAGCTGGTCGCTGATAGAGCCGCTTAGCAACGACTGGAAAGACGAGATAAGGCCTCTCATAGAAAAATACGTTGACAGGACTCCCGGCTCATTCCTCGAGGAGAAGGAATTCTGCCTGGTATGGCATTACAGGAACGCCATTCCAGACCAGGCCTCGATAAGGGCATGGGAGCTCAAGGACGACCTGGTACATCTCACCGCCAACCAGGACCTCGGAATACTCGAAGGCGGAAAGGTCATAGAGGTGAAAAAGGAAGGCATAAACAAGGGACGCGCATGCCTCAAGTGGATCGAAAAGGCTAAATGGGACTTCATATTCGCCGCTGGGGATGACAGGACGGATGAGGACCTCTTCAACATCCTGCCCGAGGGTGCGTATTCGGTAAAGGTCGGGGTGGCGGCCTCGCACGCGAGGCTTCTCGTGGAAAGCAGCGGACGCCTCAGGCGGCTCCTGAAGAAGATGTTAAAGAGCTAGGATTTCAGATGCTTTCATTCCGCAGCGGGACGAAAATGCAGCCGCCATGGCTTTCCTTCTCGAAGCCTTTGGTTGTCTTTCTGAGAAGGACGAGGTCCTGACGGTAGAAGCCGCCCACCGGTGCGAGGATAATGCCGCTGACCTTCAGCTGGTCCTTCCACGCCTGGAATATCTCGGGGGTGGCGCACGTGACTATTATCTTGTCATATGGCGCCTGCTGAGGGTATCCGAGCCTGCCGTCTCCCAAGAAGACCTCGACATTTGAGCATCCGGCCCTTCTGAGATTGTTTCTTGCCAGATTTACGAGGTCCGGCTCAAGTTCAACCGTGTAGACGGCCGAGACCAGCTTCGAGAGTATGCCCGCTTGGTATCCCGAGCCGGAGCCTATCTCAAGCACTTTGTCCTTTTTTCTGGGCTTGAGGAGTTCCGTCATGATTGCCACCATGTGCGGGGCCGATATGGTCTGTCCGCATCCTATCTGGAGCGGATAATCGCCGTAGGCAGATAACGCATCGCTGTCTTGGACGAACATCTCCCTGGGAACTTCCCTGAAGGCCTCTGTGACCTTCTCTGTCTTCAGGTAGCCCTCGCCCGTCAGCTTGCTCAGCAGCATCTCCCTTTCTTCCGGAAGTCCCATAAACATATCTTGGTCTCATTTATTTATTTTGCTTTCCAATTACTGTTATGAAGTTGTGGGATTACTGCGTACTCGCGGACTCGGATTTGGGCGAGGTCGCGAAAATAGCCGGGAAGCTTGGCTGGGACGGACTCTGCGTGTTCGGCGGGGAAGCCGGGACCGGGAAGGCGGGGGCAGAAATGGTAAGGGGCCTTATGATAGAGGAAAAGAATTCCGAACAGATGAGGAAGAAGGTAAGAAGCGAGAGGAAGAAGTTCGGGATAATCGCCGTGATGGGGACCAGCGACGACATGAATAGAGCCGCATGCGAAACGTCAGGGGTTGACCTGCTGCTTCCACGGGGAGGAACCAGGATTGACGTCGTGATGGCGAAGCTCGCAAGGGAGAAAAACGTCAGGATAGGCTTCGAGTTCGGCCAGCTCCTCCATTCGACGCTTGAGGAAAGGGGCGCGCTCTTCTCGCAGATGCTAAAGAACGCCAAGTCTGTAAAGAAATCCCGGGCGCCCTTCGCCATAGTTTCCGGGGCGCTTTCGGAGTTCGGTCTTAGGGCGCCCTCGGAGCTCATGGCATTCGGCAGGGTGCTGGGGTTCGATAGCCCGGAAATAAGGGATGCCATGTCCGGAAAGGCCTTGGAGGAGAACAGGAAGAGGCTTTCAGGCAGGTGGATAATGCCGGGGGTCGAGGTGGAAAAATGAAGCTCAGAAGGCCGCCGAGCATGAAGGAGAAGAGGCACTACGTAATCTTCAGGATGCATTCAGATATACCGGTTCCGTATGAGGACATGAAGGGAGCCGTCATGAACTCCGTGCTGAACTGGATGGGCGAGAAGGGATTCTCCTTGTCGAATGCCAAGATGATAAGGAACCTCTGGGATGGAGGGAAGCAGGAGGGCTGGCTCTCGTGCACCCCGAAATCGGTGGATGACGTGAAGATGTCGCTCGCTCTCATACACCAGATAGGAGATGCGAAGGTGATATTCCAGGTCCTCAGGGTATCCGGCACCATAAAATCGGGAAGGGAAAAGGCGGGAATGCGTTCCCTTGCTTCCGCTGCGGCTGAAGCGGCCGGAAAAAAGGGGTGATTTATATGAAGTTCGAGCTGCACGCGCACACGTTCTACTCAAATGACGCCATCGTCAGCCCCGAGAATCTGGTGAAGATATCAAAAAGGAATGGCATGAACGGCGTCGCGGTGACGGACCACAACACGACCAGGGGCTGGAAGCGCGCGCTGGCCGCGGGTAAGAAGCACGATTTCCCCGTGATAAGGGCCGAGGAGATAAAGGTCTTCCACGAGGGGAAGAAGATAGGAGAGGTCCTGGGCCTTTTCCTGAACGAGGAGATAAAGCCCGATGAATTCTCCGCGGTTGCCGACAGGATAAGGGAGCAGGACGGCCTGCTCGTGGTGGCGCACCCCTTCGACTACTTCAGAAGCCACTTCAGGATGCTGGAGGAATACAAGAAGCGCTTCGATGCGGTGGAGGCCGTCAATGCGAGGGTTGTTCTGAACTGGTTCAACACCAAGGCCCGCCAGTTCGCGGGCAGGAACGGGCTGCCGGTGACCGGTGGTTCGGACTCGCACTGCATGTACGAGGTGGCCAACGCCTACACGGAGGCCGACATAGCCGGTACCGAGGACCTTAGAAAGGCCATAAGGCAGGGAAAGACGAGAGCCTACGGGAAGAGGACAAATCCCCTCATACACACGCTTTCGACGCTCACGAAACTGGGCATCATGAGGCCGAAAGGCCTCTGAGATGCTCCCTGTAGAACTTTAAGGCTTCCCCGAGCTCCTTCCGACCTTTCACTGTTATGCTGTAGACCTTGCGCCTGCCTTCTGTCCTTTTCGTGACGAAGCCTCCCGAGGTCAATGAATAAAGGACCCTGTACGCCGTGACTGTCCCGGGCCTGAAGCCGAACCTCTTCTCTATTTCGCTCCTCATGGTGTAAGCATGAACGGGTCTGTCCCTCAGAATCCTGAGAATGTATATCCAGAGGCAGTCCTTTGTGTTCAGGTCCCGCAGTCTTTTCAGAAGCCTGTCCATATTAAATTATTTTACATCAGTAAAATATATAAGTTAGCTCGACTATTTTATACATATAAAATATTTTTGGAGGTAATGCCCATGCCAAAACCCGATATAAAGCCCGCCAAGGGGAAGCTCGGCATAATGACGCCGGGCCTCGGTGCCGTAAGCACCACGTTCATGGCGGGGGTCTTCAGGATAAGGAAAGGCCTTTCAAAGCCATTCGGGAGCGTTTCCCAGATGCAGACCATAAGGCTAGGGAAGAGAACCGAGCACAGAAGCCCGCTGATAAAGGAGTTTGTCCCTCTCGCGGACCTGAACGATATAGAGTTCGCCGCATGGGACATATTCGAGGACAACGCCTACGAAGCCGCCAGGAAGGCCAGGGTGCTTGACGCGCAGGATCTTTACGATGTTAAGGATGAGCTCGAGAAGATAAAGCCCATGCCTGCGGTTTTCGACCGGAATTACGTCAGGAACCTTGACGGGAAGAATGTTAAGAAGGGCGCGACAAAGTGGGACCTCGCGAGGCAGGTCAGGCAGGACATAAGGAACTTCAGGAAGGAGAAAGGCCTGGCAAGGATGGTCGTCGTCTGGTGCGCGAGCACGGAGGTGCATATCGAGAGGCATCCCGTGCATGAGAGCATAGACGCGTTCGAGAGCGGCCTCAGGCACAACGACGAGTGGATATCGCCCTCCATGATATATGCTTATGCCGCGATAATGGAAGGGGTGCCCTATGCGAACGGGGCGCCGCACCTCACCACTGACATACCTGCGCTCGACGAACTCGCAAGGCAGAAGGGCGTGCCCATATCGGGGAAGGACTTCAAGACGGGACAGACGCTTATGAAGACCGTCATAGCGCCCGCCCTCAAGGCGAGGATGCTCGGCGTGAGGGGCTGGTTCTCCACGAACATCCTCGGCAACAGGGACGGCCTCGTGCTGGACGACCCGGGATCATTCAAGAGCAAGGAGATATCGAAGAAGTCAGCGCTCGAGTACATATTCCAGCCGCAGATGTACCCGGACCTCTACAGGGAGATGTACCACAAGGTGAGGATAAACTACTACCCCCCGAAGGGCGACGACAAGGAGGGCTGGGACAACATCGACATATTCGGATGGCTCGGCTACCCCATGCAGATAAAGGTCAACTTCCTCTGCAAGGACAGCATACTGGCCGCGCCCATAGTGCTGGACCTGGCGCTCTTCATGGACCTCGCCCAGCGCGCGAGCATGAAGGGCATACAGGAGTGGCTGTCATTCTACTTCAAAGCGCCCATGCACGCGGAGTCGGTCTATCCAGAGCACGACCTGTTCATACAGCACGCGAAGCTCAAGAACACGCTGAGGCACGTGATGGGTGAGGACCTAATCACGCATCTGGGCCTAGAGTATTACGAATAGGCTGTGCTCCGCAGTAGCTTATCAGCGGGAAGTTGACTGTGAAGGTGTCGGCGGGGTAGTTCCCGGAGGATATTTTATATCGGGCACCAGTACCTGTCCGTGATTTCGTAAAGCATCTTCCCATCGGCGTTAAAATCGAGTTCCCTGGTACTGTACCTCTCCGTTCCCTGACAGCCTGAGAATATGCCGGTGCTCGGGTATTCCATTACCATTCCCGCCTTTTTCATCTCTTCCTTGGTGTATCTGCCTCCGTTATCGAGCGAGAATGAGTGGCAATCCATGAGCCTCATTTTCCTGTCGCCTTCTCTAAGCTCCGCCAGGTAGGCAATGCCGTCCTTGTGGTAGACTTTCGTCCTGCCGCGCATCTGCCTTTCGAAGCCGTTTTCAATGAACTCCTCTTGTGTGTACCACTCACCATGGTCATCCTCCCCGACTTCCTGCAGCGGCAATCCTGTATCTACTCTCGTAATGACAGCCATACTTGCGGCCGGTTCGGTTATGACTCCCTTGCCCAGGTATGCATCCTTTTCCGGCGGGTTTTCCTGATAACAGATGATTCCGCCAGGGCCCGGGCTCCCCTCGAGCTCGAGAAGGTCTTTGCCGGGAATGATGTTCACGGCTTCTTTGCCCAGGAAGTCGCAGATATCCCTGACGGGCCGTTCTTTCATGAATAGGTCGTAATACCCCATTATCTCCACCGTGCCGTCACCGAGGTCCAGGGCGAGGTAGTCCTTGGTCTCATTTTCGGTATCAATATAACACAAGAAGCCCTTGCCGATGGAACTGTCGCAGTATTCCATGAGCCCGAACCCGGCGAGGTCGCCCTTCGAGTGCCTCGAGCCCGTCGCGAATATCTCCCTCTTCTTTTCTGGCGTGACAGACCTGGCTTCAATAACGTCTCCGTCAATCCTCATGGTATCCTCCATTCTCATGTCCGTTTTCGGGATGCCCGCATAACCGTCGTCGAAATAGGACGGAACCTTGCGAGTTCCGGCCACTCCCACGATCTGCAGGGCGTCGCCGCCCCCGGTAACCCATGCGGCTGCATACATGTATTCGGAATTGACCAGCTCGACGTAGTCCCGCCCGGTTCCCAAGGGTTCGATGGAAAGCCCCATGCCCTCGGCTTCATCGAGGGTGATGACGTCAGAGACGCGGAGAACCCTGGCGGATTGTTCCAATTCAGCGAGATTATGCCCTTCCATGCTCTATGATAAGGCAAAAGCTTTATAAAGCGGTTATTAATGGGGACCGAAATCCGGCGGAACGTCAAGGATGGGATATTGCGCGACCGCATAGAACGGACCGTAAGGCAAGCGAACGAAGTTGGTGAAGAGTTCGGAGGCTACCGGATATAGAAGTCATACCTATTTGTAGAAATTGCTCGTCGTTGTGTCGAAGTTTCCGTTGTTGAGAACCGCATGCTTTATGCTTTTTTCATCGAAGACCACATAACAGTGCTTAGCATGACCAAGATTGCTGTAGTTCCCGCCTATCCCAACGGAAAGTAGTAAATCAGAAGCCGGAAGGGTGTTTTCAACAACGTATGCATTGCCAAACTTTATTTTCTTTCCCAGCAGAGAACTGGCAATTGCGTTGTATAAGCCTCGTCCGTCATCTATATCTTCAATATAAGTGTCAAACCTTCTCCTGCCTTTACTTCCCAATGCCTTCCTAACCGCATCTAACAGGTCTTCTGGAATATCCTCGTTCCAGTTAAGGTACTTCGCATTACTTAAGAAAGGCTGTATGAATGCTTTTGCGTAATTATTCTCCCCGATTTCATTCTTCCTTTCGACAATCGCTTTTTGTTCATTCTCAATGCCTTTCTTGATATCTCCAAGTATTGAGTTGTATTCATTATCAATAGAAGCTTTCTCACCGTTAAGGGTGTCAAGTTCATTTTTGAGCCTTATCATCTCACTTTTCGCCCTTCCAAAGAAAGCCTTCTGCAACTTATTCTTCCCTTTGAGATTTTCAAGGACTGTGTTCAGGTCATTGTAATTTTCATCGAAAGGGTCCGTTGGATAATTTTTGGTAAAGCTTTCGTTAATTTTTTTCTGAAAAATGTTTATTCTGCCATATATAGGATGGATTTTTGCGCTGTACTCTTTATTTTTCTCGCTATAAGCACTGTTAAAGTCGTCCATCTTCTTCCTATGCACTATTATCTCGTGGTCATTGGCAACATCTCTCGCTGTCGCGGTAGGAACTGCGACGGTATCCATGTGATTCTTTACGTGGTCATAATCTGCGAAGTAGAAGCCCGCACCCAAGTTTAGAAAACCGCGGCCTGGTGCTGAGTAAAGATAGTTCCTGTCGAAGTTATCGAATGTCTTGAGATTGGTGCTTGTATGCCATATTATTGTTGGTGACCCATCCATCTCCTTCAGACCATTCCCGTAATAGTTCAAAAACTCTTTCGACTGAGTTTTTCCCCATCCTTTCTGTATTTCTTCCTCTGGGAATTTGCCCGCGAGTTCTCTTACGAAAGAGTTGCTAATGTCCATAATACAAATCCCTAATCATGATATATAGTTATCACTAATAGATAGTTAAATTAAGCTTTATAAAGCTTATTATGAACCGCATAATAGCTTTATCTTAGTAAAAATACCAAAAATCAGTTTATGAGCCGAAGGCTCTCGAAAGTGGCGGCCCCCGAATTTTGTATAACTAAACAGCAAACAGAAGTAATAGCTACTTGCCGATTTGGGCGGAGCAGGAATAACCAAAGCCTGTCATGGTATGTTAAGTGACCCGTGAGTGGAGGGTCCGAGCGTAGTGAGGAAGTCAGAAGAGCTATATATCTGCAAAACCAAAAAAGATGCATGAAATCCGTATTCATTGCCGGGAGCAGGAAGTTCTCCGGCGACGTGGAGAAATTGGCCCGCTTACTGAAGAGCAGCGGCGTCAGAACGGCAACCGCCGGGAAAACGGGCAGCGGGAAGGATACGCCGGAATCGGAGAAGGAAGCGCTGATCAGGGCTTTCGAGCGCATAGAAGCATCGGACATGGCGTATGTTTTTGCATGTGACGGGTATATAGGAAAATAGGAAAAACAGTCGCTATGGAAATCAGCTACGCGTATTCCAGGGGAAAGGAGATCGTCTCTTCGGAGAGGATAGAAGAGCTTTCGGCGCAGGGACTGGTTTCAAGAATACTGCCACCGGAACGGCTGCTTGCATATCTGAAATAATATTCCCGGAAGCCGGGACCCGGATGCCATTATATTAGAAAGCCGTTCAAATTATTATTCATGACTTTCTACGGGAACAGGGGGAGGTTCGACGGGCTTTCATCGAAGATAGGCAGGGCATTTTCCAGGTTCGGTCTGGGCCCGAACGCATGGACCTTCCTCAGCGTCATTCCCGCGCTTGCATCGGTCTGGTTCCTCGTGAGCCAGGAGTACCTGGCTTCTGCGGCGCTGTTCATACTTGCTGGCTTCATGGACATGGTCGACGGCGCCGTGGCGAGGGCTACAGGTAAGGCTTCCAAGGCAGGCGCGTATCTCGATACCATGGTCGACAGGTACGTGGAATTTTTGATGGTCCTCGGGCTGGTCTGGCTTGCATATCAGGGTGTGATACCGGACGTTTACCTTCCCGCGGTCGTCTGGATATTCGTGTACTACTTCGGCGCCATCATGACATCATATGCGAAAGCCGCGGCGAAGGAGAAGGACTTCATCAGAAGCGAGATAAGGGGCGGCCTCGTGGAAAGGGCCGAGAGGATGATCCTGCTGTTCGTGGGAATAGCGGCGGCGTGCTTCGATACGATTTATCTGGCTTACATGATAGTCCTGCTGGCCCTGCTCGCGAACATAACAGTCCTGCAGAGGGCATGGATAGCAAAGAAGAGTCCTCATCAGCCCGGCAAGTAATTTATTTCTAACTGGCCAATATCTACATATGGCCAGTATAGTCGGCGGGCCGGGTGTCTTTTTCAGGATGCTGATAGCCGGAATAACGTCCATGCTCATCATGTCGACCATGACCATGGCGTTCAGGTTCTTCACAGGGGCTGCCTCGGGCGGCCTTGATTTCACCGGAGGATTCCTGGGAGCATCACCTGCAGATGCTTACCTGTTTTACAATCTGGCCGTGATAGCCGTGGGCATTCTGACATTCTTCGGCAGCCTGTACGTGCTTTCAAAGGAGTAGCTGAGGTCCTAGCGCATGACCATGAAGTAGTAGAGCACCATGCCTATCGGGCCCAGGAGCACGAGGAGCAGTATCCACACCACGCGGTCGCCGCTCCTGAACCTGTTCCTCTTGGCGCAGTCTATTATCATCCAAATCCATCCGACGAAAATGAGCAGCGATAGTAGCAGGATTATCAGTATGATCGGCAATATCACGAAGGCCATCCCAGGGAAGCCCTGCGACAATCCTTCGGAGATGCCCCTGGCGACCTCCTCCGCTATTGCGCTTTCATTCACGGCCATTCTTATCAATTGTCCTTACCGCTTAAATTAGTTGTTGGGCAGCTGTATGCCTATTATCTTGGATTCGCCGTGCTCCATGCTGACCCCGTAGACCTGATCTGCCTCCTTTATGAGCTGGTCGTTGTGCGATATCAGTATGAACTGCGCGAGCCTGCTGTGCCTCTTTATGAGGTCCACGACCCTCTTGGTATTCTCCTTGTCCAGGGCGGCATCGGATTCGTCAAAGACATAGAAAGGCGCAGGCTTGTGGTTCTGTATAGCGAAGAGGAAGGCGAAAGCCGTGAGCGTTTTCTCGCCCGCCGACATGGAGTCTATGTTGAGAAGCCTCTTCCCCGGAGGGCTTGCGTATATCATGAGCCCGGAGTCCATGTCATCAGCATCCCCAAGCTTCAGGTCCGATTCGCCTCCCGTAAGCTCGGTGTACGCCTCCCTGAAATGCCTTGATATGTTCTCCATGGTGGCGCCGAAAACCACCTTCTTCTTCTCTTCTATTTCCTTTATGGTGCTTTCTATGCTGTTCTTCTCCTCGAGCACCTTGTCCACTTTGCTCCTGAAATCCTCGAAGTCCTCCCTGAACGTCTCGAATTCCTCTATGGACTTCATGTTGACCGTTCCCATCTGGTCCATTCTTGCAACTATGCGGTCCTTCTTCTCCGTGAGTTCCGTGACGCCATCGTCTGCGAGGCCGCTCTCCTCGATGTCCTTCTCCAGGTCCCTGTACCTCTCCCAGTCCATCCTGGCGGTCTCTATGGCGGCCTCGTACCTCGCCTGACGGACGCTTATCCTCCCGCTCTCCTGCTGCATGGACGACCTCTTCTCGAAGAGCCTGTCCCTCTTCTCCCTCAGGGACTCCAGTTCCCTCGCTATCTTCATCCTGCGCTCCTCAAGCCTGGTTATGCTCTCTGCGTTGCCTTCCCTGCATTTAAGCGACTTGAGCTCCTTCTCGAGCTCCTGAAGGCCTGTACTGAGGGTCTCGTTCTCCCTCTCAAGCTCCCTCCTGCTTTCTATGTACTGGTTTATGTTTGGGGCCGAGCCCTTCCTGTAGAAGCCTCCGGTCATCGCGCCGCTCCTCTCTATGATGTCCCCGTCAAGTGTCACTATCCTGTGCCTTCCGAACTTCTCCGTGATATCCTTGGCCGTGTCTATGTCCTTTGCGCACACGGTGGAGCCGAGGACAAAATTGACTATGGAGCCGTATTTCGGATCGTGATGGACAAGGTCTGAAAGCCATCCTATCGCGCCCTTCGGAAGGTCATTCTTGGCCTTCGGCGCTATCCTGTCCATAGGAAGGAACCTCGCCCTTCCTATCCTGTTGGCCTTCAGGTATTTTATGCACTCCACGGCCTGCTGGTTCCTCTCAGTGACGACGTCGCCGAGATGGCTTCCCGCCGCGACCTCGACCGCGACTTTGTAACCGGGCGGCACCATCACCAGGTCGGCGAACGTGCCCTCGACGCCGGGCATGTCGAGCACCGCCTTGACCGCAGGGCTCTCCCTCTTGTCGAGCGCCGACAGGCTGTCTATCATCCCGCCTATCCTTTCCATCTCCTTCTCGTTCATCTTTATGCGCTCCTTCTTCATCTCAATCCTCGACTGGAGCTCGCTGAACCTGCTGGCCTCATCCATCAGCGTGGAAGCCTTGAGCACCTTCTCGGTGATGCCCTCGGACTCCCTCTCAAGGAGTTCTATCTCTTTTTCAACGCCTTTTATATCGCCGCTCAGCCTGTCTATCTCCTCCTCCTTTCCCGTGGTCCCCTTTTCAGAACTATCCAGCTTCTTTTCAAGGGACCTGAGGTTCTTCATTATGATGGTTGCCACAACGAGCTTCAGTGTGTTTTGAAGCTTCCTGTACTCGAGCGCCGCATCCCGCTCTGCCTTTATCTTCTGCATTATCCCGTCCTTCTGCTCCAGGACAATCTCCGCTTCCCTCACCTTGTCAGCCACCTTCTGCATCTCCTTCATGGCCTTCTCCTTCTTCTCGTCGTACTCCGTTATGCCCGCTATCTCGTCTATTATCTTCCTTCTCTCGACGGGGTTCATCTCGACTATCCTTGTCACGTCGCCCTGCTGTATCATGTTGTGGCCATCGAGCGTTATGCTGGCCTGCGAAAGGATGTCCATGACCTCCTGCTTGGTCGATATCCTTCCCGCGAGCCTGTATGTGCTGACGCCCGCCCTGTTGACCCTCCTCGATATGCTTACAATGTCCTCCTCTATCGGTATCATCCTTTCCCTGTTGTCAAGGTACATCGTGACCTTCGCGTACTCGGATGCCTTCTTCTTGTCGTTGCCCTGGAAGATGACCTCGTGAGCCTTTTTTGCCCTGAGGGACTTTGCGGCTCCTGAGCCGAGAACGAAATATATGGCGTCGGCGATGTTGGTCTTCCCCGAGCCGTTGGGCCCGGTGACCACGGAGAAGCCTTCCGGGAAGGGTATAGAAGCCTTGCGCTTGAACGACTTGAAGCCATCCATCACGATTTTTTCGATTCTCACCATAGTATTATTATTTGTCGGCGAAATCTTTTATTAGTTAACCAACCGGAAGCACCGTGGAGAGCTTGCCGGCAGTAATCGCGGTTTTAAGTATTCCCTTCAAGCTCCCTTATTCTCTTCTTCATCTCCACCATCTTCAGCTCCCGTCCGACGGCGAGCTTGTTGAACATCTCGGATTCCCCTACCTTCATCTCCAGCTCTTTCTTGGACTTCTCGAGTTCCTTCTTCGACTTCTCGAGCTCTGCTGTCCTCTCCTGCAGGCTCTTTATGAGCTCGGCTATCTTTGACATGTCCCTCATTATGAGGACGTAGCCGAGGGTCTCGCCGGAACTCCCCTTTATTATCGAGCCGTTGAGGGACACGGGTATGCTCTTGCCTTCTTTTGTCCTCAGTGTCGTGTCGAGGTCCTTCATGTAATTCTCCTTCTCTATCCTGTCTATGACGGTGTCGAACATCTTCTCCGGGAAGGTCTCCCTGAGCTTCTCGCTCAGCTGGTTCTTGTTCCTGTACTTGAGTGCGTCGAGCGCCGAGTCGCTGAGGAATGCGACGGTCCTGTCCCTGTTTATGACGAGCAGGTAGTCGGCCATGGTCTTTATTATGTTCTCGGCGGCGAGCGAGGGTGTGAGTGTCATGAGCCTGTACTTGAGCATAGCGTAGGCTATGAAGGCCGACATTATGGCCGTGGATCCCGAGCCGAGAGGCATAATGTACTCGCCCGTGACTTCGGGCAGAAGATCTGTCAGCGTGCCGGTTATCAATGGCACCAGTATTCCAAAGAATATTATCTTCGCCTGTTTTTTCTCGATTGCCGACTTGGTACTACGCAAGAATCTTAAGAAAAGCAGCAGGCTCAGAACTATAGTGCAGAAGATATATGGAACAAACAGCAGATGTCCCAGTATTCCCGGGACCACGTTGTAGCCCCAGTAGGCAAGCTCCATGTGGTCGGTTATCAGGTTCGTGGTGAAATGAACGGCAACGATGGAAATTGACAGGATATAAACTGACAAGGCGAAGTACTTTCTTCTTTTTTCATCGACCTTCGTGAAAATCAGCGAAAAGTGAAAAAGGAAGGCTATTGCAATGGTAATTCCAAGCGTCTCTGTCTTCTCCCAGAAGTAAGCTACCTCGGCTGTCGGTGAGTTGAAATTTAAGAAATTAAACAGAGAGTAGACTCCGATAAAGAGGGCGAAGAGCGCATAGGTTCTGTTCAGGGATGCTTTCCGGTTCCTGTAGAGGACAAGGATAAACAGGACTGCGCCGGCAATCAGACCTGAGAGCGGCAGTAGCGAATAGTAGTTCATGTAACCTCCTGAAAAGCAGGCCGATTCCGCGCTGCAATCCTGATAATTAATATTTGAGGGGAATCCCTAAATATATTTGAGCTGTACTGTACGAGGACAGTTAGGAATAAGGCGCATCACTTTATCTTGTCCGTTATCACGGCCGGGCAGACCCTGGTAACGCCTTCCATGTCCTCCAGCGACTTCACGAACTTCGAGAGTTCCTCGGTGTCGCGGAACCAGCTGTCGACCATCATCATGTGGTCGCCGCTGCTGGAGCACAGGCACGAGACCGTGCGCATCCTCTTCAGGGCGTCGATGGTCCGCAGGTAGTTCTCGGGCTTCGTGTCGATGCCTATCGTAGCCCTGACCTGGAAGCCGAGCTTGCGCATGTCGACCTCTATCGTGTACTTACGTATGACGCCGCTCTCCTCAAGCTTCCTCACTCTCTTGCGCACGGCCGTCTCGGTGACGCCGAACTGCCTGGCCAGCTCGGTGAAGGTGACCCTAGAATTCTCTCTCAATCCGTTAACCAGATCTAAGTCTGAAATTCGAACCATAACATTTATATATTCGAACTTATATATAAATCTTATCTGAAAATGAATTCATATGAAAAGAGGTGATAAAATGCTGGGAGTCGGAGATAAGATGCCGGACATGGAACTGGAAGCTTACCACAACGGCGACATAAAGAAGATAAGCCTTTCCCGCTACAGGGGGGAATGGCTCGTTCTGCTGTTCTACCCTGCCGACTTCACGTTCGTATGCCCGACGGAGCTTGAAGAGGCGGCGGAGCATTACGGCGAGTTCAGGAAGGAGGGTGCCGAGGTGATGAGCGTAAGCACGGACACGGCCTTCTCGCACAAGGCGTGGCACGACAGTTCCCCGGCGATAAAGAAGGTAAGATATCCCATGCTGGCCGACCCGACTGGGAATATGTGCAGGGAGTTCGGGACGTACGTGGAAAAGGAAGGGCTTTCTCTCAGGGCCACGTTCATAATAGACCCGCAAGGCGTCGTCGTCTCCACGGAGACGCACAGCAACGACATCGGGAGGAACATCAGGGAGACCCTGAGGAAGCTGCAGGCGGCCAAGTTCGTCAGCGAGCACAAGGGTATGGTCTGCCCCGCAAGCTGGATACCAGGCAAGGAAACCCTCAGGACGGGGGTCGACCTTGTGGGAAAAATATGAGGTGATTTGCATGGAGAAAAAGAAAGCGGCTAAGAAGGAAAAGAAGCATGAGGAAAGTTGCTGCTGCTGTTGCTGTTGTTAGGCAGCAGGGTAAAAACAAGAAAGACACGAAAAGAATTAGATGGAAAACTAAAGGAGGGATTTGCATGAAAATCAGCAAGAAGATGGAGAGTGCGGTCAACGCGCAGATGAACGAGGAGCTTTTCTCGGAATACCTTTACCTTTCGATGTCTGCCTACTTCGAGGGCGAGAATCTCAAGGGGTTCGCGCACTGGATGAGGGAGCAGGCCGGAGAGGAGAGGGAGCACGCGATGAAGTTCTACGGCTTCCTGTTCGACAGGGAGGGTGCGGCGGTTTTCGGATCGATGAAGAAGCCACAAACGAGGTGGACGTCACCGCTGGCCGCGTTCGAGGCGGCGTACAAGCACGAGCAGTACATCACTGATTGCATACACAAGCTGCATGAGGCCGCGATGAAGGAAGGTGACAAGGCAACGATGTCTATGCTCAAGTGGTTCATAGACGAGCAGGTGGAGGAAGAGGCTTCCGCCAAGGAGATTGCAGACAAGCTGAAGATGATAGGCAAGTCGGTCAACGGGCTGATGATGCTTGATAAAAAGCTTGGAAAGAGGGAGTAATTTATTAACTCCCGCTTTTTATTCAATTCAGGAGGAGATGTAATGAGCAAGATAAAGGTCTACTCGACGCCTACCTGCCCATATTGCCACATGATCAAGGAGTACCTGACGGAGAAGGGCGTTGAGTTCGAGGACATAGACGTGGCGGCCGACCATGAGGCGGCCAAGCACATGGTCGAGAAGTCCGGCCAGATGGGCGTGCCCCAGACGGAAATCAACGGCAAGATGATAGTCGGATTCGACAGGCCCGCAATAGACAAAGAACTGGAATCCATGAAATAAGTACTCTTCTGTGGTTACTATGATAACCCATGATGAATTCGGTCCGGAAGCCATCCTCACAGTTTACGACCCGGAGACGGGAATGAAAGGATTCACGGTCATAGACAACACGAAGCTGGGCCGGGGGAAGGGCGGCATCAGGATGACCCCGACCGTCACTGTAGAGGAGGTTGCGCGCCTCGCCAGGGCGATGACGTGGAAGAACGCCCTCGCGGGACTTCCGTTCGGCGGAGCAAAGTCCGGGATAGTGGCGAACGACAAGCAGATTTCCAAAGAGAAGAAGCAACAGCTCGTGGAGGCATTCTCCAGGGCCGTGAGCATTGTCAGCCCCAAGAGGTACATAGCCGCGCCCGACATGAACATGGCCGAGGAGGAGATCAAGTGGTTCGTCGAGGCCAATGGTAACAGGAAGTCGGCTACAGGGAAACCCAGGTCCATGGGAGGGCTGCCGCACGAACTCGGTTCGACTGGGTTCGGCGTTTACCATGCGGCGATGGTCGCCGCTCAGCACATAGGCCTGGACATGGGCAAGGCCCGCGTAGCCATAGAGGGCTTCGGAAACGTCGGCTGGTTCGCCGCAAAGTTCCTTTCGGAGAAATGCGGCTGCAGGCTCGTCGCGGTTTCGGACAGCAAAGGCCTGATATACAACAGTGAGGGGATTGACTTCAGGAAACTCTCAAAGGTCAAGAAAGAGACGGGCTCCGTGACGAACTACAGACCCGGGTCAAGGAAATGCTGCGAGGACATACTTCAGGTGGATGCCGACGTGCTGATAACCGCGGCTATACCCGATCTGATAAAGGCTTCGGACATATCCGGCCTGAAATTCAGGCTGATAGTGCAGGGGAGCAACATACCCATGACGGACGAGGTCGAGAGGCTTGCCCATGACAAGGGCATCATGGTCATACCCGATTTCGTCGCCAACGCGGGCGGCGTGATAAGCTCCTACGTCGAGCACAGAGGAGGTACGGAAAATGAGATGTTCCGGATGGTCGAGAAGAAGATAAGGGAGAATACAAGGGCCGTGCTCGAAAGGCATGACAGAGAGGGATGCAGGACCACCAGGGAATGCGCGATGGACATGGCCGTTGAAAGGGTAAGAAAAGGTAGCTGATGCGAGATGTACGACACGATAATAATCGGTGCCGGGATAGCCGGCATGACCGCGGCCATCTACGCCGCGAGGAAGGCCATGAAGTTCGAGATAATCTCCACGGACACGGGAGGGCAGTTCCTTGTCAGCGGCGAGGTCCTCAATTATCCCGGAGTCATGAAAACCACGGGATTCGAGTTCAGGAAGACCATGATTGAGCAGCTCGGGTATAACAAGGTCAGGGTGAGGAACGAGACCGTCAAGGATGTCAGGAAGTCCGGAAAGGGGTTCAGAGTCATTACGGGCAAAGGTGAATACGACACCAGGACACTGATAATCGCGACCGGATCCAAGGCCAGGAAGCTCGGCGTGCCCGGCGAGGATAAATTCGCGAACAAAGGCGTCACCTACTGCTCGATATGCGACGGCCCCGTCTTCACGGGAATGGACGTCGCGATCATAGGGGGCGGGAACTCCGCGCTCGAGGCTGTTGACTTCATGAAGGACGTAGCCGGCAAAATCTATATGCTCGTGAAAGGTAGCGAGTTCAAAGGGCATGAGTACCTTATAGAGAAGGTGAAGAACAGTCCCAAAGTAGAGGTCATATTCAATGCAGTCACCAAGGAGATAAAGGGAGACACGATGGTGAGCGCTGTCACTTACGAGAAGGACGGGAAGGTGCATGAGCTGAAGGTCCGCGGCGTGATAATAGAGATCGGGAGGATGCCGAACACGGACGTTTTCAGAGGCCTGGTGGAGCTTGACGAAATGGGCCACGTTAAGATAGACTGCCACGGAAGGACAAGCACCTCCGGCATCTTCGCCGCGGGAGACTGCGTGTCAGGCAGCGAGTACCAGTATGCTATCTCAGCGGGCCAGGGAACGATGGCGCTTCTCAAAGCCGCCAAGTACCTGGCCGGACAAAAGTAAAAGGAGGTAATGGCATGACAAAGTTGATGGAAGTCTACAAGTGCAACGTCTGCGGGAACGTCGTGGAAGTCGTCCACGCCGGCGTGGGGCAGCTCGTATGCTGCGGCCAGCCCATGCAGCTAATGAAGGAGAACACGGTCGACGCCGCGCAGGAGAAGCATATTCCCGTCATAGAAAAGACGGAAAACGGCATACTGGTCAAGGTCGGCTCAGTCCCGCATCCCATGCTGAAGGAGCACTACATCGAGTGGATAGAGGTCTTCAGTGACGGGATGTCCTGCAGGAAGTTCCTGAGTCCCGGCGAGAAGCCCGTGGCGGAGTTCGACATAGAGGCCGAGGCCGTGCAGGCAAGGGAGTTCTGTAACATTCACGGCCTGTGGAAGACAGAATAGAGGTGTGAAATTTTCAGGTGATTTTATGGACGAACTTTTATGCATGACAGAGAACCTCAGGAAGGGTAAGCTTAAGGACAGAGTGGATAAAAGGCTTGAAGAGTTCAGGATGCTCGGAAAGAGAGGCGAGGACGATCTTTTCAAGGAGATGTGCTTCTGCCTGCTCACGGCCAACTACAGCGCGGAGGGTGGCATACGGATACAGAAGGTCGTAGGCGACGGCTTCCTCACGCTTCCGTTGGAAGAGCTTGCTGCAAAACTGAGGAAACTGGGCCACAGGTTCCCGGATAAGCGTGCTGAATACATCGTCGGGGCAAGGAAGCATATGGACTCGCTCGGAGGGATAATTGGGAAAAGTGGTCAGGATGCGAGGGAATGGCTCGTCAGGAACGTGAAGGGGCTCGGCATGAAGGAGGCGAGCCACTTCCTGAGGAACGTTGGCTTTGAAGACCTGGCCATAGTGGACTTCCACATAGTCGACATCCTTGTGAAGCACGGCCTGATACAGAGGCCGAAGACCATGACACCGGGAAAGTATATGGAAATAGAATCTGTGCTGCGGAAGTTTGGCAGGAGGACGGGCATGAGCATGGCCGAACTGGACCTTTACCTGTGGTACTGCGAGACCGGGAAGGTGCTGAAATAGGTGGTTTTATGAATAATATCCTGCCTGCATTTTTAATAGCGATGGTTCTTATATCAGGCTGCGTCCAGTCTCAGCAGCCGCTTCAGCTTAATGGAACTGAAGTTACAGACTATCAGGGAGGGCGACTGTCCTCAGTCAACGACTTCCGTGAGAATTCCATAAAGGGCCCGCAGTACATCGACATAGTGAGCTACAGGCTGGATGTGGACGGGCTGGTCGAAACGCCCAAGACTTACACGTATGACGAGATTCTGGAGAAGCAGAGCTACCAGAAGATAGTCACCCTTTACTGCGTGGAGGGATGGGACGCAACGATACTCTGGGAGGGCGTGCTCGTGAGGGACCTCATAAACGAGGCGGATCCGCTGGAGGCAGCCAACACCGTGATATTCCACGCATATGACGGCTATACGACTTCATTTCCATTGGAGTACGTGATGGATAACGACATAATCATGGCGTACAGGATGAACGGGGTCACGCTGCCGCCGGAGAGGGGATTCCCCTTCCAGCTCGTGGCCGATAGCAAGTGGGGCTACAAGTGGATAAAGTGGATAACGGAGATTGAGCTCTCCGACGACGAGAGCTATGAGGGCTACTGGGAGAGCAGGGGCTACTCCAACACCGGCGACCTCGACAAGAGTTTCTTCGGTGACTGAGATGGAATGATGAGAAGGGAGATAAAAGTTATTCCGAACGCCGGAAAGGACGGAGTGTCCGAAAAGGAGGGCCTTCTGATAGTCAGGGTGAAAGCCCCGGCGAAGGACAACAGGGCGAACATCGCCGTCATAAAGCTCCTTTCGAGGCATTTCGGAAAGGACGTCAGGTTGGTCCGCGGCCTTACGTCAAAAAGGAAAGTGGCGGAAATAGTATAGAGTACCCGACCGACTTAGAGTTTTTATTTCTTTCCGTTCAAATTTGATGGATGCAAAAAA
>CAZSYZ010000018.1:0-20269 GCA_964611445.1 uncultured archaeon | reverse complement strand
GCATAGTCAGGGCCGACAACAGCAACGGCAACTACTTCACCGCCGAGTGCGACACCACCAGCGGCGACATGTGCGACAGCACCACCGCGAACAGCAACGACCCGTGGGCGCAGGACGGCCTGTGCGCCTCCGGAGCTTCGGGCAACTGCAACACTGCTGGGTTCGTGTGCCTGAACGGAGGGACGTACTACGCTGACGAGAGCGCCGGGGAAAGCTGCTCCACGGGCGACCAGTGCGACGAGACCCTTACTGACGGGTACTTCAGCGCGGGCAGCAAGAGGTACGACCCCCAAGACGGCTACTGCGACAACTGCGCCAGCTATGTCGGGGAGGACGCCGACTGCGAGCAGGCGTGCGGCGCCTCATCGAACTGCGACGAGCTTGACCCGGGCGGCTGGTGGTGCAGCAGCAACGTTGTAACAGGGGAGTGCCAGGGTACGAACAACTGCGTCTACTCGTCCTCTGGCGGCGACGTGGGCACGTGCGAATACACGGACTCCTACGACTCCAACTGCGGCGGCTCCTCACAATGCGACGAACTGTCACCAAGCGGCTGGTGGTGCTCGAGCAACGTAGTGACCGCAGAATGCAGTTCAGCGTGCGCATACAGCGCCAGCGGCGGCGACGTGGGCACGTGCGAATACACGGACTCCTACGACTCCAACTGCGGCGGCTCCTCCGCGTGCGACGAGCAGTCGCCGAGCACGGACCTCAACACGTGCAATCAGGTAGGATATACCTACTACGAGGACAGGTGCGGCTCGACGTGCGTCGTGGCGGACAGGACAGACACGTACGAATGCGGCGACTCCGGCTGCTCATGCGGCGACTCCGTCTGCGACGGCGTGGCCCCTAACGCTGCCATAGACTACTGCAACCGGGCCGGGACCACATACTACAGGGACATGTGCTCTGGCTCTGGCGATACGACGTCAGACTACAACTCCCTCTGCGAGGACGACTACACAGGATGCACCGCCAACTCGAACTGCGACGGCCTCACCACGGGAACCGACCTGAACAGGTGCGACCTGACGGGCGCGGCTTACTACGAGGACGAGTGCTCATCGATCTGCGGCCTCCAGGACATAACGACAGTGTGCGACACAACCGAAACAGGCTGCACGGGTTCCGCCTCCGCCGACGGTAAGTCTCCGAGCGCGTGCGACGGCACAAGCGGTTATGTCACGGGCACATGCACGTACGAAACATACGAAGATTCACAGAACGGCTGCAACTGCGGGGGCGGCGACCTGGGAATAGACACATGCAGCAACGGCGAGGTCTGGTGCTGGATGTCGGCTGCATTAGGCGGCGACGAGTGCTGCGCTTCAGGCGAGAACCAGTGCGCATCCACGTCCACAGGCACCTACGAGGCATGCGTGAGCGGCACGTACAGAACGGCTAGGGACTCTTATGAGGACGTGTGCACATGCGGCCTCAATGCGAACACCAACGCCGACAACTGCGACTCCAACGGCGAGGCTGACTGCTGGGACGGCACCGGATGCTGCTATGACTCGACAGACGACTGGTGCGACGGCACTAATGCATGCCATGACGGTGCATGGTACAACGACCCAGAGTCTGACAGCGCCGCATGCAACTGCGCAAACAGCGACCCCTGGAACGATGCGACATGCACCAACGGCGACTCAGGATGCTGGGAGAACACCGCAAGCAGCATGAACTGCTGCGACGGCTCCGACACGGAATGCGACGGCACAACGGGAGCGTGTGTCAGCGGCACCTACAGGACAGACCCCGACAGCTACACGTATCTGTGCGAGACATGCTATGGTGACGATTTCCTCCCGGACGGAACCGGGACCAATTCCGACTGCTGCGGCGACGACGGATCCTCTGATGACTTCGAGCAGACTTCAGGTGCAGGGAGGAGCGCCTGCATAAACGGCGCCGAGGTGGCAGACGGAAGCACAAGCGGCGCCTTCCTTGTCAGCAACGGCCAGATATACTCCTGCAACAGCGCCGGGACTTTCGGTTTTGATGACGACTACTCCACCTGCCAGGGTCCGGTCGAGGGGCTCTACTGCACCTCCGGGAGCACGTGGGCTTCCGGACTGGAGAACGGCTGTACGTGCGCGGTGGGGACCGACTGCACATCGGGCCTGTGCGTGAACGGATACTGCAGGGCATCATGCAACGGATACTCGGGCAGGGGCTGCAGCGAGGACGGCACGTCCTACAGCACATACGGCACGTGCTATGACGAGGACGGGGTCTACGACTGCGACACCATAGACCCCATAAGGATGGCCTGCGACTCCGGAGGCTGCGACTTGGAGGCGGACGCTTCATATGACGCCTGCACGACCAATTCGGGCGACTCCTGCATGAGCAGCGTGGGCGGCGACTTCTCGCAGGACGGGACCTGCGCAAGCGGGGCGACCAACAACTGCGACACCGGCGGCGAGCTCTGCTTTGATTCCGAGGAGTCGACCTATTATTCCACATGCACGGGAGGCTGCGAGTATTCGGCAGGGACGGACACGGACACCTGCGACTCTGCCGCCGCGAGCGGGGGGGACTATTCCGCCAACGGGATGTGCACGGCCAACGGCTGCGACACGAATGGGGACGTGTGCACCGACAGCCAGGCCTCGGGAACACTCTACAACGACTGCAGCAACGCCAACTGCGAGGACGGGAACGCATGCATGAGCGGCGGCGCGACCACCTTCACGAGGAACGGCCGCTGCGCTGCGGACGGCAACTGCTGCACCGCGGACTACGACAACGACGGCGCCGATTCGTGCGGATGCGACGACGCCGGGGATTATGATTCGACTCCGGTCACCTGCGACCCGGACCCATCCGAGGGAAGCACGATGGAAGGCCTCTGCGTGCAGGACGGCACGACGTGCGACGACGGGGAGGTCGCGATGGACGGCTCGAGCAACCTCAGGAACGACTGCTCCACCGTGGACAGCACGCCCAACAGCGTCTACGCCTGCATGAACGACACAATAAACGACGGCAGCGGATGGTCAGCGGGCGGCGTGTGCGTCAGCGGCGGGGCATGCGATGAGGACGACGTCGCGTACGGAAGCGACACTGTTTACTATTCCTGCGGCAGCTCAGTCGACGGCCAGAGATGCGACACGGTCACGAACGGCGGTTCCTGGACCCAAGACTCCATGTGCGTGCGCGAGGGCGGCTCGGGAAGCACTTACAGCTGCGACACTTCGGGCCACGCATGCTACGACTCCGTGGAGAGCCTGTACGAGGAGGACTGCTCATACTGCCCCGATCTCTCCGATGCGGACAACACCATAACCGGCGGAGGCGACTTCTCGAAGACGGGCATCTGCTGCGGCGGTTCTTACGTCGGCGACTCCAATTCGGACTGCTGCGACGACTCGGACTGCGGCGGCACGGAGGAGTTGTGCAATGCCAGCTACCAGTGCGAGAGCTCGTGCAACTACCCGGGTTCGGGCACGTGGACTGTGAGCGGCCATGAGATATGTGCCCACCGGACCATAACGCTTAGCGGGGGAGGGATCACCGTAAACAACGGCGGGCACTTGGAGTTCAACAACGTGACGCTTTACGTGCCGACAGGCAATGACATAACGATAAGTTCCGGCGGGAACTTCACTGCCTACAACCACTCGACCATAGAAGAGGACGGCGCCGATGAGTCTTTTGATATTGACAACTACGGCACCGCGAACTTCACGGACACCATGCTGGCTACGACTCAGGGGGGGCCATACAGCGTAAGTCTTTACATGTTCGACGGAAGCCTTACCTATCTGAACGACGAGACAGTCTCCAATGGCTACAGCTACATATACGGTCCCGGCGCGAGGGTTTATCTCAACAACCAGTCGTCATTAAACGTGTGTTCAATCATGTCCGAATCAGGGACCCATGTCCAGATGGACGGCTTCACGGAGAACACATGGGAATACAACACGATGACATCAAGCAGTTCAAACCTGATAATAAACTTTTCGGACAGCAGGATCATAGCGGCTTACATCTACGGGCTCGATAACGGCAATGTCACGGTCAAAGACTCGGAACTGACCAACGCCTACATATACAACTACGATGACTCGATTCACAATTTCACAAACAGCGATGTCGGGAACTTCTACTACTTTTCATATGAGCCCGTCGAGATTTCGGACCTGCCGGACCCGATACCTTCGGGCTCTTCAAGAACCATAACAACACCAGGCAATCACAGGCTTGTGATAGACCAGCCCACGAACAACCCGCTGTTCTACCTGATGGCACACAACATGACAAACGTGACGGATTCAGTTATTTATCACTTCCAGTCAACCAGCAATGATGCTGACACATACTGGAAGAACTCGGACGTTTCATACAGGAGTATCTTCGGACTGGTCTGCAACAACGTTCTCGAGAACACATCCCTTTCAGCATCTCAATACAACCAGATATCCGAGGGTCCCACGCTGAACTTCACGCAGCCCGCCGATAACAACTATGTCGACGAGGTCTGGTTCAGCGGCTCCGGAACGAGGACCATAGGGGGTTACGTGAATTTCACGAGCTACTACGGCAGCGACACGTGGACAAGCGGGGAGTACGTGAACAGGTACTTCCCGGTAAACGTGACCGACAGCAACGGCGCGCCCGTCAGCGGCATCAACGTATCAATCAGGAACGAGACAGGGGACCTGATGACGTACGGAGATTCGGGAAGCGACGGCATGGTGATTCTCAATATCACCGATGACGACAACACCACGGTCTACGATATCTACGCGAATGACGGCTGGGAGTTGAATATGACCATGCTCTACCCGACGGCCCCTTACGGGATCGGCATAACCATATACAGCGCCTACGTCTCTGACACGCAGCTGCTGCCCGCTTCGCCTACAACAGCCGATGATCTGGAGGCATACGTCACCTGCACGGACCCCGAATACGAAACGCTTACCGCTTACTGGTCCGTTTACAAGGACGATGTCATCCAAGCGGGGCAGGAGGGCTTTTATTCGGTGTCCAGGGGCATCAGCACGAATGTCAAGACCATATCAAGCTCCCTCACCGCAAAGGGCCAGGAATGGAAGGTGGAGTTCTGGTGCGACAACAGCGTCATGAACGGCAGCAAGGTGAACACGACCGCAAGGAATATACAGAACACCCCGCCGAGCATAACGTCCGCCAGCATAACCAATCCGGAACCCGTACTGGAGAATGAGGATCTGGTCTGCACGGCCGCTGGATGGACAGACGCCGATGCAGATTCCGAATATTACTGGTTCGAGTGGATAAGGAACGGCGCCACCAACTACACGGAGCTTGTCACGGGAACCAACACCCACACGCTCGGCGAAGGCAACACCTCCGGTGGCGGGACATGGCAGTGCAACGTCACCCCCTATGACGGGGAGGAGAACGGCACATCTCAGATATCGGGCAGCGTGACCGTCGACTGGCCGTGCAACTATCCCGGAACCGGAAGCGTGTGGAACGTCGCGGGAAACGAGACGTGCAGGGACCAGACCATAACGCTTGATACGAATGATGGCGATACAACATTTTACAGATCCGTGATAATCGAGAACGGGGAACACCTGCTTCTCGACAACGTCACGCTTTATCTCGACCAGAGCGAGTACAGGAGCAATCCTTACATATACGCTGGAGGAACCCTTACGATGATCGATTCCCTGATAGATTCTGTCCAGAACAACCGCCAGTATCTATACAATTACGGATTCAACAATTTCACCAATACGAATCTCTCTGATGCGGCCGGTGATAACGACATATACCACAGGATGATAACCAACGGCTACGCCTACTACGATAACGTCCGTTCCGAGTATATAACATCCCTGGAGAGCAACACGTACCTCCTGGCCAACGATTCATCCTTTGACCTTGTCTATGCATATGTGACTGGAGGCGGCACTGTGGACCTCAACGACTTCCGCGAGGATGTGTGGATGTCCAATAACATCTATTCCACGAATACAAACTTCGCCCTGAACCTGAGCAACTGCTTTATCACTTGGCTGTATTTTTACAACAATGGAGGCACGGTCACCGTAGACAATTCAAGCATTTACCAGCTATACCACTACACGTACGACTCGGATGACACGACCGTGACGGATTCCGAGATATATTACTTGGTTTACAATCACAGAGAGGGCGGGCCGGTGACGATACAGGATTATGTACCGCCGATGTACGGCGTCACAGAAACGATATCCACGGGAACCAACGACCTTGACATGACAAACGTGAACATCACGGGCCTGATTTCCTTATTCTCCTATCGTGACACTCACATAGATAATGTCAGCATGTACATATACTACGGATACAGCGGCCACACGGGAACCGTCGTGGACTCTTATGTCAGCTATTACACACTCAACAGGGCAGGCTCTTACATGGAATTCCGGAACACGGACCTTTCAGGAGTTTCCAACTACAACAGGATATACTCGAACTCCATATGGAACTTCACACAACCCGCGGATACCAACGGCATGAAGGACTTTTACCCAAATGATGCAGGAACCGCCACCATACACGGATATGTCAATTTCAACAGCCAGGAGAATGAGGCGTCCTATTTCAGCGATGACGGCCATTACATAAACCGGTACTTCCCCATAAACGTCACGAACAGCGACGGACTGCCGGTCAGCGGAATGAACATATCCATAACGCAGGACGGGGACATGATGAATTACGGCGATTCGGGAAGCGACGGCATGGTGATTCTCAATATCACTGACGACGACAACACCACGGTCTATGAGGTTTACGAGGAGGGCGTATGGAAGGTGAACATGACCATGCTCTACCCGACGGCGCCCTACGGCGTTGGGATAAGCTCCAGCGCGCCTTCGGGCGCGTCCGGCCTGAGATGGGACATAGACGACGCCTCCGGCAGCGCGGTGTTCACCGTGGACGAGGACGGGGACATGTTCATAGGCGGCGCGCTCTACGAGAGCCAGGTGGGCCTCAGCCCGCCCGCGGGCTCGTTCATCATACAGAACGTAACGGGGGACACCGTGGCCTACGTGACCGGCACTGGAGACCTCTACCTGCAGGGAACGGCCACCATGATGGACGTCACAGGCCTGGCGGGCTACAACCTCGAGGTGAGGAACGTGAGCGACAGCGTCGTGGTTTGGTTCGATGACGACGGCAACCTGAAGCTCCAGGGGTACCTGGTGCAGGACTACGCTGGATAATGCAGCGGTCCAATTATATATAATGCCTATTCTTAACAGTTAACTAATCCCGCTCAAAACCGGATGTTTAAAAATCGAAAAGGTCTGCATGCAGGCAATTGTCAGGTATTTGAAAACGGCAGTCGAAAAGAAAAACACGGTTGCCCTCGTCCTGATTTCAGCTGTTATCCTTTCGGCCATGCTTGTCATCCCGCCGCAGAGGTACGGTGACGGCAACGAATACTTTCTCATGCTGGAGTCCCTGTCTAACCATTTAAGCCCGGACCTGCGGGAAAGTGACATAGACGACTTCTACGACGGCCCTCTCAATGCATTCGGGGAGAGTATAACGCCATACGGCGGGTACTACCAAAGCCCTTCAGGAAGCTTTTATTCTTACCACTTCTGGGCATATCCACTGACAGCTGTTCCCGCAAAGACGCTGCTTGAATTTCTCTCGCTGGACGCCAGGATGGCATTCCAAGTCACAAACGCCGTTCTTTTTGCCCTTCTCCTGGCTTTCATAACTTTCCTCTCAAAGCTCACGGAAAATCAGAAATTCGTCCTGATCCTGCTGCTGGCTTTCTCCCCGGCTTTGTGGTTCATACACTGGACACATCCCGAAATATTCTCTTTCGTCTTTGTGACGATAGCACTTCTCCTCATGGACAGCAAAAGATACGGCCCCGCCGTGATTTCGGCTTCGGTGGCCTCGCTTCAGAATCAGATGCTGGCGCTCTTAGTCCTCTTCATGGTGGCGGAAGGAACCCTCTCATCAAAGAGGAGGGCCAATGATTTCCTGAAACTTTCACTCCTCTCGTTACTGGTCTTAATCCCCAATCTCTTTTATTTCATAAATTTCGGGGACTTCAGCCTGCTTGCCGGTACCACGTCCCCGGAAAACGCCTCCCTTCTCAGGGTCTTCGAGATGCTTTTCGACCTGAACGTAGGCCTCCTGCCCTACATCCCCGTCACGCTCATCCTGTTTTTTTGCATCATTTCTTTGAAAACGCTCGGGGGAAGAAAGTTAACCAGGGAGCTTTCGCTATTGATAGTGATGCTGTCGATGATGGCCGTCTGCTCCGCGACTTATAACTGGAATCACGGCACATCGGGCCCGCTGAGATATTCCATATGGATGCTGCCGGTTATATCCTTTGTAATCGCAAAGAACCTGGAGCTTATTATGAAATCGCGGGTGCTCAGATATGCTTTATTTGCAGGCATTCTATCGCAGCTGTTGATTGTGCTGTCCGCAGGCGCTTTCGTTACGCCGTACCCAGACAATTATGTTCATCACACACTTCCTGCGAAATTCATGCTTGACAACCTGCCCGCGCTTTATAACCCAACGCCCGAGATATTCTGCGAGAGAACCGTGCACGCAGAAGTGGACTGCAACCAGGAAAATCATTACGTGACGGTTTACAAAAATGACGGAATTTGCCGAAAGGCCCTTCTCACGTGTCATGGCATAGAAACGCTAGAGGCTCTTTGCGGATTCGTTGACGAGGACGTGAAAAGGCTTTGCGTTCTTTCCCAGAACGGGAGGTGGTTCTATGTCAACTACTGATTCCGTTGCGTCTATCCTCAAACGGTCCTGTAGGAATACATCTGCTGGCTAAGCATAAAAATATGCACCCCAATATCAATGTATGAGCAGAAGGGTCCTTGCCGCCTTCTTTGTTTTCATGAAAATGAAGAAAAAGCAACTTTTAGAGGGAATCCTGCTGGCGGCCGTCCTGGCGTTCTCCATAAGCCAGATTTACATGCTCCACTACAGCTACACCGGACGCCTGATGGTCTTCAGGGAGAACATGCAGCCGGTGTACAGGCCCACGAACGTCGAGAATGCCTACTATCCTTATCCGCTCCATGGGGACGAGTGGATTCACATAGCCCAGGCGCTGTACATGCTGGAAAGCGGAACCCCGGGCTTTGCAGACCCCTACTCGCCTGAACTTCCCTTTCACATGGACATGGAATGGGGATACCATCTGATGCTGGCCTCACTCTTCCTCATGGGCGCCGACCCCATGTTGAGCAGCCAGTACATTCCCGCGGTATTCTTTGCCATGAACTCTATACTGCTCTACCTTTTCGTGAGGAGGTTCACCGGAAGCTCCCACGCGGGGCTGCTCTCCCTGCTGTTCTTCCTTGCCATACCGAGCAACGTCTACATAACCGGCAACTGGTTCGCGACGCCGCTCACGTTCTCGGTATTTCTGGTATTCGGCTTTCTGATACTTATCGATGAGTTCGCGCAAAAGAGGGAAAGGAGATACCTTCTTTATTCGTCCGCGGCGTACGCCGCCACGGCCTTGGTGTACCCCCCGGCGGCAGCACTTTCCGCACTCCTTCTCGCGGTTTACGCCGCGGCCAGGCTCAAACTGCACAAGAACAGCCTGTTCAGGGACAACAGGCTCCAGTTCACGCTCATATTCCTCTCGCTTTCCGTCATAGCCGTGACCCTCTTCTCGGAGCAGATAATATTCAGCACTTCATGGACGCCCAAAAACGTATACAGCCCTTACCTGCCGCTCCTTTACGGCGTGCCGCCCTTCGCCGCTGCGGCCGTAGGCGGGATCGTGGCCTTAAGGAAACGCCTCAATCCCGTGCTCATATTCTGGCCGCTGATACTCCTCGCAAGCACTATGTCCTACATAGTAACGGGCTACGGGATAATCTTCCCCTTCGTGAGGGGCGTCTATTACCTCCTTCTTGGATTAGTGCCGCTCGCCTCGCTCGGATTACTGCACGTGATAAGCCTTGTCAGGGGCCTGCTCGGGCAGAAACTGAATATAAGGAACGCATACGTTGTCGCGTTATTTTCGGTAATCATCGTGCTTGCCAACTTTTACCTCGTTTTCGATTCCGTCAGGATGTCCTACGAGACCGATTCGGTACTGTACAACATGCATGCTCTCGATTCGACGTACATCATATACCATCTTGTCGAGGAGCCCCAGTACGAGGCTATAAAGTTCATACGGGAAAAGTACGGCAAGGGGAACGTGGTGATGACGGACGACTTCACGGCGATCGCGGTTTACCCGATAAGCATGAACCACGTGGTTGCCATGCAGTCCGGGAATCTCGGACATGGAAAGGAGGAGACCGTATGGGAATTCTTCGGCTCTGGCTGCCAGAAGAAAATGGAAATGGCAGGCAGCCTGGGTTTCGGCATAGTTTTGTCGAAGGAAAGGATATCCTGCGACTTCCTGAAGGAAGTGTACGCCGATGACGAGGGCGCCTACGTCTACGAGGTGACTGCATGAAGATATCCGTGGTCCTTCCGTGCAGGAACGAGGAGGAGTCGATAGGGGCCTGCATAGAAAAGGCCAAAAGCGCGCTCTCCGGGAAAGACTACGAGATAATAGTCTCGGATTCGAGCACCGACAGGTCCGCATGGATAGCGGAAACGCTCGGCGCCAGGGTCGTGAAGCATGAGAAAGGGTACGGCAACGCCTGCCTTGAGGGCTTCAGGCACGCCGGCGGAGATGTCATCGTCATGGCCGACACGGACGGCACGTACGACCTTTCCGAGATCCTTGGATTCCTGGAGAAGCTTTCCGAGGGCCACGATATCGTTATAGGCTCGAGATTCGGCGGCGATATCGAAGACGGCGCCATGCCGCGGCTTCACAGGTACGTGGGAAGCCCGCTATTCAACTTCCTTCTCCGGGCATTCTTCGGCCTCAGGCTCTCGGACTCTCATTCGGGTTTCAGGGCGGTGAGAAGGGAGGCGCTTGACAGCTTGGGGCTTGAGACAACGGGGATGGAGTTTGCTTCTGAAATGCTGATAAAGGCTAAGAGGAAGGGTCTCATGATATGCGAGATCCCGATATCGTACCGTAAAAGGATGGGGCAGTCCAAAATGAGGAGCTTTAGGGACGGGTGGAGGCATCTCGCGTTCATAATGCGAAGCCGCCTTCTTGAGAAGGGAGAGGTCATGCAATGAATGTGTTTCACTGGAACGAGAAAGAGGAACTCATAAGGAGGGCGGTAGGTCTTGCGGAGGAGGCTGAATGGACATAGCTATATTCCACAACTTCATGGACAACATAGGTGGGGCGGAGAAGGTTAGCCTAATCCTCGCGAGGGAACTGGGAGCCGACATATACACGACGAACATAGATGAGGAGAAGATAGAGAAAATGGGTTTCCATGGGCTGAATATCAATTCCATAGGCAATGTTCCCACAAGCGCGCCATTCAGGCAACAGAAAGCCCTCCGGCATTTCAGAAAACTCAGATTGGGGGACGAATACGACTTCTACATAATAGCCGGGGACTGGGCGATGTCAGGCGCTGTGAACAACAAGCCGAACCTCTGGTACGTGCATTCCCCCATAAGGGAGATATGGGACCTTTATGATTACACGAGGAAGAACATGGTTCCCTGGTATCTGAGGAATGCCTTCGACCTCTGGGTATGGCACAACAGGAGGCTCAACCGGAAATACGCGGGACATGTCGAGAGGATAGCCTGCAACTCGCTCAACACCAAGAAAAGGCTCATGAAATACCTTGGAAAGGAAGCAGAAGTGATACACCCCCCCGTCGATACCCGTAAATTCCGCTACAGGAAGAATGGAGACTTCTGGCTTTCCGTGAACAGGCTCATTTTCCACAAGAGGATAGAGGTGCAGATGCAGGCTTTCAGGAGGATGCCGGATGAGAAGCTCGTGATTGTAGGTTCCTACGAGAAGTCTAGGCATTTCCTTTCCTACAAGCGATACCTGGAATCCATAAAGCCCTCCAATGTAACGATAATCAACTGGGTAAGCTCGGACGAGCTCACCCGCCTTTATGCGGACTGCAGGGGACTGATAGCCACCGCAGAGGACGAGGACTTCGGCCTCACACCCATTGAGGCTATGGCCTCGGGAAAGCCAGTGATAGCGGCCAATGAGGGTGGCTACAGGGAGACTGTCATCGATGGTGTAACCGGAAGATTGATAGACAAAATAGACGAAGACAAGGTCGTGAAAGCAGTCAGGGATATTGGAAAGAATCCTGAGAGCTATAAAAATGCATGCTTAAGACAAGCAGAAAAATTTGATGTTAAACTATTCATTCAAAGGATAAAAGAAGTGATTCAAAAATGAAAAATGAAGAGCAGTACGTCGAGAATGTCCTTAATACAACAAACAGCAAGCTGACGTCAGCCGAGGCGAAACTGTTACTTTCATTGGCCAAAGACATTCCACGGAAAGGGGTAATAGTCGAGATTGGATCTTACACAGGAGGTTCAACAATCCTGCTGGCAAAGGGCTCCAGGATGACAAAAGGGAAAAAGGTGTACGCGATAGATGCACATACGCACGTCCGTCACAGAGAAGACGGAGTAGAAATCTTTTCAACCATACCCGCCTTCAGGGAGAATCTAAAAAATGCAAATGTTCACGACTGGGTTATTCCTGTGGTCAAAATGTCCGCCAGGGCCGTTTCAGGATGGAAAAACCCTGTCGGATTGCTCTGGATAGACGGAAGCCACGACTACAGATATGTGAAGATGGATTTTCTATTATGGGAAAAATATCTTGTCGAAGAAGGCATAATAGCATTTCACGACACGAATTGGCCAGGCCCGAACCGAGTCATCAAGGAGTATATTCAAAATTCTGAAAGGTTCAACATAATTAAGAAAGTTGACACCATCACCGTTGTAAAAAAGGTCAAGAATGCGAATACACCAGAATCACTCAAGATCAGTCTACGCCTTTTTCCGACGAGAATTATTACGAGTATTGATGAAACCCTTGGTGAATTTGGAATATTCCTGTCAAAGAATTTTCCAAGATTTTATTGCTTCTTAAACAAGAAGACGAGGAGCGTCTCGAATGATAAATGAAATCACAAAACGCGCCGTCCTGTACGTCGGCTTCAAATGCAACGCCAGTTGCCAGTTCTGCTATTACAGGTACCAGGAAGGCAAGGAATGGAGACCGCTGAATGACCTGCTCAGGGAGTCGGCAAGGTACCGCTATTTCTACAAAAACCGTTTTGTCGACATAACGGGTGGAGAGCCGACTATCTACCCCCGAATCATGGAGCTGGTGAAGCACTGTAGCAGGATCGGCCTTAAACCGTCAATAATAACCAATGCATTCGCGCTGGCCGACAGGAAGAAATGCCTAGAATTCAGGAATAACGGCATAAACGATTTTCTGGTGAGCATATTCGGCCTGGGCAAAACTGCTGATGAAGTCACGGGAGTGACCGGTGCGCATGAAAAGCAGAAAAAGGCACTCGATAATCTGGTCAGCCTGAAAATCCCTTTCAGGATCAACGTGACGGTTCACAGGTACACCTCAGTTCAGTTGCCTGATATCGCCAGAATGGCTGTCAAAAAGAAGGCGAGAGTCATGAACATGATAGTATTCAACCCGTTTCTCGGCTGGAGAGACAGGATGAACATAGAGTTCCAGGAAAAATATTCCGCAATGGCTCCTTACATGATAAAGGCCATACATATTCTCGAGAAGAACGGCGTGGAGGCAAACATCCGCTACATGCCCTTGTGCATGCTCAGGGGCTTTGAGAGGAACAACTACAATTTCATGCAGCTCAGCTATGACCCCTACGAGTGGGACTTGAACAGCTGGGGAAATTTCTTCAAAATCCACCCTTCTGAAAGATGGTATATGAGGGAAGCACTGAGGAAAAGGGTCCTTGACTGCGATTACCGCAAGTCGGACAAGTGCAGGACATGCTCCGCTTCCTGCATATGCGACGGCTTTCACAAGCAGTACAGCGACAGGTTCGGATTCGGGGAGGAGAAGCCGTACGCCCTCGGGAAGAGGATTTCGTCGCCGGATTATTTCGTCAGGAGGCACGAAAAACTCAGGGACGTTTCCGGGGGAAAAAACCCTTGGCTGCTGCCTTACGTGCTGAAGGATTACATGATAATCAAAGACGCACTCAAGGGCAGATTCCGTCTGGCCTCGAGGGAAATCGCCTTCAGAAAACGGGAGGTGAAAGAATGAAAAAATGCCTTATATTGGGCATGGCGAGCGGATATGATCACGGGCAAGTCAGGCCTTTCGTGACCTCCCTTGAAAGGACGGGTTTTAAAGGGGATCTGGTTTTGTTCGTCTCAAAAATCAGCGGCGAGACCGCCGCATTTCTGCGTGGTCACGGCGCCCGCCTGGTGCGTGTCGAAGACGAGCGTGCCCACCTCGAGGATTTCTCCGGTAAGCTCAACGTGCAGCCGGGGGACATTTCCCGCGACCTCTCACCATGCAACATGAGATACATTCTCTATTATTCTTACTTATCCCGGCACGGGAAAAAATATTCCCGGGTAATGCTGGCAGACGTGAGGGACGTTTTTTTCCAGCGCGATCCTTTCGATTTCGATTCCGGCGGCGGGCTCTGCTGCTTCCTGGAGGACAGGTGCGTGACCATAGGGTCGGAAAAGCTTAACTCCAAATGGATGAGAACTGCCTTCGGCAAGGATATGCTGTCGAAGATGGGCGGCAACTGCATAGCATGCTCCGGGGTCACCATAGGAACCGTGCCTTCGATGATTGAATATCTGGAAAGGATGTCGACGTATCTGGCAAAGACGGAAAGCGAGAAAGGCATAGATCAGGCTGTCCACAACTTTCTCGTATACAATGACATGCTTCCGGATCTCAGGATTTTTGAAAACGGTAGCGGGCCCGTGCTGAACCTCGACCATACGAGAAGGATCAGCTTCAACGAAGACGGCTGCGTGGTCAACGGAGAAGGCGACATCATCAATGTGATACACCAATACGACAGGCATCCCGGATTGGTGTCGCTTTTCGGCAGAATCCTTTCGACTGAAAGGGGCCTGACGCGAAGTGAAATCCATGCACACCTCCGTCATGTCCGGCTCAATGCTTTCATCTCCGGCCCGTCACACTATGCAGACAGGCTCACGGGCTTGGCGGGGGCCGTTTTGAAAGAACATTCGCCTAATCTCTACCTCAGGCTGAAAAGGATTCAGCTTGCGATGCATGCGGTATGATCATGAAAAACCAGAAAGTTTCTGTGGTAATCCCGGTCCATAACGGCGAGAGGACGCTCGGTCAGTGCATGGAATCCGTTCTGAGGCAGAATTATCACGACTACGAGGTCATAATCGTCGACGACAATTCCACCGACGGGACCAGGGAGATAATAAAAAAATTCCAGCGGAATAACGCAAAAGTGGGATACGTTTTCGAGGAAAAGGTATCGCGCGGGGCCGCAAGGAACAGTGGAGTGAAACACGCAAAAGGCAATATAATCGCGATGACCGACGCTGACTGCGTGGTTCCGGCTGACTGGATAGACAAGCTGACAGAACCTATAAGAAGGGGGAACGAAATAGCCGTCCAGGGCAACGAGGTCGATACCATCGGCAACTACTGGACGAAGATGCAGCAGAGCTTCAACCAGCGCTTTTTGGAAGCGCGTTCAGCAGGAGATTACATAGACCACGTAGACACCAAGAACTTTGCTGTCGACAGGGAAATACTTGAAAATGTGGGTTTTTTCGACAGCCGCATAGGGAATCTCGAGGATTTCGAGCTGAAGATAAGGCTGAAGAAATGCGGCCATAAAATCTTTTTTCTCAAAGACTTGAAAGTGGCCCACTTCCACAGGGACAGCTTTTCGAAGCTGTTCTCCAGGAGATTGGAACAGGGATTCTGGGCCACGGTCATCCACGGGATTCACAGCGATTATTTCAGTGAAAACGATGACGAAATGGTGAAATCCATAAACTCCAGGAATTTCACACTTTTCTTCCCGTGGGCCGTTGCGACATTATTCAGAGACGGGTTCTCGAGGTTCCTTTTCGAGATCGTCACCGGCACGGCCTGGCGCATAGGCATCCTTGCCGGTCTTTTAAGGAGAAGGAATTTCCGGCCGTCAGTCCGGCCAAGTAATTCCGAGGTATTGCCATGAACAGAACCGCAAAGATCGAAAAAAAGAGAGAAGCTTGTGTTAAACCCAGCATACTGCTCATATGCGTCTACCTCGGGAAGCCCCCAAGATGGACTGATGCGTACCTCAAAAGCTGCGAAAAAAATCCCGGTGTCAACTGGCTGCTTTTAGTCGACTGGGAGCACCTGCCGGAAACACCCCCAAACGTGAGAATAAAGAGGGTCACCAAAGAATCCATTGAAATGCTGATAATGGAAAAAACAGGAATCCGCGTCACAATTCACCGACCATACAAGATTTGCGATTACAAACTACTCTACGGAAATATCTTTGATGAAGAAATCCGCGGTTATGATTTCTGGGGATTCACGGATCTGGACATAATATACGGGAACATAAGGAACTTCATCACCGATGAAATGTTACAGAAATACGATATCATCACCGGCTGCAAATATCATACTGTCGGTCATTTCACCATCATCAGGAACGGCAAAAGATTCAACGACATATACAAGAAGAACAGCTATTACAAAGAAATCATCCAGGACGAGCATAATATGGCATTCGATGAACTGGGCCTGACGGAAATACTCAAGAGAAAGGCACTGAAAAAACGTTTCAGGTGGTACCATGAAAATATTATTGCGCACTCGATTGATGCCAATTGGTTTTCCAGCATGGCCAATAAAATTACAAACGAGGAGAGAAGAGACTATGATTATAAAAACTCAGCCAATTGGGACAGGAGCAAGGGAGGAGAACTCGAACCATGTATCCATGGTCCATGCATATGGGATAACGGAACACTCAGACACATTGATACCGGAAAGGAAGTTATGTATCTGCATTTCAGCTACTGGCAGGACATGGACAAGCCATTGATAAAGACGGACAGGTGGCTGATCAGAAAAGAAGGCATACTCGGACTGACAGGAGACAAGGAAACTGATGAACAGATGATGGCTTCCCAATTGAAGATGTACAAAATCATAAAGATTCGGGTGGCTCTTGATAGTGTGCTGATTTTCGGGGACAGGATGATAGGTAAAGCGGGGATTATAATGAGGAAAATTTTAAGCCGGATGCCTGATCTGAAGGTATATTCCGCTATTTACAACTATCTCAGACACGGATTATTGACCCCCTACATGTTCAGCGTTGTCGAATTCGAGATAAACTCCATGTGCAACAGGAAATGCGTTTACTGTCCCAACAATAAGCATGAGCGGAAGCAGAAAGGTTTCATGAAAGAGGAACTTTTCCGAAAGTGCGTAGACGATCTGTCGCGGATTAATTACAGCGGCTTGATAAATTATTCCTTCTACGGTGAGCCGCTTCTTGACAGAAGGCTTGAAAAATTCGTAGAATACGCAGGCAGAAAATGCCCGCACGCAAAAAGCATCATTTTCACGAACGGCGATTTTCTCAATCCCGGCAGATTCAGAAGGCTTCTCCGACTGGGGATCGAACACTTTATTGTCACACAGCATGACAACAAGCTAAATAGCGGAATGAAGAAAATTTTGGCCGGTCTGGAACCCGTGGACCGCAAGAAAATCCTGCTACAGTTTCCAGAAAATATGTTCCTTTTAAACAGGGCTGGAGCCGTCACCTCCGTCAAAAAATCCAGAGGCTGTTCAAAAGACAAGTGTTCCCGTCCCTCCTTCAACATGGTCATAACACTGAACGGTAATGTGCTTCCCTGTTGCAATGACTATTTCGAAAAGGAAGTCATGGGCAATACCCATGAAAGCAGCCTCGCTGAAATATGGAATTCCAGAAAGTTCAGGGAATTCCGTTCAGACCTGTTGAAAGGAAGGAGGAATAAATACGGCCTCTGCAGGCACTGCGACTGGTGGGCAGAGGAAGATTTAATGTCGTACCTAGATAACACTTCCAGCTCGGGCAGCATCATCTCTGAGTAGACTTAACGTATTCTTTCAGCACCTCTTCGCAAGGGCCGTCTTTCACGATCCTCCCTTTGTCGAGCCATATGGTCCTACTGCAGTGCTTCTTCACCATGTCAAGCTCGTGGCTCACGAACAGGATGCAGGCACCCTTTCTTGCAAGCCCCCTTATCCGCTTCGAGCATTTCTCCCTGAACCACTTGTCTCCCACCTCAAAGACCTCGTCGAGCAGCAGTATTTCCGGATTACAGTGGACTGCTATGGAAAAGGCAAGCCGCTGTCTCGTCCCCTCTGAGAACTGATATATCTTCGTGCCGACATAATCCTCAAGTTCCGAGAATTCGACTATTGAATTGAACCTCTTTCTGATAGTTTTCTGCGGAAGCCCGAAAAGCGAGCAGCAGAGGAAGATGTTGTCCTTCATGGTAAGCCGCTCCTTCAGCCCGATATTAAGCCCTATAAGCGAGACTATCTTCCCGTCCGTTCTCACAACACCTGAGTCCGCGCTGTAAATTCCTGCCAATATCCTCATGAGCGTGCTCTTTCCCGATGCATTCTTGCCGACCACGCCGATAATCTCCCCCGGCTTTACCTTAAGGGAAACGTTACGAAGCACGCAAATCCTCTTTTTTGGCGTCCTGTCGGATAAAAAGGATACAATACGGGCAAGACTTCCCATACTTCTTGCCACACCCATATTGAACGCCTTTGTTACACCCTGGACTTCTATTGTGCTTTTCATATCAATTCAGGAATCCTTTTTTTAAGCATGTTGAATGCTGCGATGCCGATGGCAAGCGACGCAAGCGCAGAAGCTATACACCCTCCAACAATCCACATCTCGGGAATCCTGCCATATATTATCATATCCCTTGCAGCAGTTATGAAGTAGAACAGGGGATTGATCGAATTGAACAAAAGCAGGCGCTCCTGCCCTTCTATAGCGTAGAAGATGGGCGTTGCGAACCACAGCAGCATAGACAAAAACCGCCATATGTTGTCCATGTCAGTTAAATAGATAGTCGCTGATGAGAGGAAAAGAGAAACCCCGTAGCAGAAGAAAAGGAACAATATGAGAATCAATGGATATGCCAGCATGCTTGCCAGGGAGCCATTGAAAATGATGAGCACTACCGAAAAAATGACTATCTCAAATACGTGAGCGAACAGGAACTTGAATATTAATGAGAGAACGAGGACCTCGTTAGGGAATTTTATCGATTTTATTATCGACCTGTGATCGTATATCGCTTTAGTGGACTCTACCGTGACCTTCTGGAAGAAGTTGAAAATTATTATTCCGAGCAGAATATACAGCGGATAACTGGGGATATTGCCCCCGAGCCGGTCAGAAAAGACAAGAAGAAGCAAGACAAACATCAGCACAGGGTTGAGGAGATACCATAGTATTCCGATGAAGCTCCCCTCGTTTCTCAGCTTGAACTCCGCCTTTGCGAGTGCCAGGCCGAGTCCCAGAACTTTCCTTAATCCCATATAACCGATTGAATATTGCAATCGGTTATTTTAAACCAGATGCCAAAGAGAACGCATGAGAATCGTCGTCACCGGAGGTGCCGGCTTCATAGGCTCGAACCTCGTGAGGGAGTTTTCCGGCAGGGGCCACAAGGTTTACGTGATAGATAACTTCCATACGGGTAGCAGGGAGAACCTTGCCGGCCTTGAAGGCGTCAGGATTTTCGACCGGAGCGCTGGGGATATGGAAGAACTCCCCCTGCCGTTCATAGACGTCATCTTTCACTTCGGCATGCCTTCATCGTCTCCCATGTACATCAAGGATGCTTCCCTTGAGGATAAGACGGTCACCGAGTTCAGAAACGTGCTCGAGTACGCGACGACGGGCGGCTCGAAGGTGGTCTTCGCATCCACGTCCTCAGTGTACAGCGGCATGCCCGTCCCGCAAAGGGAGGACATGCCGGTGCGGCCGATAGACGGATACACGCGGTCTAGGCTTGGCATGGAGAAGATGGCAGACCAATATTCCAGGAAGCATGACCTGCGGTGCATAGGACTCAGGCTTTTCAGCGTCTACGGACCCAATGAGAGGCCCAAGGGGACTTATGCCAATGTTGTGTCGCAGTTCCTCTGGGCCATGCAGGAAGGCAGGAGGCCGGTCCTTTACGGGGACGGCACCCAGACCAGGGATTTCATATACGTGAAGGACGTGCTGGACGCCTGCCTGAAGGCGATGGATTATGAATGCTCAGGGATATTTAACGTGGGCACGGGCAGGCC
>CAZSYZ010000017.1:0-20443 GCA_964611445.1 uncultured archaeon | reverse complement strand
AGCCACGCCTATGCTTATCGCAGCCATCTCGAGGAACCTCTTCCTAAAGGGCAGGTCCTTGGCCACGGAAATGTAGTAAGTGAATATCAATATCACTATGATGGCGTTGACCAGGGTTGCTCCCAATGCCAGATACGCATTCGTCAGCAAAAAGAATGGCAGTATCAGAAAAAGCACAGTGAATACGTAGGCCAGGCTGGTATAAAATGATGCCCTGGCAGGGCTCTTTACCCTGTCTTCACCTGCTTCTGTCTTTGTCGACAGGTATTCGGACGCCCCCATCGAAAGGGAGGCGGCTATGCCCGTGATGAGGCCGGCCAGTGCTATGAGGCGCGTGTTCTGGAACGCGAACGTGAATCCGGCGAGCGCGCCGGTAAGCTCCACGAGTGCATCGTTGAGCCCGAGGACTATCGAGCCGACGTAGTTGAGCTTTTCTTCCCTTATCATTTTTATGAGCTCTTTCTCGTGCTCGTTCTCTTCCCTTTCTATCTTCTTGGCTTCAGGTATCTTGCCGGACATTTCTTCATATGATGACTGCGCGTTTTCCTCTCCCCTTTCCATGAGCTTCACGCCAAAGGTCATGCCGAGTATTCTCGATATGAGATAGTACTTCCATATCATCAGCCTGGAGGGCTTCACTTCCTCGTTGGTGTATTTTTTCCACGTCTGGTAGTGCCTGAGCTCATCCATGGAGATGCCGCTCAGGACCTTTTTGTTATGAGCGTCCTTCACCGACCGGGAAAGCTTGCTGTAGATGAAATGCTCGGTTATCTCGTTTTTCTGGAATGTCAGAATCTTCCTTTTCAGTTTCTCGTCGATTTTTTTGGCAGGCATGACTAAAGATTGGTGAATTTCAATATAAAATTTGGCCTTCCGTTTCCGGCAAATTCTCGATATAACGGATTGGGGAACCTCTCAATCATCAGTCGGATCTCAATTGTCACAGACGACTTCAAAGTCTCCAGTCTTCTCGCACCATTTATAAGATTAACCATTAATATCATTTCATGGATGCGAAAGAAAAGCCTCTCCAGTTCATGGATTTGTTTCTCAGCGGAAGACATACAGAGCTTGATATTGACTTTAAAGGAAAACTAAGCTACAATACCGTCGTTGAACTCGACGGAGATCTTGAATATGTACATAAGGAACTCGGGCACATAGAGGTCAATCCCGAAACGCCTCTATACGGTAAAATATATAACGTTGATGGTGAGAAAATCGGGGCAATACAGCACGCCGGGGAAAGGGGATTTTTATACGACGATAAACACAAACTGGTGGCCATGATAGAAAACATGGACGCATATGATGCCAATGGCAACATGATACGTGAAATATCACCTCTTGCTTTCGACCTTAAGGAATATCCGAGAAAAGCCTCTTTCAACCCAAAGCCCGTTTATTATGATTTTCATGTCGCATAGACAATAGATTATCTCATGTTTTTGTGTTATAATTCCTGAATGTGGCCAATATTAAGTTTAGGGTTAAGTATCATTCCCTCCCCCAAATACCCTCCTGTTTCTTAATAGCGCCAAGAGCTTTTTAACCTGATCGGCCAAGGTCAGTTTCCTGTTATTATACCTCCAGACATACTCGGCAAGATATAGTCCTTGCCTCTCTCGCCTTATGCCGCCCTTGGCGGCAAGCTGACGTTTAAGGTATCCCCAGAAGCCTTCGAGCCCGTTGATGCGGACACCTTTGCTTACATACTCCTTGCTGTGATCCACCAGCCTGTGCACATAACCCTTGGTAGCTATTCCCGTATACCCTTTCCAGGTATCCGAGTATACGGTTGAACCGCTCCTAACATGCTTTGTTATCAGCGGCTGCAGGGTCTTCGCCCTTGAATCATCGACAAGCTCCGCCCATACTATGCCGTTCCTTGCATAGATACCGAATACAGGCTGCTTGCTTGTCCCCCTGCCACGTTTGGTTCCTCTGCCCCTTGTCCATCTCTTCTTGTTCTTCCACTGGCCGCCCATGTACGTCTCGTCCACTTCTACTATACCTGAGAACTGTTCCGGTATGTCTGTCTTCATGGCCATGCGGACATACATCAGTGCCCTTATGACCCGAAGCCTGTTAAGCCCGGTTTCTTCTGATATGGACCTGGCACTCTGTCCTCTCATGAACCATACCAGAATGTCTTTCCATTGGGATTTGGAAAGACGGAGTGGCATCCGGTTAGGATGCCAGTCATATTTGCATGATGAACAGCGTCTGTAACCACTCTTCATTGCGTACCCGATTTTAGACCTGCATTTGGGACACGAAATTCGTGGCATAGATAATCTATTCTGGGGGGAGAATTAAAACTTTACCCTAGGCTTTTTAATAAAGTTCTTTCATTCACTGAAGACTGGTGAGGCATTGGATAAACCAAGAGTTCTATTGCTGTTATTTGGCTTCTCGTTCATATCTGGTATTGTAGGTATGATATTCTTCCAGACAGCACTACCATTCCTCTTGGAAGGTAATTGGTTGTCATTCGGTATTGTTTTGCTCATAATCATAGTTATGTATTTCAAATTTAGAGAAGAATTGACAGACGCTTGGAATAATAGAAGTTGAGTATAACATAATAGCTATTTTTTACTTGATTGTTTTTTTGCCATTCTCGAAACCGAGTTCATATGCTTTATTTGTGAGGTATATAATGTTTTCTCCAACCAAATTTACTAGATCCTCGTCTATTTCAACGTCTTTTTCCACTACCGATCTTAGTCTTTTCATTGTGGAATCAAATATTCTTTTCATTTCTTCTTCCATGTCTTTTGTTTGCTTTCAATATTTTAAAATAAATTTTCGTGGAAAAATGTAGAAAACTTTATATATTTCCTCGTTATTCCATACTATATGAATAAACTTGAAACCTATTTGAAGAATGAATATGGAAACAAAGAATTCAAGTTTGGAAGACTCTTAAACGAATTGCCATACAAAAAATCTAAACTTTATGAACTTTTGAACGATTTAATTAATGCGAATAAGGTTGTTAAAATTGCCGAAGGTGTCTATAAACTTAAAGAATCAGACATCAAAATAATGCCGGAAATTGCGAGGCTGTCAGACAAACTGAAAAAGTCGATGACAAGGAGATTTAAATTCACAGCTTTGAGTGTTCTTTTTCCTCTAGTTCACCATACACCGTACAGTGTTACCTATACCATATATGTTGAAAGCGGAAGCGGTGAAGATTTCAAAGATGCCATTTCGTCAATGGACTCAAAATTAACCGTTCTCTTGAACCCCAGGAAGGAGGACATTCTGCTAATTATGAACGAAGCCGATAAAAACAAAATACTTGTAATCAAGGAAAATGGTTATTTTTACGGCAAAGAGCACGGAATCGCCTATCACGATACAGCTTTTGTCGATTTGTATTTCGAAGTTTCAAGAGACAAGATGCCTTTCATGAAGTCTGATCTTAAAGAGATTCTCAAAGAACTCGTAATTAAGGATTTAATCAATTATTCAAGATTGATTCGTTACGCGAATGAAAGAAAGCTAGCAAATGAGATAAAGAAGTTTCTTCTGGAATTATCGGAAGACATAGAATTGCCAAAAGGTGGTATGGACGTTTTACGAAAAGTATCTTGATGCGAAAGAAATCGAATCACGAAGGAGCAGGTTCGGTTTTCCTGACCCAAGACTCATCGAGTTGCTCATCTATGATTATGAAATCTTTAGGAACTTGATCCAACACAGCGAAAAATTCTATCTTAAAGGGGGAGCAGCGGCGCAGCTATACATGAATCTCCCTGAACAGAGGGCAAGCAAGGACATAGACCTCGTGACAGACCACACGCCAGAAGAGGTGGAAAAAATATTCGCCAAACTCAATGCAACATTCCCTTGCAGGAAGCACACGCCTGTCAAAATAACCCGGAAAATCCCCATGATTACCTATATGGTGACCGCGGATTCGGTCGTCGAAGAAGGCGGGAAAGTCGAAGTAAAAGTAGATATAATGTTCGAGTGCATCAAGAATTATAGGCTCGTGAAGGCGCAGCCTTCAGAGATTTTCGCGCTCAACACGGAGGTCGAGTTGCCGTCGATTTCCCCAGGTTCCCTTGTCGGAGACAAGTTCCTCACACTAGCGAGAAAGAGCATAGGACTTCCGGCGGAAAAACTTTCCGAATATCCAAAGCAACTTTATGACCTTTCAAGAATAATGCACAAGCTGGATAAAGAGAATTTCGCCGACATGATGCACTCGTTTGGGAAGATAATAAAAACCGAACTGGAAATAAGGGAGCTTGAAAATACACCCGAGGAGATAATATCCCATATATTCGAAGTCCTCGGAGAATTTTGCAAACTGGACTCGCCCGAATGTATGTTCAAAAACCATCTGAACGACTTCCAAAGCGCATATGTGAACTCGAAAGCCAGAAAAAGCAATTCTCAATGGATAAACGACTCCCTGATGCTGGTATATCTGCTTAAACTAATCAGAGGAGTAGTTGTCAAGAATGAGAGCATTGAAGCCGCCTACGAAAAGTGGACATTGGTATGTCAGGAATTGAAGAGAATTTCTAGTTCGAAGGTCGACGAAAGAAGAAGGCTGAGGGAGAAATTCCTAGACGATTTGAGAGAAAAAGTTCGTGAATGGAAAAAGTTGAAAAGCTGTTCCGAAGAAAGGCTGTTCATGGAACTGAAATGTATCGAAGGAGAAAAAATGCTGTCACTCACCGACAAGCTGGCACTGGATTATCTGGACAAGATAGAGACGTTCGAAAGCGTGAAAAGCCTGAAACCTGAAGATAGAAATGGATTGAAAGATATAATGAAAAGATACATAAGTGAGAAACTGACATATGATCAGTTCTGTTCTCTGATAAGAAGTAGTATGCCGTACATAAAACCATACATCGTAAAGTTTATAGCGAATACCGAACCAAAGAAGATATACACTCTTGCAACTCTTGAAAATCTCAGAAGAAAAGGTGAACAATACTGTTATGTGAATCCTTCAGGTAACTTCGACCAATGTCCAGATTGCCAGAGACTCATCGACGGCAGGGTGTTCAAAATACAGACATTGGCAGATAACGTATATTCAAATTATAGAGAGCCACATCCAATCTATCCTTCTGTTCCCTTGCATTCCAATTGCAGACATGAAGTGAGGGGCTTGTCTTCAGAAGAAAAGGAAAAACTGCCAGAATCAATTCCAAGTGAAGGATTTAAGATTAAATTCTAATCTATAAATCGATATATTTCTCCACTCCCCGTTCTTCATTATTTATAAATGTTTGCGACATAGAAATCAGTATCACTAGTCCTAATGTGGGCAAAAGAATTTAGTGCCCCCGCCGAAAGTGGACAATCACTTTCCTCTCCAGTGTATAATCCTGCTCTCTGAAATTACGAAAGATTTATTTAACAGGAAGCCGATAAATGTCTCCATTACATAAAACAGGGTTCGAGGCTTGATAAAATTGATGAATTTTTATATAACAGTAAAGTGGGATTTTCTTCTCATATGAAAAAACATTGGAAGTATTGGCTGACCACCACAATCGTTGTTGCTCTCGGTTTAGCTAATTTAATTGCTTGTAGAATTTGAGTCTACGGCTTTCTCAACGAGTTCCAGCTACACATTCCCCCCATTCGGCTTAACAGGCCGGCAGCTTCATGTGGCAGTCGGTCCCGGGCTTAAACCAAGTGACATGCATCTTAAATCGCCAAATGTTTAAACAAAACGGCAAAAACTTATTAGTAAGTGCCAGCATATAATTAATTATGCAGGCAGATGGGCGTGGGGGTGTCCGGGCATGAAAAAGACCGCTTTGTCATTCCTCTTATTGATCATTCCCATGCTTATAGTTGCCTCTGGATGCACCACCCAAGATGATGGCCGGAGCCTGACGGCAACGGAAGGAAAAGAGTACGCCGGGAAGAAAGTGCTTTTCATCAATTCATACCATGAAGGCTATGAGTGGAGCGACGGGGTGCAGAGCGGCGCCGAAACGGCATTGAGTCAGACCGGAGTTGAGCTGAGAATACACTACATGGATACGAAAAACAATCCTTCTGAAGCATTCATTAAGCAGGCTGCGTTGGAAGCGAAAGCCGTCATCGAAGAGTTCAAGCCCGATGTTGTCATAACATCCGATGACAACGCATTCAAATACGTTATCATGCCATACTACAGGGATGCCGAACTGCCTGTCGTTTTCTGCGCACTTAACTGGGATGCTTCAGTTTATGGTGCACCTTACAAAAACACAGCAGGAATGATTGAGGTGGCCCTCATCAAGCAAATGGTCGGCCACATGAGCAAGTATGCCGAAGGGAAGCGTGTCGGGTTTATCACAGGGGATGTCCTAAGCGAGCATAAAAACGCAGAGTATTTCGGCAAGTATGTCGAGGGGGGGTTGAGCAAAGAGGTCTTCGTGGCAAATTTTTCCGAATGGAAGGCCGAATACCTCAAGCTCCAAGATGAAGTTGACATGCTCATACTGGGCGTTTCAGCGGGCATAGCGGATTGGAATGACACGGAAGCGGAGGTCTTCGTCCTGGAGAACACCAAAATTCCGAGCGGCGTCGAAGCCAGGTGGATGATGCCCTTCGCTCTGATCGGCTTGACTAAGGTGCCCGAGGAGCAGGGCGAATACGCCGCTAATACGGCATTGAGGATAATTGACGGGGAAAAGCCGTCAGACATACCTGTCGAGGAGAACAAGAAGGAAAACCTCATGCTGAACCTCAAGATCGCGAAGAAGCTCGACGTTGCGTTTTCAGCGGAAATGCTTAGGACTGCCGCTGAAATAATCAGGGAAGATACTTAGGACTGCCAAGGAAATAATCATGCATAATCAGGGAAGGATAAATGAGACTGAAGATAAAAAGCAAGATTTTTTTGTCATTCCTTCTGATTAGCCTGATGTATATATTCACCTTTTCTGCAAGTTACGGTTACCTTTCTGAAATCGGCCGGCTTTCAATGGAAATCGAACCCCTGAGCTATGAAATACAGGTCATTCAGGAGCAGATCGAATCCAGCAACACGCTTGAAACAACGATAACATCATACGCCATTCTGCAGAGCAAAGAATTGGAGGAAGCTCTCAGCGGCTATGTGGGCCGGACAAGTGAAAACATCAAAGATTTTGAGGAAAATGACAAGGCAGAGCTGTTGCGATTGCTATCGGAACTCGATGAAAATATCGGATCGCTCATCGATTTCATTAAGCAGGAAGTCAACTCCTCCGAGCTGAACTATAAAATCCTTAACACCTATGCAGCGCTCGAAAATGTCAAGGGGGAAGAGAAGGAAATATTGAGAAATTACACCCAGGAACTCCATGATATCATCGATGTCCAGAAAAGAATAACCGTTCTGCTCATCATGCTGTTCACCGGAAGCGGTATATCCATACTTATCCTGGCTTTCGTCATGTCCTTCATTCTGGGGAAGAAAATAACCGGTCCCCTGTCTCAGCTGGAAAAAATCATGAGGGAAGGTTCTGAAGGGAAGCTGGATACCGAAGTTGAAATCAGAAGCCAAGACGAGATCGGTTCCCTTGCCTCATCTTTTAATAACATGAGAAAGGGGATAAAAAAGTACCAGAAAAGGCTTCAGGAATACGGCAGTATGCTTGAGAAAAAGGTCAAGGAAAGGACGATGGAGCTGGAAGCTTCAAAGAAACAGTTGGAGGATAAGAACATCAACCTTGAAAGGTTCAATAGGCTCGCCGTGGGCAGGGAGCTGAAGATGGTCGAGCTCAAGAAGAGGATAAAGGAGCTGGAAGCGGGCAGGTGAAACGCGCATCATTTTTTTTGTGAGTTAACGATTTTTGCTGAATCTTGATCTCTAATCCAAAAATCATTTCTTCCAAGAAACCCTCTTATCCGCTCGATTTCTGTTTCTGAAATTCCAGCTTCAAGCCGTATACAAAAATTTCCGCATTGTTTGCATTTCCATGAATGATTAACAGGTATAGCAACAAAAATGACCCATCTAAAAGTATTAAATCTAATGGTACCTTTTTCCTACGTATTTATTCTCTCTCAATCCCACAAGAAGTTTCTTCTTTTCAAGTGGTGTCTGCTTTAACTGAGCCTTTTCTGTTCTAATCTCAGCTTTAGTCTTCAATTTGTGCCTTATGATAGAATTAACTCCTTTCATGCTGTAATTTTAATATAATAATTATAAAACACAGGAGTTACATTGACATTCTCCATATTCATCGGTTTTAATGAAACTTAACTTGCTCTCCAATTTTCGGCATAATTTGCGCATACCCGGACATTCCGGGCCCCGTGAGGGGGCTCTTTTATATATTCTGGGGACCAAAACAGTGATGAACCGGTCCTAAAGTGGACAGAAAGAGGGAATGCCCCCGCCGGGATTTTCAGCTCGCATTTCCGTTTTCCACTTTTGCGCGCCTGCTTTTGTGCAAGCGTCAGCTGCCGGAAAAGCGGGCATTTGAACCCGGGTCATCGGCTGTCTTCTTCGGACATCCAGATCATCTCTCACTGCCTGGCAGCCGCCAGGCTCGAACCTTCCGAACCGAATCGAAAGGCCGGTATCCTTGGCCGGACTAGACGACAGGGGCCTGTTTTAACTATAATTCTATGAAACGACATATTTAAAAATGGCGTTCAGGAGACCACGCACGGATTCGACGTGAGCAGGTCCGTCAGGTTCAGCTCCTGCGCGTCGCCACTGTCGATGCCGAACCACTCGTCCATGTTCCCGACCTGGTAGCAGTCGCCGTCGCCCGAGAAGTACCTGTAGGCCACGCGCGAGTAATCGCTCACGGGCATCGCCTGCTCCTGGAGCTCAGGCACGTATATGAACGTCGCTATGCCGCCGGGGGAAGGCGTATAGTCGCCCTCGAGCCTCTGGAGGAACGTCGGGCCATCGATCCTGTAGTAATACCTTTCGGGAAGGGTCTCGGCCACCGGCATCGACCATACGGACCGAGTGGCGTCGTCTATGTATACGGTCTCGTACCCAGAGGCTATCGCGTCGGAAACCAGGCTCACGGCGCTGTCGTTTCCCGTGTTGAAGCAGATTATGTCAGTCTCATCTGTAAGATTCTCCTCATCTTCCAGTATTATACCGAGATGATTGTCAAAGGTCACATAACTCAGGTTATTTGCTACGAGTATCTTCGTGTTGTCGTTCTCGGACTTGTTGAATGTGACCATGCCCGAACACGAGCCCGAGGAGTTCGCAGAGCCCGTGACCACGTTCCTATTTGAATATGGGGGGTCGGCCTGCCTTATTATCCTCCTTATGAATCCCTGCGTCTCCAGCGGGAACATGGGGTCCTCGAGGCCGTTGACCGACACGGTCACGTACCTCCTCAGGTTGGTCTTCTCGATGCTCACCCTGTCGAGCTTGTCCGTGACGGTTATGTTTATGTCCATGCCTATCCTTATGTAGAAGCCTTCGTAATCCTCGACGCTCACGTTGCCGTACTGTATGTGCACGTTGAAGTTCACGGGATTGGAGGATATCCTCTGGCTCCAGTTGGGCATGGTGTTGTTTATCATGAGGAAATCCTCGGTTTCGTTTATGTACCCTATCAGCATGAGCTGGGTTATGTTGGCGACGGAATCATCCAGCGGTTCGCCTGAGTTTATCACGTAGTTCGTCGCGGATAACAGAGCCCTCCTTCCGGACACCTCCATGGCCTTGGTCGTGTCCAGCTCTATGGAATACTCCAGCTGGCTGAGCTGGTCCGATATCACCCTGTCCGACACGGTGTCGCTGAGCTTCTCGCTGTACGTCAGGAAGCTTACCGTGAACATGAATATGGGGACTGCTATCAGTATTGCTATGATTGAGTAAAACTGGGCTTTCATAATCTTAATTTCGCTGAAGTCGGTTATTAATGACGACTGCCTTCATGGATAAATCATCTGTATGTATTCCACCAGCTCCCCCTCGCACCATCTCAGGGAAACGCTGCCTATGGGGAAATCGGACAGCGGTATCGTGCAAGTCATGGTGTCTCCTATGACGTGGGGAGGTATCTCCGGGGGCAGGTTCACGGCGTTGACAAGCTCGTGGTATATCTCGCACCTCGGCTGGAGCTTCTTCGTGGACGTGTACTCCGCCGGAAGCCGCTGTATCTGTATGGCGAGCGTCCAGTAGCTTGCCCCTCCTTGGCTGTTGTTTATCTCCATGTCCATGAGTATGTCCGCGGGCCTGCAGTTCTTTATGTAGTCCGATACCTCCTCCTTGCAGTCGTCGGCCTCTAGAGAGCAGTAGGCTCTGTATACGTAATCGTCGCCGCCGGTCTCCCCGGACCCCCCATAGTCGCTGCTGCCGTCAGGGGAGAAGAATCCAAGAAGCGACCCGTTGCACGCGTGCTCCCCGTACTTCTCCAGAAGTTCGGGGGTCGTGTTGCAGATGGTCCTGTAGCCTGATATGTCAAAAGGCGCCACGCCCGACATGTGGTCCTCGATCACGGTCTCATCAGATACGCATTTCTGGCCGTCCCAGTAGACAATAACCAGGATTTTCATGTAGTTGGTAGAGTTCCCGACCGTGACGATGGTCCTCGATGGATGGCACAGTCTCCTTAATTCGCTCAGCCTGGAGAGGCATTCCGCATCGCCGGGCGCGCATTCCATGTTCTCGGGCATGATCAGCAGGAGCACGCCTATGAAGACTATGAGCGCTACGTCTATCAGCATGAGGCCGTATATTATCTTCATCGCGTCCATGTTAATCACTCAGGCTGCATTACTTAAATTTCAGGACCATATCCTTATTTCCATTACCGACGGGCCCCACAGCGACGGCAGTTCCGCCACGTAGTTGGTGGGTGTCACCACCTCGAGCATGGCTATGTTGAACTCTGACAGCCTGTTCTCCAGCCTCTGGACGGCGTCCGCTGTCGCATTTTCAAGGGTCGGATATACGTCGCCGTAACCCACTATGCCCTCGACTGCCACGTGGTATATGGCCTTGTCGTATGGCGAGCCCCCTGTGGAATACTCAGATGAAACTGCAGTATCTACTGATACGGAGTTGTTCTCGCCGACCGAAAGCAGGCCTGCAGGCAGGTTCAGGGTGAATGGGTCGCCTATTTCCGTGTAGGTATCGCCGTAGACGCTTATGTTGTAAATGTTGGTCCATGAGCCTCCCGTAGCGGACGTGTTCAGGGCGACAAGGCTGGTCCAGTACTCGGACGAGTACGATGTCACGTGCGCGTCAAGAATCCTTGAGCCCCCCGGAACGTAGAAACTGCCCAGCTTGGGGGATTCGACGTTCCCGCCGAACCTTCCGGACTCCAGCGAAATCGCGACCTCGCCGTAATCGAGCGTGGTGTAGGGCGTGTAGTTGTACCTGAGATAGGATTCGGGATACAGCGCGTTCTCCAGGGAAACCAGGCCGGAGATGTTGATGGTCTGGGCCTCGAAGCTGGCCTGCGCCATCTGCTGGGCTATGTTCCTGTACATCTCCTCGAGCTCGTCTGCATTGTTGCTCTGGTAAAACCGGGTGCAGTTGTCCTCCTCCTCACCGGGATACCAGTCGTTCGCCGAGCAGTTCCAGCAGGCTATCTTCTGCATCACTATCTCGTCGGCGTCCGACCCGAAGGCGACGGAGAACACGTCTATCCCGAGGTCCCTCGCGTAGCAGGCAGCGCCTATCGCCTCGTCCTCCGCCTGCTGGATGGTCCCGCTCCTCCCATTGTAATCCTTGTAATCATTGCAGTACCTGTTCGCCTCGCCGTCGCTCATCACCAGCATTGCGTTGTACCTGTCAAGCGAGAGGTTGATAATCATGTTGTCGAACGCCACCATGGTCTCTCCGCCTCCATCCGTGACCTGGGCGCCGCATTCAATCGTGTGGTTGCGCTGGGCTACCGTAAGGTAACCGGTGACGTTTACCTCGACGGCGGTCGCGCCCGCGGGATTGTCCGCGGACGTCCACGAGTCCGACCACACGGTGACCGTTATCATGTCGTTGAAGTTGCTGGCGTTCGGGTACGTGAGGTTGCAGTATGCATATGCTGTGCCGTTGAAGTGGGACTCGGATGTCCCGTGTTGCAGGGAAAGCACACCGCTCTTCAGCACTCCGGAGGGCAGCGTGAAGTTCTGCCCGAGGCTTCCCGAGGACGTGTGGTCGCTAGTCACATACCAGTAGTCGTAAAGGCCGAACTCGCTGTCCCCCATGCTGAAGGAAGTCACGTACCCGTCGTCATCGCTGTCAAGCCTGTATGCGACCGCGTACAGGTCGCCGCCGACTTTTATCAGGTCGGGAGTCACTATGTCGCTGTTGAGGAACTCGAAGGTATCGACCAGCTCATGGTTTATTGTCCCGGAACCCGAAATCTCGACAACAGTCAAGTAACCGTCGTTTCCGGAGCCCATGTAGGCCACGGCGTAGTAATCCCCGTACATGCTCAGCATGCTGGGTTTCTGGCAGTCCGCGTCGAACTCGAAGCCGTCGGTGTACATGTCCTCCATGCTCCCGTCCGATGCTATCCTCACGGTCTTCAGCCAGCCGCTGTCGTCCGCGTCCATTCTGTACGCCACGGCGTATACGTCCCCGGACACGTGGACTATGTCAGGCTCCTGCGTGTCGTCGTACTCGAATTGCATTGTGTCCCTGACAGAGCCTATGTTCCCGGACGAGTCTATATCCACCGTCGCAATCCTGCCCCAGGAATTGGGTCCCTGATAAGCCACGGCGAACGTATCGCCTGCCACGTGTATCATGTCGACTTCATTGGCGTAGCCGGTATCGAACTCTATGGTGTCGGTTGTGAGCCCTATGTTCCCCGACGGGTCTATGTCGAACGTTTTTATGTAACCGTCATCGCCATTTCCGTCATCTCCATAGGCCACGGCGTATACGTCCCCCGACACGTGGACCATTGACGGGGCAAATATGTCTGAGTTTATGAATTCGTAGTCGTCCTGCTCCGTTCCTATGTTCCCTGCGGAATCGATGTCTACCGTCATAACGAATCCGTCATTCCCGGGCCCCCTGTAAACTATGGCGTATATATCGCCTGACACATGCAATATGTCAGGCTCCTCCCCCCTGTCACCGTCGAACTCGTACGTGTCAATCACGGCGCCTATGGTCCCGTCCGGGTATATCGGCAGCGTGTAGACCCACCCGTCATTGTCACCGCCGTTCTCGAAGGCTACCGCATAGACGTCACCTGAAACATGCGCTATGTCGGGGTCGTAAACAGTGCTCCCGTCCAGGAACTCGTAAGTGTCTTCGGTCTGCGATGCGGTTGACGAAAGGTCCACCACGCCACTCTCCGTCCACATGTCCTTCGACGGCCCCGAAAATCCGCTGTTTTCGAGGGGCTTTATGTCCCTGTCCCTCATCAGAATGTCCACGGCCTTGTTTATCCCGCAGCATATGCACGTCATGGAGCAGTCGGAACCGTATCCGTCCACCCTTGACTGCAGGTACGTGTTGTTGTACGTCAGCTCATCGTAGCTGCATACGTCCGTGCCGTACGCGGACAGCCCCGCCCTGCTGCCCTGGTAGGCGAGTATGGTGTTCAGGAAGTCCTTGTCCGCATCCTTGGCCACGCCCATCCTGTACCTACTGCCGTATATCCCGCCGCACTGGTGGCACGTGCTTTCATCGTCGCAGCAGTTAACGGACTCGCCTGAGCACACATAGACCGACGGCGTGACTTCCGTCCATGTCCCCCCGCATATGCCCTCGCATATGCTCTGGCTGTCGTCGCAGGTTGCGCTGCATCTCACAGGCGGAACATCGGTTTCAGGGCAGGTGCCAAGAACGCAGTCGTAGCTCTCGTTGGACCAGACGTCGCAGTTGCTTCCCATCGACCCGGACCTGTCGGTTATCAGCACTACGTCGCTGGAGCCGAAACCGGCCATTATGTGGAACGTTTCCATGCCCAGCCTCAGGGGCACGGTAGAGTTGCTCATCGCGCCGTAGCTCAGCACCGACCTCAGCTGGCTGTCGGTCATGTTGACCTCGACGATCCCGCTGTCGTTCTTCCTGAATATCTCAGTGTCCCCTATTATGAGATAGACCGGTATCCCGCTGTCGTTGAACGTTATGTTGTTGTTGTACTTCACGTGGAGGGTCATGTTGTTGAGCACTCCGGGAACATGGAAGCCAGAGTAGATGTTTATCAGCCCTGCTATCCCCGGGAACCAGTAGTTGTCCTCGTTGGTTTTGTTGGACACCGAGAATATCCCCCTGGTGTCAGGCTTTGACGTGTTGTACGTCACCTTGAGGAAGCCCCCGCCCACGTAGCTGTTGTAGAACGTGCTGAAGTTTACGGTTATCACGTTATCCCCCCGGTTGAAAATCGGGCAGCAGGCGGCGAAGCTGCTGCAGAGCGTCCAGTTGCCGGCCGTGAAGTTCGAGGGCTGGGAGGCGAACGGGCCGAGGTGGTTGCCGTTAACGAAAACGTCGAAGTCGTTCCCTATGTTGGCCTCGATGTATGCCGAGGTCACGTTGGAGTCCGTCGGGAGCGTGAGTATCTTGGTTATGTTCCCGTCCCCTTCATACCCACCGAAATACGCGTAGCTCGATGTGTTCTTCGCGAAACGGGCTATGTAGGCGCTGGAGAAGTAGCCTGACACTGGCTTGCCGAGCTCGTAGCCGGAGACTATCGTGTGGAGCCTCGATAAATAGCTCTGGCCGTCCCCGGTCGAGTATATGCTCTTGTCGTCTATCAGTATTTCATACCCGAATCCCTTCGGTAGCGTCCTGTTGAGCACCTCGCGGGTGAGGTTCTCCGCGCACTCGTTCAGGAGGGTGGAGTTCTGGGCCCACATGTATCCGAGCGCGTCCAGTATGGTCTTTTCCATGTCCGAGTCCGTTATGTTGCAGTCTGCGGTGAAGTTCTCCGGCATCAGGTCCATGACAGCCGAGAGCTTCGCCCGCTCGAGCACGTTCATGGCGTCCTTTCCCGTGTAGTACAGCCTCTGGTACTGGAGCTCAGGGGAGTAGCGCGTGGTAGAGAGCGCGGTTATAAACGAAGCCAGCAGGAACAGAATCCCTACGGCTATAATCGCATCCATGGACAACAGAAAAGCCCTTCCCATTAATTAAATATAGCCATTACTCGTTATTATTTCTTTAAAAAAAGGCGCTCTTAAGGATTAAAAACTTGGCTGTAGAATCTTCATATGGCGTTCATCGGAACAGGGTCCGGTCATCAGCCCATGGAAGTTGGCAATTACGTCGATCTCGACCTGGTCGGGATTTTCGAAGAAGGAAAGCCTTACGGATTTCTTAACGGTAACCGTGTGATCATAGGCGAATTCGGCCGGAGAAACGTAGAGATGGAAGGGGGTGCCGCCATAGGGGACTCAGTTCTTGTCAGGATAGACTATTTCAACCGGGAAAAATCACACGCAACGGCGACAGTCATGGAAAACCGCGGCAGCTTCGTCCGGAGTTACATCGAATCCGAAGAGCCTGTTGAAGTCCGTATAACGGGCAGGTCCATGGACAGCGCATTGGACATCATGAGCAGCCCGAACGTCCACGAGGACAAGTGCGGGTTTCGCGAGTCCCTGCTCATCGGAGAGAATATGAAATACAGGAAAGGTAAGATAAAGGAGGTCGTCGTAACGGGCAGCGATGTACGTTCGGGCAGGCTGCGCATTTTTGCAAGGCCTGCTCACGGCTATGACGCCAGGGATCCCGAAAAGGACATATTCATTTCAAGCTGGAAAGGCAAGAAGGACCAGCTTATCAGGGACATATCGTCCATAAAATACATACCTTCGGAAAGGCTGAAAAGCATACTTCTTGTCACCGATGTTTACAGCGACTTCATCGGGGCTAGTATCCTAAGCGACAAATACATCGAGCAATTTTACGGGAGCGTTGCAGATGCCGTGAAAAAGTACGTGCTGAACAGCAGGAGCGACGATTTCAAGCACGTCATCACGACAACGGAAGATATGGATGCCGGCAAGATATACGGTGAAATCAGAAGGCACCTGAGATTTCTGAATGTCGAATACCTGAAGCTTTGATTTTGCCGCTTCACTTAATAATAAACATATAAAAACCAGGGTTACAAATCTAAAGTGATACCATGGACATAAGGAACTTCATCAAGAAGAAATTTGGGAAGAACGTTTTCTCCCTGAAGCCCGAGGACCTGCTCAAGGAGAGGCTCAGGAGCGAGAAGAACGTGGAGAGGATTTCGGCCGACATAAAGGCCATCCAGGAGAAGATCCAGAAGCTTATGCTTGAGGCCAAGGGCCAGCCGAGCACGCTCAAAATGCTCAACGTCCAGAAGATAAAGTCCCTGAGGCTTGAGGCCGTAACGAAGCAGCAGGAGGCCAGCAGGTACCTCAAGGAGTTGCAGGTCATCCTTCTCATAGAGGCTATGCACGAGCAGGAGAAGTTCAAGGAGGAGTCGGACTTCGTGGAGAGGATAATGAACACGGACATAGACCAGCTGAGCGACTCCATGGTCGACATAGACGTGAAGAAGGCCATAGAGGAAGGCAGGCTGGACCTCGTCAAGGGCAAGCTTTCCAACATCTTCGGGAAGGAAGAGATACCCGTGGACGAGGAATCCCAGGATATCATCAGCGCGATCGAGGACCTGGAGCAGGTCGACGAGGAGACCGCCATGAAGATGGCCGGGGAGAAGGCCAAGGCGCTCGCGGACGAGACGCTCAAAAAGAAGCCCGTGGCCGAGCGTGAGTAGGCTCCTTGTTATTTCTGAACGCTTCCCGTAAGCGGATTTTTCCTGAAGGTTTTGTACGTTTACATGTGCAAAAAGCTTCCTACATGAAGTATTCGCTGAGCGTCATGTACAGTATGAGCATGTCGAAAAGGAACAGCACCCCGGCGATCAGCAGACCCAGTATGAAGTTCCCGGAGATGTCAAGGAACCTGCAGCCTGACACGCCGCCGTCCGGCGGGCACTGGAAATTAGGCTCCACCATGGTGAATATGACAAACACCAGGAAGAACGTCACGAGGAATATCGCGGATATCTTTTTGATGGGCAGGCTTTTGAGGACCAGATTTTCAGTCTCCTCGACGGCATCGTGCACCAAAATAACACCCCATTTATTTTTTGGCTCAGGCAGGCTATAAATCAATCAGACCTTTACGGAAAGCTTTTTTCCGTATACAAGCTGCCTTATCCCGTGGGCCGCCGCGATGTCCTTCCCGAGGGATTTCAGCCTTTCCGGCACCGTGGCGGATTTCACTTCGTCCCTTAGGGAAAGGCCGCTGTCCTTTTTGCGCTTCCATACGGCGGAGTTGAATGCCATGACATCCTTCGCCCTGAAATCAGGTTTCTTCTTCAGGAGCTTCCCTTCGGGCTCGGGGAACCGCTCGGAGTGCACGTCCTTCCCCCTCAAATCCATGTAAACCGAATACGTGAGGAACGGCAGCACCGGCGAAAGCACGAGCATTATCCTGTCAAGCACGTGATGCAGCGTGTATCTGGCCGAGGCTTCCTCTTCCTTCGTGAACGTGCCCTCCTGGTTGTAGGCCCTCTGCTTCACGAGCTCTATGTAATGGGAGGCGAACGTTTCCCAGATGAAGTTCTTTATCTTCGCGGAGGGGTTGTGGAAGTCGTAGCGCTCGTAGCGCTTGGCCGCGTCCTTCACTATCGCGTCAATTTCCCTGATTATCCACTCGTCGAGCGGGGAAAGCTTGGGCTTCTTTTTCGGCACGGGGAACATGGAGATGAAGCGCGCAACGTTCCAGAGCTTTGTCAGGGTCTTTCCCGCCCCGTCTATCCTCTCGAAAGAGCACCTGAAGTCGGTCCTGTCCAGGTTGCCCTCTATGGCCGTCCAGAGCCTGAACGGCTCGGCCCCGAAGCGCTTAAGGACTTCCTGGGGGTCTATGACGTTTCCCAAAGACTTGGACATCTTCTTCCCCTTCTCGTCCAGTATGTGGTAGTTTATCCATACGTCCCTGAATATGCACTTTCCCGTCAGCAGCCAGTCCTTCAGCACGGTGTAGTAGAGCCACGTCCTTATGATTTCCTTGCCCTGAGGCCTGAGCGTGCAGGGCCGGTTCCTTTCGAAGAAGCCCTTCGGGCCCTTGTGGTATTTCAGTATGTAGAGCGGCGATATGCTGGAGTCGAACCACGTGTCGAACACCCTTTCCTCTCCCCGGAACTCCCCGTGGCCGCACTTTGCGCACTTGCCTTCCCTGAGACCTTCGCTGCCCTTCGGCGGCTCCTCCTTCCATGGCTTGTAGTACTTCCCCTTCGGCGGGATTATCTTCTCTCCGCACTTTTTGCAGTACCAGAGCGGCACCTCCGTGGCATAGAAGCGTCTCCTTGATATGGGCCAGTCTATCGATACTGAATCTATCCAGTCGAGCATTATCTGCCTGGACTTGGGGGCGTAGAATTTCATCTTCTTCGCGAGCTTCTTCATCTCGGTCTTGAACTCCACCTGCTTCACGTAGAACTCCGGCATGGAGATGAACTCTATGGCGTCCTTGCTCCTCTCGCAGACCGGCATCCTGTGCTCGCTCGTCGGTATCTTCTCCACTATCAGGCCGCTCTTCTCGAGCTCTTCGGCTATCTTCTTCCTGGCCGAGCTGACGGGAAGCCCCTCGAGGATGCCGGCATGGGCGTTCATGGTACCGTCCCTTTCTATTGCTATCACCGGCTCCAGATTCTGTTCCCTGAAGAACCTTATGTCAGCGAGGTCGCCGAACGAGCACACCATCATTATCCCCGTGCCCTTGTCCATCTCTGCCGAAGGGTGAGACTTTATTGGGATCTCCTTGCCGAAAACAGGCGCCACAGCGGTCTTTCCCTGGAGATGCCTGTACCTCTTGTCCTTCGGGTTGAATATGACCATGCCTATGGTGCAGATGAGCTCCGGCCTGGTGGTCGCGATGATCAAGTCCTCGCCTGTTTCCTTCACCCTGAAACGGACATTGTAGTAGAAGCCCGCCCTGTTCTCGTAGTTTATCTCGGCATCCGCGAGCGTGGTCTGGCACCCCGGGCAGAAGTTGTTCACGCGGTCGTCCTCGTAAATCAGGCCCTTCTTCAGCATGTCTATGAACGTTTCCTGCGTGAGAGCCCTGTAGTCCGGGCTGTCGGTCTCGTAAAGCTCCCCGATGCCTGTGCCCTTCTTCCAGGAGTTGAAGCTGATGCCGAGCCTGCGGAACGAATCGACGCTGACAGTGCTGGCCTCTTCAAGTATCCTGTGACACAGCCCTATGGCCTCCCTCCGCGGAAGGGATGTCAGCTTCTTACCGAACCTCTTCTCGGCCGCCATCTCTATGGGAAGCCCGTTCCTGTCCAGCCCGAGGGGGAAGAGCACGTTATGGCCGGTCATGCGCCTGAACCTCGCGAACATGTCCATGAGCACGTAGGTGGTGGCCTGGCCTATGTGCACCGGGGTATTGACATAAGGCGGGGGAGTGTCTATGGAGTAAACGGGCCTCTTCGACTTCACGTCGAAGCCGTACGGCCAGCTCTTCATCCACTTCCCGGTTATCCCGTTCTCGATGTCGCTGCTCCATCTCTTGCTCTTTATTTTAGGCTCCATGAAAATCAATCCGTTGCGCAATAATTTGGATAATTGGCGCGGATGATATAAAAACAAATACTAGATTTGAAGCTCGTAGCGGGGTTTTTGCTTTTCAGGCCCTAGTCTGCAAGAATGAATTTTTTCTGTCCCATCAACTGAAGGTTCTGGTCGTGCAGCCTGTGGTTCAGGTATATCGCGTTGTAGTTTCCGGTGCCGCATGAGTATACCTGGTTTGCAACGGCTTCGTCGCCTTTGAAGTTTGAATCCCATAAGGGTATGTCATTTCTATGATTAACCTCTTTTACAACAAGAGCCGCATAATCCTCTGCTTTATCCTCGAATAAGCCCTTTCCTATCTCCCCTTTGATTTCTTCCATTGTTATTTTTTTCTTATCTTTTCCCAGGAATATGTATTCAGTGCCTTTCAGGACATTCTTCGGGTCCTCGATGGTCAGATCATACCCATCCGAGTGGAGATTTGCCGCATGCATGGCTTCCGGAACCGTCTCTATCAGGGATTTCTTGATGATGTATTTTCCCGGCCTTAATCGTTCCTTCCTTGCAACATTATCCGGTATGTAGAGGCTCCCCACCCTCAGGTAGGTTCCGCCGTCTCCGGTTCTGCCGCAAGTGATGGTTTTCTCTGTTCTGCAGTCGTTGTGATAAATGTCCAAAACAGCTTTCTGCCGTCCGTCCAGGAGGTAGAACCCCATTTCTTGCAGCGCTTTGAACGTATCCCCGAAAGTCCCCGACCCCGGTTTCACGATTCCTAGGGTTATTCCGGGCAGTTCCACTTCTTTTACTGCAACTTCCATATCAGACATGTATAATGTATTGTGTGTAAGATTTATAAATCTATGTTTTTTGTAACTCAATAGTAGTTACTAATTAAAAGCTTGCATGACGTATCAGGCTCCGAACACATTTATTACCGCCCTACCAAATAACGTAATGAAGCACACGTGGCAGGTGACCG
>CAZSYZ010000016.1:19379-20521 GCA_964611445.1 uncultured archaeon | reverse complement strand
CGTCCGTGTTTACGGCGAGCGTCGTGGCTCCCTTTATGCCCATCTCGGTGAGCCTGGTCACCATGTTGTTGCCCGCCCCGCCGGCCCCGACGATAAGGATCTTCGCGCCCTTCACGTCAAGACCGAACTCGTCCTGGATGTTTTCCTCCAGGGTCTTTTCCTGCGGATTTCCAGACTGTGTCGGCGCCGCCGAAGGCTGTGCGCCAGCAGGCTGGCTCTCGGCAGCGAAGTTATCCGCATATCCCTCGCTGCTCGTCGTTTCGAATACTCTCTGAACCAATGATTCCATTTGACTCCCTCCCTTAAACCTTTGAATTGGATACCGCGAAATATACATCGCGGTATCGAAATTCTTTTTAAACTTACGCAGTAAGTTTAATTACAAAAACAGTTTATAATGCTGACTAGAACAAGACCAGATACAAGAGCTCCGATTCCGATCCCCCAATCGGTTTCAAAGCGAGCCTAGTTCTCCCCCAATAGAAGAACATCAGTGATAATAATATCATTTTCTTACTTATATTGTTATCGAAATTAACCGCTTTTTTGGCACAGCCGAAATTCCCCCCGCAGAAATCACTTGAAGATTATGAATCTGAGTATCACGAGCAGCGCCGTGAAGAACGCGAGCGCGCCTATGAGGGTCGCTTCTATCGAAACGGCATTGGCTGTGAACATGCCCGCAAGCCCTCCTGCCAGTTCGGCTCCCCCTTCCTGCTCCTCTTCTTCCGCAAGCTCCTCTACGACGAGCGCCCTTATCTCGATACCCGACATCGCCGTGCCCGAATCCGCAAGCACGGTGAGGTCATAGCCCCTCTCCTCGGTATCGAAGGGCGGCGAAAGGTACAGGTAGACCGTCTTTTCCTGAAGCGGGGCAAGATCAACCGAATGCTCACTGAGGTATGCCCAGTCCGGGCCGTTCACCGACAGCGTGTACGTGTCGGAGCGTATTCCCCTGTTGACAAGCCTCATCTCGACCGCCTGCCCCTCCCCTATGACCGACGTGACCTTGTCCTCCTTGGCACCGATTCCGTCTATGATTTTAAGGTCGGCGGCGAAGCATACGTCCCCGCTGGCCACGTTGAGTTTCACTGTCTTCTCGACTGCCACTCCCTTTGACGACTTGAGTCTGAAGGGTATGT
>CAZSYZ010000016.1:0-19369 GCA_964611445.1 uncultured archaeon | reverse complement strand
CCAGCTTGAGCGTTATGGAATCTCCAGGCTCGAGTTCGAACTCCCTTTCCCCGCCCGGGAATGAAAGGTCGTACCTGTCCTCCAGTTCCCCCGTGTTCTTGACGGTAACCTGGTAGCTGAGCACGTCCCCCTCGCATATGTCCCTCTCATTCGGGCTTATGCTGAGCGACGCGTCATGGCACCTGTGGACCACAAGGGCTGCGGAGTCCTTGTCGCCCGTATGCTCATTGAAAACGTTAATGGTCACAGGGTACGTGCCCTCCTTGTCCGTTCCCGTGACGGCGAGCACGACGTTCTGGACCTCCCCGGGGCTGAGCACAAGCTTCTCCCTGGAGAGCTTTCCCGCGGTAGCCTCAAGATTGTATGACGTCACGGCAGTTCCCGTGTTCTCAACCCTTGCGACGAAGTCCGTGCTCTCGCCCATGCAGACGTTCCTCTCCGCGCTGGAGAAGGAGACTGCGACATCGCTGCAGTCAACGACTGCTATGAGCCCCTCAACCCCGACTATTGCCGTCGGCTGGTTGAGGGAGGAAACGTAAACATCCAGCTTCTTCTCGCCTCTTGACGGGGGCGTTGCCGTCAGCTTCACGCTCTCCCTTCTGCCGCTGCCGATGGTCACCGTGTTCTTGTCTGCCGTAACCCATGCGGGGGTCACTATCATGTAGGTGTCCGACTTCGTTCCCATGTTGTCTATATAGAGCTGGTACTCGGACGATTTCCCTATGCAGATGGTGTCCTCAGGGGGGATTACGCTTGGCCTGAAGAGGTAGCACTGGTCTATGTCCGTCTTGATCTTCTTCTCCGCCCTCGCGTAGGACAGCGTTGATTCGGCCTTTACTGCTATCTCCTGCGTGCCCGTGACCCCCTCCGGAGGCCTGATTATCACTGAAACGGTGCTGCTGTCCCAGGGATTGACTGAAACGTAATCGGGCGAAACCGTCACCCAAGGCTGCGAAGCTGTAAGCCTGAACGTCTCCTTTATCTTCCCGAGGTTCGTGACCTCTATACGGGTCGTGACCTCGTCGCCCTCGCACGTATTGACGTAGCTCTCACCGGATATGCTGACGTCGTGGCATCTCATCACGTCCAGCTCGAGCTCTTCCTCGATTATCTTTCCTGACCGGGCAGATTCTGCAGTGAGCATCACTGTGTATTTCCCCGGCTCCGTTCCGCAGGGAGGTGTTATCCACATCGGGTCGATCACTGTCTTCTCACCCGAGGCCAGGGTCAGCTCGGGGGCTATGAATCCGCTCCATCCGCCGGGAACACTCATCGAAAGGAAATAGGTATCGGAATTCGTCCCGTAGTTGATGAACCCGACCTCTATCTCTTTGCTGGAAATTATGTCACAGGGGCAGACCTGGTACATTCCGGGCCCCAGTTCAAAGGCCGCGCCGTAATAGGCGGAGGCCTGACCGGGAAAAACCACCAGAACCGCAATCAGGAACGCAATGTATTTCAAATCCATAGTTATCATTTAGTAGTTAAAAATTTAAACCCATACCATTTCCGGGCTCTTCCTCTTTCAGTATGCTGTAGGCTAGGAAAACCGCGAAAAGCGCGGCAACCACTACGGCCGTGACAAGCAGCACCAACTGCTCCTGCTCGCCGAAAGCGAACATGCCTGTGAGCCCGCCTTCGATGCCGCTCCCCTCTTCTCCGGCAGCCCGAAGGTCTGCAGTCCCTTTCTTTGAAACCCAGAGCTTTACTTGGTCCTCGGAATAGAACCCTCCGGGGCCGTCAACCGTGACCGTAAGGTAGTACGTCCCCGCTGTCTGCGGGTTCACCACATACGTGATCGTCTTCTCATCTTCGACGTGGACCCTGCTCTCGTAGTCAAGCCATTCATCAGGGACGCCGTCGATCGATATAGTGAACATGCCCGGATTCCCGGTGCTTATGGATATCTTGCCCATGGCGCTGCTGCACTGCTGACTGTTGATAAGGCCCGGCCTGACAGTAACGGCTGTCTCTCCGGCCGCGCCAGCAGCCGATGCCAGTATCAATACGGCCAGCATCGGAAATGCCAATAATGCACTGTTGTCCATGAAAGCACCTTCTTATGATTATCTAGTCGTAGTTAATTTTTTATACTTATCGAAATTCCTGAATTGAATTGCTTCTCCGAGGCACTATTAAAAGATGATTTTTGAATACGTGCCCCATGTTATCGTTTTCTCAAAATTCCGATTCTGTTACCGATAGTAACGTAAAATTAATTATGCCAACCAAATAATATGACATGGAAGATTCCGGTTATATAACGTCGCTCAGGCATTCGCTCTGGAACGTGCTCGCCGGCACGAGAGGCGGAATCACGAGGATAAGGATACTGGAACTGCTGCGGAAAAGGCCATATAACGTCAACCAGCTCCATGAAAAGCTGCAGCTGGACTATAAGACCATGCAGCATCACATAAAGGTCCTCACCAAGGAAAACATAATCACGTCAGACGATGAAAAGAGGTACGGCTCGATGTATTTTCTCTCCCCCTTCTTCGAGAAGAACGTCTACCTGCTGGACGAAATACTAGAGAAAACTGGGAAAAATAAGATAAGTAAGGAAGGCAAAGAATAATTGGTGGCAGCATGATAGAAGTCCTTGATTTCGTTTCGGCTCTGATAAATGTGATAAACGTAGTGATACTTCTCGTGCTGCTTTACGTGTTCACCAAGAACTACCGCCACATAAGGTCCGGGTACAACATAGGGCTGATAATATTCACGCTCATATTCATTGCCGAGAACCTGATAATGCTCCACCTGGGCATTTTCGAGTGGCCTTCCGTCATAGAGAACGTGATACAGATTCACATGATAATAATAAATTCCATAGAGCTCCTCGGCCTTTCCGTGCTTCTTTATATCACATGGGAATGAATTGGGACATATCCGGAATTTGTTGGAATTAATCTCGGGATAGCCGTTTAAATAGGGTTCCCGAAGTCCTGATTGGTGATAAAATGACCAGGGCGTTTCGTGCTTGCCGGGGATGATTCCTGCCAGGATGACCCCCAAAAGCCTGAAAGTGTGTCAGGCATATTCCAAGGCTATGCGGAGACTGCCCAAGTCCGAGGAACGCAATCCTCACGTGCTCCCTTTCCCGCGAGCAAAAGGCCATATGAGGCATTGATCTCCGGGCCTTGGAATAATTTTTATGCAGGCGCCCTTAAAAAGGTTGTGCTTCACCGGAAAATAAAGGTGTTAAGGTGGCGAATAAAATGGGCAAGAGGGGTGCCGCTTTTGCGGTGTTGCTATTGTCATCCCTGTTTATGGGACTGGTCTCCGCGCAGCAGTTTTACGGTTTTGACGCCCAGGATTCCGAGCTTCAGGAGTATTACAGGGAAGTATTAGAGCTGCACAAACAATATCTCAGCGACAAGATTTCATTTTCGGAATTGGGAGAAAGGATGAACGTCATCCTGTTGGGCCTTTCCTCAAACTGAGTCTACTCAGTCCATACTTTCCTTTTCCTTTCGGGAACCTTTTTAAGAAGCATGCCAAAATAACTGCATGTCTAGGGAGATTGTCCAGAGAGGGGCGGAGGCTGTCCTTTACAGGGAAGGAAATGTGCTCGTGAAGGAGAGGCTCAGAAAGGGATACAGGCTGCCCGAGCTGGACGAGGAAATCAGGAAGCGGAGGACGAAGCTCGAGGTGAACCTTCTCGAGAAGGCCAGGCGCGCCGGCGTCCGGACGCCGAACGCTGAGATGGATGGCAGGCACGTCATAAAGATGGACTACATCGACGGGGAGAGGGTCAAGGACGTGCTCGGCTCGATGAAGGCGCCTGAACGGAAGAAGGTGGCGGAGAAGATCGGCGCCGCGGTCGCCGCCCTGCATTCCGCCGGCATAGTCCACGGGGACCTCACGACCTCGAACATGATATTAAAGGGCGATGAACTCTATGTAATAGACTTCGGGCTCGGGAAGGTATCGCAGAAGGTGGAGGACAAGGCCACGGACCTCTTCCTCCTTTACGAGGCGCTGCTGTCCACGCACTATGGGATTTCCGGGCCGATGTGGAAAAACATTATAAATATATACATGCAAAAATATTCAACTGCTCCAGAGGTCATGACGCGCTTTGAGCGCATCGGGAGGAGAAGGAGATACAAATGACGAAGAAAGAGGATGCCAAGACGGCGGAACCCGCACCGGAAAAGGCGCGGAAGAAGGCCGAAGAGAAGCTAGAGGAGGCCGCTCAGGACGAGGAATATGTCGAGGTAAAGGAGCAGGCCGAAGAGAAGGATGCCGGAGAAGAGCCTGCCGCCGAAGAAAAGGCGCCTCCGGTGGAAAGGGAAACCGACTGGATACCCAAGACCAGGCTCGGCAACGACGTTCTGGCGGGGAAGTACAAGTCCCTTGACGAGATACTCGAGAAGGGCGAGCTCATACTCGAGCCCGAGATAATAGATGTCCTCGTTCCCGATTTCATGCAGGAAGTGATCTACATCGGGGGCTCCCCGGGCAAGGGGGGCGGTATAAGAAGGACTGCCACGAAGATGACCGCCAGGATGCACAAGTCGGGAAGAAGGTTCAAGCTTTCCGCGCTCGCCGTCGTGGGCAACGGCGACGGAATCGTAGGCGTCGGCCGCGCGATTTCCACGGAGCACAGAACCGCCCTCGAAAAAGCGCTGAAGAACGCGAAGCTCGGCGTCATAAGGGTCGTGAGAGGGTGCGGCTCGTGGGAATGCGGCTGCGGCGGAGGCCACAGCGTCCCGTTCAGGGTGAGCGGAAGGGAAGGGTCCGTAAAGGTTACGCTTATCCCCGCGCCGAAGGGCGTGGGCATGGTGGCAAGCGAGGAGGTCAGGAAGATACTAAGGATCGCGGGCATAAAGGACGTCTGGGTGAAGACCTCGGGAAAGACGGCGACCAGGACAAACCTTGCGATGGCCGTCTTCAACGCTCTCAAGAACCTGAACAGCGGAAAGGGTGGCCTGTGATGACGGAAAAGCCTCTTTTCGCGGTGGTCATGATTAAGGGCAACGTGAAGATAAAAAGGAAGGTCGCCGACACGCTGAACAGCCTCAGGCTTTATGTGCAGAACACGTGCGTCATAGTCCCGGCCGATAACGTGCACGGCGGCATGCTTAAAAGGGTCGCTGAATACGTGACATGGGGAGAGATAGGGAAGGAATGCCTTGAAAGGCTGCTCGAAAAGAGGGGCGGGATGAACGCCGGAAAGGCGAAGTCCGCGGCTTCCGGCGCGCTCAAGAACGGGAAGCTGGAAGGCGAGCACGTGTTCAGGCTCTCGCCGCCATCGGGCGGGCTCAGGGCCGTCAGGCTTCATTACCCCAGAGGCGACGTGGGCTACAGGGGCAGTGAGATAAACCGGCTGCTATTGAGGATGATGTAGATGAAGAGGAAAAAGGTCGTCAGTCAGAGGGGCCACAGGACCCACGGTTGGGGAAGCCCGAAGAAGCACAGGGGGAAAGGTAGCCGCGGCGGGAAGGGGAAGGCCGGCAAGTTTGGCCACATGATGACCCGCATCCTGAAGTACGAGACGGACAGGATAGGCAAGGTGGGCTTCAGGCCGAAGACCTCAGTGAAGATGAGGGCTGTGAACCTGAGGGAGGTCACAAAGCTGGCGGGAAAGGAAAAGAAGATAGACCTCGGGGCGCTCGGCTACGACAAGCTGCTGGGGACCGGGGAGATAAAGAGGCCGCTGGAAATCAAGGTCGACTACTTCTCGAAGGGCGCGAAGGAGAAGGTGGAGAAGGCCGGCGGCAAGATAGTCTCGGATGCTGTCGTCGAGGAAGCCGTTGAGGAAGTCATCGAGGAGACCGTGGAAGAGGGTCCCGCCGAAGAGGGCAAGTGAACTTCCGGCTTTTAAATTTCTTTGCTCTAATAAATTACTCATGCAAGGGCAGTACCACCCGAGCATAGAGAAGCTCGGAGAAACCGGCAAGAGTATTGCTCTCATGTTCTATAAGGAGTCGAGCAAGCGCGTTGACATGTCCTCCTTCACAGCATATGACGAATTCCGCCAGATGGGAATCAACAGCCTTGATTTCGTGGAAGGCTTGGTGGACGTAGAGGACTTCTACGGCATCCGGATACCGGACGAAACCGCAGAGGAGTTCTCCAACATAGGAGATATCGTAAAATACATCAAGGACGTCATTCCTTCATCGGGTTCCCGGACCGCCACTGACTACGACGACTTCCCCACATCCGCCGACTCGGTGGGATAAAGGGCCTGTACACGCAAGCCATAAAATCCAAAACAAACCAATTATTAGGACTTCGAACAGTTAGCTGTTATCAGGGATGTCCATGGGTTTTGAAGAGTCCTACGTGAGAGTTTTCTGCTTTTAAATTTCTTTCTATCTTAAACTAGAAATGGGCTACCATTCCACGGTCGGAGATAAGCAGTGTGCGCGCGTAATGCAGAGGATATTGGACATCGTATACAGGCACTACCATGGAGCGGTAAGGGATGGTATGGATATAGGGGACATAGAAACGACCTCCGATTTCTACAGGGACCTGAATCTGGGCCGCAGGGAAAAGGCCTATATAATAAGGGATTTCGAGACCAACTTCAACTTATCCGTTCCTGAAAGGCGCGGACGCAGGATGAGAACCCCGGAAGACCTCTACAGCTTCATGTTCAACGGAAAGACCGAAAACAGTGTGGGTGCAATCGCCTACGACATCATAGACAACGTGATAAAGGATAACGGATTCCACCTGGCCTCGCTGACGCCTTCAGCGATAACGGCCAGCGTGCCGCTCAAGGGCTTGATTTACGATCATAAAAGGTTTTCCGATATAAAGCTTTCCGAGAACTATCCCGAAATCGGTGATGTCATAAAGAAAATCAGAAAGACCATAAAGGAAAGATACAATAAACTTCACGGCACGCAGGCGTTTGAGGGTATTGACCTGGAGAAGTTTGGTTATGAAGGGGGAGAAAACACGTGGCAGATGGCAGCGGAAATAAAGAATTTCATGGTCGAGAATAAAATAATCGAGTCTCCGAAACCTAAACCCGGGATAGTCCGATTTCTTCAAAGTCTCATCCCGGCAGGAAGATGAAGAGATTTATATAAATAAACCCAAAAACCAATTATTAGGAATTTGAACAGTTAGCTGTTATCAGTGATGTCCATGGGTTTTGAAGAGTCCTACATGAAGTTGCTTGAGCGCCTCCCGGGCGTAAGGGACCCGCTCAAGAAGCTGGGCTTCAACGAGAAGCTGAAGTACACCGGGCTGGTCCTGCTCATATTCTTCGTGATGTCGCAGATAATGGTGTTCGGTATCCGCGTCGAGGGGCTCCAGCAGCTGAAGGTCTTCGAGCTTCTGCTGGCTTCCAAATTCGGCTCCCTGACCACGCTGGGCATAGGACCGATAGTCGTGGCCGCCATAATCCTGCAGCTTCTCGTGGGCTCGAAGATACTGCCCTGGGACCTGACAACGGAAAAGGGCAAGGCTATCTTCCAGGGAACCCAGAAGATACTGACCATCGCGCTCTGCTTCGCCGAGGGGGCCATATACGTGCTCTTCGGCGCGATACCGCCCACCCCCGGAATGGAGATAATAGTCATAGTGCAGATTGCCGCAGGCGGGATATTCATACTCTTCATGGACGAGATCATATCTAAGTGGGGATTTGGCTCGGGCGTGAGCCTGTTCATCCTGGCCGGGGTCTCAAGCGGCATAATAACCAGGATATTCAACCCGTTCGCCATATGCACCGGCACAGGCTGCCTGTCATTGTTCAAGGGCGCGACGGGCACCGCCCTTTCGTTCCCGTCGATAGAGATGCAGAACCCGCCGATCGGGGTGATACCGCAGATAATATACTACCTTGCCACCGCGGACCCGCTCAACGCGCTGCTGCTCGGCGTGCTTCCGGTGCTTGCGACGGGGCTCGTGTTCCTGCTTGTCATATTCCTCCAGAACGTAAAGGTGGAGATACCGCTGGCCTTCGGCTCGATAAGGGGCTTCGGCAGGAGATGGCCCCTGAACTTCCTCTACACCAACGTCATACCGGTCATACTCATCGCGGCCCTCCTTGCGAACGTCCAGCTCATGGGAAGGATAGGCGCGCAGCCCATCGAGCCTGATTCGGCAAAGGTCTGCGGCCTGCTGGGCTGCTTCGAGAACAACAGCCCGGTGTCCGGCCTGGTCTATTATCTGCACCCGCCCAACTCGCAAGGCGTCGCCGGGATGGCGATATTCATGGGGCTCTTCGCGCTCATAGGGGCGTTCGCGGCCGGCTACCTCAAGGTGCCGGGATGGAAGCTTTCCCTCGGGCTGATACCCGTCGGCGCTCTCGCGTGGCTTGCCATGGCATACGGCCTCGGGCTCACGGGCATGGCGATAACGATGACAGATGCGGCCAGAATAGGCGTCTATACGCTTTTCATGATAGCAGGGGCCACCATATTCTCAATCTTCTGGGTGACCACATCGGGCATGGACGCAGGCTCGGTGGCGGAGCAGATACACTCCACGGGACTGCAGATACCTGGATACAGGCGCGACATGAGGATCATTGAAAGGGTACTCAACCGGTACATACCGGGACTGGCCGCTCTCGGAGGCATGGCCATAGGCCTACTCGCATCCTACGCTGACCTGACCAACGCCATAGGCAGCGGCACGGGCATACTGCTTGCTACCATGATATCGTACCAGCTTTACCAGGAGATAACCACGCAGCATGCGGACGACATGCCGCCGATAGTCAGGAGGATAATCGGGAAGTGATGATTATGAACATACTGATAACGGGGGTCCAGAACGTGATCGAGGAGTCCATCGTGAAGCTGGCGCTCGAACGCATCAAGGGAAAGGCCAGGTTCAGCATACTCAGCTTCACGGACTTCGTTGACACCGAGGAAAGCCCCGCGGACGAGCTCAGGCTTCTCAAGGGTACGCAGAAGAAGATAAAGAACAACATACAGATGAGGGTGCTCAAATCCAGGGCCGGGGACCACATAATAGTCAACGGATATTTCACGGTGAAGAGCAGGCTAGGCTTCTATCCAGTTATAACAAAGGAAGTCCTTGAGGTGCTGAAGCCGGACTTCGTGGTGCACATATCCGTGGACCCGCTTTCCCTGGGTGGGAAGATTGACGATGCGGAAGGGTTCGGGGAGCACCAGGCCGTTGAAAAGGCTTACGCGCTCTTCCTCGGGGCGAACACCGGGTGCGGCGTGAGGATCATACGCTCCGGAATCGACGGAGCGAGGACGGCCGCTGACGAGCTCTACGGGATGCTTAAGGACATGATGGTGAAAAAATGACGCCATTCCTTGTAATCACCCTCCTGTCCTTGGGTCTTTCATTAGGCATAACCATAATCTACAGGGTGCTTACGAAGCCCGACGAGATACGCAAGATGAAGGATGACATGAAGTTCTACAAGGAGAAGATGAACGAGGCCAAGAAAGAGGGCGACAAGGCCAAGATGAACGACTACGCCAGCGAGATGCTCAAGGCGAGCCAGAAGCAGTTCAGGATGAGCATGAAGCCCATGATGGTCACCATGCTGATATTCTTCCTGCTCCTCGGGTGGCTCCACAACAACTTCGGGGGGGTCACGGCGGACCTGACAGACAATCCGGAGGCCAAATTCGCATACGCCGATATCGAGCATGAGCTCTATTACGAGGGCACGGCTGACAGCTTCGTCGCCGGCGTTGACCTCAACGATGACGGAGCTTTCTCCGATGAAGAGACGTTCAGCAAAGGGGACATGTTCACCTACAACGGCGCGCTGTGGAAGGTAGGCCCCGCGATGGAAGGCTTCTTCCTCTTCCAGACGCCCAAGGACAACTCCGTCCAGTTCGATATGTTCATAGCTGAGATGCCCTTCACGCTTCCTTTCATAGGGAGCCACCTTTCATGGTTCTGGTGGTACCTGTTCCTCAGCCTTCCCTCCACCTTCATCCTGAGGAAAATCATGGGAGTCGAATAAAAAAACGCGCTGTGCATGATATAAATTTCTTCACGTCCAATTCTTGCTAATGCAAAGGCTTGATGATTATAAAGTCAAGCGCAGGTCGGCAGAGAGATACATCAAGGGCGAGGATATGTCCGTAGTATTATCCCCTCCCCCTCGCATCTCACCAGAAGGTCTCTTTCTCCAAGGTTTCTTTTTCCATTATCCACGCGACTTGATTGAGGCTGAATTTGAGCTCACCGAGGCTTACACATACAGTGTATCTGATATAAAGGATATTAAGGACAATTACGATACCCTCACCAAGTCGCTTAAAAAGGCTCCGGAATTCAAAAAAGTCCGAGAGCTTCGTTCCAAATGGAATAGTGAAAACAGAGGAAAACTTTTTAATTACCTGTCACAGTTCACGTATTCGGAAGATTTGGAAGGATATTTCATTAACAGAAAGTTGAACACGGAGAGAAGCCGTATCGCCGACTACGCAGGAAAATACAACTACAACAACGTACATATCGATAATGTGAGGTTCGGGAATTTTTCCCGCATTCAAGGAAAAACGTTCTATGCGTACAAATTCGATTTGGTTGGTCAGAAGAACGATTCCATGCCCGGAATTTTCATTTATTACCACGACCTTCCTATTTTATGCTATTCGAGTGAAATCCCTACGGATAGAGGATCACAAGGAGAGTTATATTTCACTCTGCGCAGTAAACGAAAGGATTATGGCCTTAAACAGATTAACACAGTCATAAGTTCGAATTTTCAGAAGACATTCAGCCTGACTGCGAGCGCGGTTCCGGAAAAAAAGAGGCCGCTATTTTCAGAGGAAAAGGGGAGCAAAAGGCTTTTGGTGCATGATATAGATATCGACGACCCTTCCGGACGTGAGGATCCGATAATGCCAATCAAATACCCGGTGGAACTAGAAGAACACGCCCTGTTAGTACAGTAAGCACGATTTTTCTGTTTTTCAGTCTTTTGCGGTAGCAGATTTTTAAATGACGAAAGACGTAAACTAATAAAAGGTTTCGCTACATAGATGTAACCTATCAGCGGTGATCAGGATGCCAAGGCCGGCGCAGAGGACGAGAAGTTTCAGGAAGAAGCGGGTGACGACACCCGGGGGCAGTGTGAATATCCACTACACCAAGAAGCAGCCGAACATTGCCAGGTGCGCTTCGTGCAGAAAGCCCCTTCACGGCGTCCCGAGGGCGCTTCCCTCGGAACTGAGGAAACTCAGAAAGACCGAGAAGAGGCCCGACAGGCCCTACGGAGGCAATCTCTGCTCACCGTGCACGAAGGCGAAGATGAGATTAAAAAATATGGAGAGATGGGAGAATGATTGAGACAGGCAGGATTTGCATGAAGACGGCCGGCAGGGAGTCCGGCAAGTTCTGCGTTGTTCTGGACGTCTTGGAGGACGGATTCGTCCTGGTGACCGGCCCGAAGGCTGCCACGACGGTGAAGAGAAGGAAATGCAGCATCCATCATATTGAGCCGACGCCGGAAACCGTCAAGATAAAGAAGAACGCTTCAGACGACGAGGTTCTTGCGGAATACAAGAAGGCAGGCCTCTTCAAAAAGTTCGGGGTCAAGGAGCCCTCGGCCAAGGACGTGGAGAAGGCGAAGGAGACCGAAAGGAAGAGGATATCGGCTGCCAAGGAGAAGCCGAAAAAGGCAGAAGCTGCCCCGAAAGAGAAGGAAGAGGCGCCGAAGGCTGAAGAGAAGGCTCCGGAGAAGAAAGAGGAACATAAGAAGGAAGAACCAAAGAAGGAAAAGAAGCACGTGAAGAAGGAGCACAAGGAAAAGAAGCCGAAAGCTGTGAAATCCGCGCCCAAGCAGGCGTTGCATAAGGCTGAGAAGAAGCCGGTGAAAAAGGCGTCAAAGCCCAAGAAGGAAAAGAAAGCTGCCAAGAAGGCATCACCGAAAAAGAAGAAGTAGAGCTTCCGAACTTTCCTTTCCACTAGATTAAATAGCTTCCTTTATTTTTCGGTGTTTATTGTGTCTTTTGTTCTAAGAATATATGATCAATGCCTACACATTCAACTGGTTTATAATGGATTTTGTACTTACTTGCACTTTCTTCATCTCTCAGGTATTGATGCATCCATTCCGTGTTCCATAGGTTGAACGTGAATTCCTGTGGAAATTCTTCCAGCGCATCACGCAGAGAACCGTCATAATGATACAGCTTCCTAGAACCCGCTTTCTTGGACCCGCCGATAATAAAATCCGGTAAGATTTCACAGCCTTCGGAAAACAGTTTGAATACGTGAATCTCTTTTTGTGGGATTAATATATCGCAAATCATATCACGCTGCTTATCATAAGCGAGTACTTTTGACATACGGTTCATTGCACAAAAATCGGTGCTTTTGGAGATTATATCCGGCTTAAATCGTCTCGAAATGACCTCCTCTCTCCTATTTTGCGGCATTTTGCCCAAGGCTTTCTCGAATTCGGCCGCATAGTCTTTCCACTCCTGTGTGCCTTTGTGCAAAAATGTTATTCCATCTATCCTGCATTCTAGGCCCGAAACTAACAACTCGTAAAGGCTTATACCCTGCCTCACATAGTCGTGAGGGTCAAATCTTACATCAAGATAAAGATTGGCCATGCTAAGTGTTTAAGGCATAATTTTAAAAAGTCGAAGTCTATTGGGTGACTTAATTACCGTTAATCACCGGCTTTAGAAACTATCTCTACATGCTCCTTGAGAAGTGGACGAGCTCCACTTCACCGACGCCTTCGATGGCATTGATCTTTTCTTCGAGCTCTTCCTGCTTGCCGCCCTCATCCGGGACCATGGTCGTGAACTTCAGTGCGGTGATGCCGAAGCCTATCGGCTCTTCCTCGAGCCTCTGGTGCTTTATCTTCTCAAGCCCCGCCCTGATCTTCTGCAGCTTTGAAGGCTCTTTGGGCAGTATCTTGTAGACAAGAATCACGTCGCCCATGAAAATCACGGCCCTGAAAACCCGCACTTGGGACATTTATAGGTAACGGCAAGGCGCCTGCACTTCTCGCACCTTATTATCTCCGAATCGGAGCATGCCGGGCACTTGAACCTGATCCAGTAGTTCTCGGTCTCCACTTTCTTCCCGCATGAAACGCATGTAAGTGCCATCTTTCCACCAAATTTTACTTAATATGGGAGGCGGCTATTTAAATGTTCACCTAGCTTGCGCGCAGGCCCAAAAACGAGTGGTCATTCACCGCCGAGTCCGAAATGCGTCAAGGCCTTATCCAGCGTATCCGCCGCGTCTTTTATGAAGGCATCTGACCCCGGGCCCCCTTTCACTATGGTGTCCGTGTCGGTGTATGCCGTGTCTGCATCGTTCTTATCCTGCCCATTTTCAACTATGCGCTTGAAGAATGCGCCTTTCCTGAAGTCCGTAAAATTATAAATGTTTTTCAGCGTGTCTGTCTCCAGCTTCCCATAATCAGGGTCCGTTAAAGTCACGGTGTTTTTGTCATTAAGGGTGTCTATGCCGCTCTTGTCCGGTCCGTTTCCATTATCTTTATAACCTGAAAGGTTGCAGCCGTAGATGCTCATTAGTATTGCAGAAAGGTACAAAAATATCCTTTTCATGAAGACACCTGATGTTATGTTCAGGGGGAAAGCTTTTAAAAAATGAAAGCGAGCCCGCGGGGAATTCCAGCATCTGCGCCGGCTTCGGGAATGAGTTCCCTCGCCTCCGCCTACGGCGGAAGCTTACTTTCCGGCGCGGCTTTTCCATGCTTGCTTATGGAAAAGGGTGCATTTGAACCCCGGACCTCTGGATCCGCAATCCAGCGCTCTATCCAAACTGAGCCACGGGCCCGTATTTCTTGACAGCGTCCATCTCCTCCGGCGTGAAGCCGAAGTCCTCCGCCGAAATCAATCCTTTCTTGACGAAAAACGTTATATAAGGCATGTACTCTAAGTTCGCGGTGCGCGCAGAGCAGTGGGTATGCTCCGCCACCTTCTGCAGGACCGGCTCCATCAGCATGCGCCTGAACCTCGTCCTCGCGAGGAGCGCTATCCTGTCCGGATACCTGAGGGACTCCGGCCTGATGAATTCCCCCTTCCTGAGCGAGGCTATGCCCGACATGATGTCTATCATGTAGGCCTTGAACCTCCAGTTCTGCTGCTTCATCACGCGCCTGCGGTATATGTCCGCCCTTGAAAGCATGTCGTACGCGTCGGCTATGAACTGCCTGTCGGCGGTGGTCCTGTATATGTTGCTCTCGAGCCACAGGAACATGTCGTCGGGGTCGGTGTCGCAGTCCCTTATCGCCTTCCTGTTGGCGTTCATCGAGGTGGTGCGCATTATCCCCAGCAGGACGTCCTCGAGCTCCCTCTTCCTTTCGCGGAAGCCTATGGAGGTGAACAGCTCCTCGCATATCTCCTTTGTACCGAGGGAGAGCATCTGGAAGTCGAGAAGCGCGGAGCGCATGTCCCCGTCGGACCAGCGCGCGAGCCCGTTGATTATGTCATCAGACACCTGTATGCCCTCCTTTTTTGCCACCTTCCTGAGGTAGGCCGCCATGTCATCCCTGGGGACCTTGTCCATCTTCACCTTCTTGCAGGCCTTCCTCACGGCCTTGAGCTTCGGGTCCTGGACGTCGTTGGCGCAAATGAACACCGGAAACCTCGATTCCTCTATGACTTTTGCGATGCCCTTTGCGCCGCCCCTGTCGCTCCTCCCGCTCATGGAGTCCGCCTCGTCCATCAGGATGAGCTTGCCCCTGTGGAAGAGCGCCTGCTGCTTCGTGGACTCCGAAAGGGTTCCCTCTATCTCCTTCGCGGATCTAGAATCCGACGCGTCCATCCGGACCAGGAAGTATCCCATCTCATTTGCTAGGAGCTCGACAAGCAGCGTTTTTCCGGTCCCGGGAGGTCCGAAAAGGATAATCCCGGTGCCGGGCTTCCATGACTGCAGCAGCCTGCGCACCTCGCCGACTGCCTGCTGCTGGCCCGCCATCTCCTCCGGTTTTCCCGGCCTGTGACTGTCCGTCCACAACCGCATGAGCATCACTTGTCTTTTGGTTCGGTGTTATTAATATCGGGGCGAAAAATAAATTGTGGAAGGGATAAAGGCGAAGCTAAGGGAGAAAATCAACAGGCACGTGCTTACGCCAAAGGTGAGAAAATTCTTTCTGAAGCTGTCCGCAAAGATGCTGGCCAGCGCGTTCATCGCGTTCGCCGTACCTTTCGTGACCGTGGGCGCGCTGGGGCTGCTGGTCCAGCTCATACCGTGGATATTCAGAACCGGCGTGACTGACATAGACCCGCTTCCCGTGCTCCTTTTCGCGTTCCTCTTCGGGTTCGCGTCGATGTACCTCAGGTACCTGATAATGAAGAGGTTCTCGGGCATCAGGCCCTAGCAGGAACAGAAGATATCAGAGAAGAAGCCCTTTATGTCGCTGAGCAGGGCGCCGAAATCGAAAGCCTCAAAGGCGAAGAATCCGGTTATTCCGGGGGGCTGCGGCGGCTCCGTGATGTTGACGTAAACGTGGCCTATGGCACACTGGCCGGACAAGACGCAGGGGTCGACGGGCTCCGTTCCCTCGCCGAGTGTCATGTTGAGCATCAGCACGGCCTCCTCCTGGGCGGCGGCGAGCGGCACTGCTGCCAGCAAGAGTACGAGGAGCGCGAAAGCCGGTACCTTCATGACAAGCAATTGGGCACGAAAATTAATAAAAACGTAGGATTTGTTCAGGTATAGGAATTTAAAATTTTCCGCCAATTATTCAGATGGGGACACTCAACCTCGGACTGCCCAGTTACATAGGAAGGGGGATTCTTTCAGGACTGACGACGAACGGTGTTCCTGCTGATATCTATTTCGCGGAAGGCAGGTCGCCTCCCAGCAGGATGAGGAAGCTTTTCCCATACGAGAAAGAGGGAAGGGTCCACATGGACTTAAACTCCGAGACTTCCCTTAAGGAGATGATTGAAAAGGGGGGCAACCCGGACCTGCTCCTTTATGACGCGATGGTGTGCAATGACAAGGGATTAATCGTGGTCAGCAACGGTTTCCAGACGAACTGCGACCCGATATGGAAAGGTGCAGGACGGGAGGAGGGAAACCTCAAGGGGGTAAAAGAGAACGGCGGAATATACAACAAAATAATAAGATATCCCTACGCTGACGGCGTTGAAATGGCGCTTCGTTCTTCTCTCAAAGACTCGGGCTCCGAGGTGGACTCCCTAAGGACGGCCAGGATTGCCTCCGCGCGTTATGTCGATAAGACTCCCGAGCTTGCCAACATAGGCATCGTCATAAGGCCGAGGGACCATACCGGTAAGGGTTTTCTTAAGGATGACGTCGTGAGGGTCGACACGGACATCCCGCTGAAGAAGGGCGAGTTCATAGTCTTCGGGACGTACGGCGTCGACAACCCGCCATATTATGCGGCACTGCCCCCGAACCTTTCCACGTTCGAGGGTTACACGAGGCGCGTTCACCTTGACTCCACCAAGCCCGAAGACCTTGTCGAAGAGGTATTCGAAGGCCTCCCGAAAGACATACTCGTCGGCGTATCGGTCGCGATGAGGAGCAGAAACCAGTACTGTGGATTCAGGTTCGCAAAAAATAACATGAAGGAGTGATGATTATGTCAAGAAGAGCTGACCAGCAGCAATACGACAAAACCGTTACAGGTGACTATCCCGTAAAGGGTAATATGTTAACCGGGCCCGTTGAAAAAGTCATGGACCTGAAATACGGGAGGAACCCGGGATACACGGGAGCCTTCTACAGGGATGAAGGAGTAGAGGGTCCGTGCATCGCAAATGTCAGTATAGTTAAAGATACGAAGAAAAGCGGTGAGAGGAAGGATGCCGGATTCATAAACATCGAAGACGGCAATATGGCTCTGGATACAGCCGTGAAGATAAAGAAAGTGTTCCCGGAATACGCTTCCGCCGTCGTGGTGAAGCACGAGACAGCGTGCGGAGCCGCGAGGAGCAACTCCCCTTATGAGGCCTTATACAACTCATGGGAAGGCGATCCGCTGTCCGCGTACGGCAGTGTCATCGCGCTGTCCGAGATAATGGACAAGGAAACTGCGGAGATGGCGGCGTCCAAAAGGCTCATCGAATGGATAATCGCCCCCGGATATACAAACGAAGCCATGGACGTGCTGAACAAGACCGGCATCAGGCTGTTACAGGTCGAACCCTTCGATAAGGAGTTCAAGGGACCGAATCTTGAAATCAAGTCCGTGAAAGGCGGGTATCTAATCACCGAGCGGTACGACACCAAGATCGTGTCGCCTGAATTCATCGAGGTTAAATTCGGCAATCCCACGAAAGAGGATTTTGACGCTGCCATACTGAACTGGATTGCCTGCGGGAAGACAAAATCCAACTGTGTCAGCGTCGGGGACAATTACAGGATGTACGGTTCCGGCGCGGGACAGACGAGCAGGGTGGATTCGGCCATGATAGCGCTGTACAAGGCCAGCGGCAGGGATTTCGAAAAACTCCTGGGTGAAAAGAAATGGGCGAAAGACCTGAATCTGGTCGCCGCTTCCGATGCATTCTGGCCGTTCACCGACGGGCCTGAAATGCTGGCGAAAGCAGGCGTCAGGGGATGCATCTACCCGACCGGTTCCGACAGGGATGACGAAGTCATGGAAGCCTTCGACAGGAACGGGATGTTCGTGATGATAACGAGGCCGGAGCCCGGCAACAAAAACAAGACAGAGCGCGGGTTCTATTGAGAATCATCCAGTTTGTATATAACGCAGACACCGTCCTCGTAAACGAGCGAGAAGCCTTCTATGGGCTCTCCTGCGAGAGCTTTGCCCAGTACGGTGCTCTCGATAGGGATTTTCTCCTCATCGAGTATTATGAACATCGCGAAGGACTTGTCCTCGTCTTCCCTGTGCACGTACAGATAGGTCGCGCCGTGCTTTTCCATAAGCTCCGCCGTCCTTGCGTCGCTCTCCGTCAGGAACACCTCTGCGACCTCCTGGAGCTTCTCATGCTCTATGCAATCGTCGCATTCTACCTCGTCCGGATCCTTCCCGAGATGCTTGGATACGGTAGTGGTCAGCGCTTCCTTTGAAGGCGCGTCGACTACCGGCTCCCTTTCCGCATAGGCCCTTATCGCGTGGCCGTAGTCCCACCATGACATGATGACGGCGTCCGCGGGCGTGTTCTCCTTCAGCCATTCCATACCCGGCCTCATGCTGTCCGGAAGCACCTGATCGGGATCGATAATCTCGCCGTTCTTCTCGTAGACAATCTTCTCCCCGCCTTGAACGTCCCCCTGCGCGGGCGTCTGGACGGCTGTGCACCCGCTGACGAGAAGTAGAATCAGCAAAACAGCAGCCAGGCGCACGTCCATAATAAGAAATAGCCCGCCGAAACCTTTAAATAGTAGAGTTAGAAATATATAACATGATGTTAGAAATATATAACATGGAGTAAAAAGGAGGGTTTAAATGAAAACAAAAAATAATCCGGAAGGGAAGGACAAAATCAGGATGATAGCAATTATGACAGTAAGCCTGTGTGTAATTGCAACCGGAATTTTGTTCTCACTGAACTCTTTTATGAAAGGGGATACAGCAGGCGGAACTGCGGGGGCTTTCATTGCAGTTATAATATTTGCATTTGCCGTCTTTGTTTTCATAAGAGGGAACAGGGACCTTAAAGGTGGGTTTCCTTTGCGGGATGAGAGAAGCGGAAAGGTAATCGAGAAGGCAACTTCGAAGGCATTTTATGTCACGCTGTACCTGTTACTGCTGATTGGATTCTTATCTGACGACATAATAAAGTTCAGAGACGTCAGCCAGGCGATGGGTATTGCAGTAGGCGGGATGGCGATTCTCTTTGCCGTCTTCTGGGCATATTACAACAGAAAGGAGTTCTGAAATGAAGACCAGGATAAAGGAGCTCAGGGCCAGGTACGGCATGACCCAGGAGGATCTTGCAAGGAAGGTCGGTGTCAGGCGCGAGACCATCGTCTTCCTGGAACAGGGGAAGTACAACCCCTCTCTCAAATTGGCCCATGACGTGGCCAAGGCGCTGAAGTCCAGAATAGAGGACGTCTTCATCCTTGACGGCTGAAATACGCATTTTTTAATAGCGCCTCCAAGACTAAATCATGAAAACCCAGAAACACCTCTTCAAGGGACTTGTATTAGTGCTCTGCGGGGCCATGCTTATACTCGTGGACGCCGGGAGCTATTACGGGTCCTACGTTTTCGTTCCCTTCGCGCTTTCGGTGGTGGGCATAGCGCTGGCCGTAGTGGGGCTGGCCGTCACACTCTGGAGGAGCAGCAAGGCCAGAAAGAAGGGCTCCGGGTGAAATTCACTTCTTTGTCCTGAATATCTTCCCGTGCCCGGGTATCACCCAGTCGGCCTTTTCCATGACGAGCTTCCTGCTTGCTTCCAGCTTCGCATGGTCGGTGGCGTATGGGTCCTTATCGGGATAGTTCTCTTTCCAGAACACG
>CAZSYZ010000015.1:927-23288 GCA_964611445.1 uncultured archaeon | reverse complement strand
GCGCAGTACGTGGCCGTGGCGTGCACCAGACCAGGCACCCTGGTAAGCGTATATTACCCCAACGGTACGGCATGGTACAGCGGCGTCAGCTGCGGGTCCAATCCCAGCCCGAGGCCCAACAAGATGCACTTCGGGGACAGCACGACCACCAGCAGCAGCCTACCTACCATAACAATGCAGGCAGGCACGAGGATAACGGCGACGTATCCCGTATACGTATACTACGAATTCGACGACGGCACCTTCAACGGGGGTGACGAGAGCAACATCTTCGGCGCGAAGCAGGGTAGGAAGTACCAGTATCCCGAACCCCATGTCGGAGTCATGGAAGGTGAGACGCAGTCCAACAGCATAAACGACGTCTGGACCACGGATATATACGGTTACCTTCTCATGCAGGTAATTGACAACGAAACAAAGAGCATCGTGTCTACCGTCATCAACGACACGGATACGGGCACGAAGCGCGGCATAAGTCCTTATGATTATCTGGACTTTGCGAGCATATGGAACGAAGACCCGTGGAACACGACCGACAGCACGAACGGCTACTACAACGCTTACGTGGCCTTCACGGACCCGTACGGTAACGTGCTCAGAAATGACAGCGGCTCATGGATAAATTCCAGCTATACATTCAGCATAGAAGTCGAAGGCCCCGACATGTCGGACGTGACGGTGACGCCGCAGACGACAGGATACGGCCAGAACGTAACCATATCCGCGACTATAATAGACAGCGCGGGCGTAAGCGAGGCGAAGGTTAATGTGATATACCCGGACAGTTCGGAATCTTCCGTGGACATGGTGAATACAGCTGGCGATACGTGGAAGGCCAACTTCACAAACACGTGGCAGTGGGGCGACTACAACTTCTCAGTATGGTCCAGGGACAGCTTCGGCGACGCCAACGAGACACAGCCGGTCTACCAGTTCTTCGTCAGGGCAAACGCAACCATAAACCTCACAACCCAGTATAGCACCTACGGCGGGAACGAGCTCGTCTATATTTCTTCGGGGAAGGCCAACAATACGGGAGCTACAAACATTTCGGGATACCTTGTAATGGAAGTGAGGAACGGCACTGGTGATGTGGTATCGGTAAGGGTAAACGACACCAAAACATCCACGAAGAGAAACGTAACCGCCGGCGGCACTCTCGACTTCGTCTCCGTATGGAACGCAAACGCTTGGAACACTTCCAGCAACGCTACCGGGTACTATAGCATCTACGCATTGCTGAAGGACGCCTACGGGAAGGTGCTGAGGAACGACAGCGGGGAAAACATGACGGGGTACTACACGTTCTACATAGACAGGGACTCGCCGGACTGGGCAGGCCTGGGTGCGAACGACACGACGCCGGGGCCGCTGGATGCGGTGGAGTTCTATGCCTACTGGACGGACAACGGGGACCTCGGCGGGTGGAGGTTCCAGTGGAACGTGAGCGGAGGGTTCGCGGACAACGGGAGCGGGAGCTTCGGGGGCGGGAGCAGCGGGTGGTCTAACATCAGCAAGACCATGCCGGCCTCGATGGAGCTGAAGACCGTGGCGTACAGGTTCGTGGCGAACGATACGGAGGGGAACGACAATACGACCGGTGCGGGGTACGTGAATGTCAGGGACGTGACGCCGCCAGTGGTGACCGGGACCGGGGCTGTCCCGGGCATGGTGAACGTGAACAAGACGGTGAGCGTGACCGCGTCGATAACTGACAACAGCGGAGCGACGGACAAGAGGTGGGCATACGTCGGCGTGCCCGGTGCTGGGTATGAGAACAGGAGCATGACGCTGCTGTCTGGGAGCACGTACAACGTCACGTACATGCCCACGGAGAGGGGCAGGCACAACGCGACCGTGTACGCGAACGACACGTCAGGCAATACGGGGAACGGCTCCAAGGTTTACTGGGACGTGTACGGATGGGCCAACGTGACGTGGGCGTGGCCTCAGGGAGGGAGCTACCCGAAGACTGGGGTCGTGAACCTGAGCTGCCTCGTCAGGGACGCGAACTATTCCTATGCAGTCGTTGGGTACAACGTGTCCTTCTGGTATGACGGCAAGGCCATAGGGAGCAACTACACCAATGCCAGCGGCTATGCCGGGTACGCGTGGAACACCACGGACGTTGCCGGCGGGATGCACACGGTGAACTGCACCATAGGGAACAACGCGACGCTGTACTACAACGGCTCTTTGGTGAACGCGTATTCATCGGTGACGCTGCTGGTGCCCGCGGTCAACGTGACGCTGCTCGAGCACGAGAACGGGCACGAGTACTCCGTGAACGAGTACGAGGCCGGGGATACCATACAGTGGGTGAACGTGACCGTGAACAACACCGGGGGGTCCGTTGCCAATGACGTGAACGTGACGCTGGGCCTGCTCGGGCCGGACGGTTCTCCTGCGGAATGGTATGAGGTGCAGAGCGTCCTGTGCGGGAGCCTGGGTATCGGGGAGCTGTGCGAGGCGGAGTTCGCGGGCGGTGCCATACCCGGCAGTGCCGAATACGGGTATTACGCGTGGAACGTCAGCATGAACTGGTCGGGCGGCGGGAGCCCGCCCTCGCACAACGCGAGCAGCGGATTCAAGATGCTGGACCTGAAGGGGAACATGAGCTCGGTGATGAGCCCTTCGAAGGTGCTGCAGAACGATTCGGTGGTGTACAACGTCACCGTCGTGAACGACTGGAGCACGGGGATTGCGGGTGTGAATGTCACCACGGCATGCAATGCTAACATGACGTGCGTCTGCCTGCCGGACGGCGTGGAGGGGTACTGCTGCCTGGGGAGCATGGGGAGCGGTGCCAACCTGACCGCGTCGTTCAACATAACCACGAACTCGTCCACGGTTCCCGGGGACTATGACATCAACGTGACGGTGAACTACACGAACCCCGGGACGGAGGAGAGGTCGTGGGAGGGGCAGCAGAACATGGTGCTGAGCGTGAGGGGGCCGACGAAGCTGAATGTTACCCTGTACAAGTACCCACCTGCCGCCACGAGAGGGATGGTCCACGATTTCAGGGGTTACGTCAACAACACGGGGGACGTGGAGACCAGCAACGTCTGGCTCAACTGGACCCTCCCGGCGGGATGGGCTCTCCAGTCCGGCAGCATGAACGTGAGCAATGATACGCTGTGTGGGGGGTGCCTGCTGTGGAACAACATAACGCTGCTTATATCTCAGTCGGATATCGGAGTGCACGATGTAAGCCTGTACACGGAATCTGACGAGGAGGCCGAGGAATGGGAAACCGTCAACGTGTACGTCTACGCCAACACGTCCGTCAGCGAGGTGCACGCGAACGACAGCAGCCCGTACAGGAATGGTAACGTGAGGCTGACGGGAAGGCTTCTTTATGACAACGGCACCGTCCTTGTGGGGAGGACGCTGGGCTTCAGGATAGGCGGGGTGTCCGTGGGGAGCGGGGTCACCAACTCCACGGGCTATGCGTCGCTGGACGCACTGGTGCCGTCGTCGCTGGGGCTGGGGAGCAGCGTGGTGAACGTTAGCTATGCGGGGTCAGGCACTATATACACGAACCCGTCCTACAACGACAGCGTGGCCGTGGACGTCCAGGACGAGATTGTGATAAGCTCTGTGGGTGCGAGCCCGCAGGTGCAGGGATACGGGCAGAACGTGACGCTGTCCGCGGACGTATGGTCGAGGGTGAGCATAAGCACTGTGAGGGCCAACGTCAGCTATCCGAACGGGAGCTGGGTCTGGGTGGAGATGGAGCCCGCCGGAGGGGGAAGCTATGAAGGGCTGTTCGGGGAGATGTGGGACTGGGGCGATTACGGCTACTGGATACGGGCGAACAACACGGCGGGATTCGCCAACGACACGGACGTGACGCCCGGGGAGTTCTACCTGAGGGTGAACGCCAGCATAAGACTGGAAGCGGACAGCTATGCGCAGATACCTGGCCAGTACGTCGGCATAGACACGCAGCACTGGTGGAACGGGTCATGGGCCTACAGAAGGGCCGTAAAAATAACCGAGCAGTCGGGGAGCAACCTTACGTACTACCAGGTAAACGTAACCATGAACACCTCGGACCTCATACAGAAAGGCCGTATGGAAAGCGACTGCAGCGACGCGAGGTTCGTGCTTACGGAAGAGCATGTGACCAGGGACGACCACACTGAACTGGACTACTGGTTCGGTGACGACTGCAATCAGGGCGGCACGGAATTCTGGGTGGAGGTGCCCTTCATAGAGGAGAACTCGGAAGAGGTTATATACATGTACTACGGTAACCCGGACGCCCCGGACGGCAGAAACATAAGCCGGACCTTCGTCTTCGGCGACGATTTCAGCAGGCCCGACAGCGGAGCAGTTGGCAATGGCTGGACAGAGGATTATGATTATTCAAGCATCGCTGACGGCATGCTCAAGGTGGCCTCCGGCACGTCCAGCACAACTTACTGGAAGCAGGTGCACCACTCCGTAGCCGCCCCCTCGGGAGACTACGTCATAGAATTCAGAGGCAACGTGTCGCAGACGGGTTACAACGTGTTCTCCAACTATTTCGGCGGGCAGAGCGACAGGAGGGCTACTTTCCTGTTCGGTTCCGACGGCATGATAAAATACATGAACGGCGCGAGCTTTGATGACACGACAAAGGGCTATTCTTCGGACGTGTGGTACGACTTCAGGATGTGGTACAAGAAGCCTACAGGAAAGGTCAATTATTACGTGGACGGCGACCTGGAGGGCACTGATGCTAACACAGGAACATCCACCTATACCAATGAGATAGCATTCGGCGGCGTGTCCGGATCCGTGTCGTTCTGGGATGACGTGAGGGTCAGGAAGCTTGCTTCGACGGAACCTTCGGCCGCAATGCTTGCCGAGGAGTCTGTCAACAGCGCCTTATTCAACGACGGTGAGACTGACGCCTCCTTCTACACGCTCATGCAGGTGAAAAACGCCACCAGCGGCCAGGTGCTCTACACAATGATAAATGAGAGTTCGGCGCATACCGAGAGGAACGTGAACGCAGGAGACGTATTCAACCTGTCTTACATCTGGGCAGGAAATCAGTGGTACACGGGCGAAAACGCAACGGGTTATTACATGATATACGCGGAAATGACGGACCCTTCCGGGAATTCCCTTGTAAATGACACTGGTGATGTAATCAATGGTTCGTATACGTTCTATCTGGACAGGCCGCCATACAGACCAGATCTCGTGGATCCGCAGAACGGCACTTACACGGCTGACAACACAACATATTTCAACTGGACGGATGTCTCAGACTTTGACGGGCAGGATGTGACCTACTATCTCCAGATAGATGACGACGACGGCTTCGGCTCTCTTTATCTGGAGAAGGAGAACCTGACGACTTCGGAATACACGCTGACCGACAGTGAATCTCTTCCCGAAGGCGCGTATTACTGGAGGGTGTATTCCTATGACGGTTTCGCGTTAAACGCCTCCAAAACAAACCAGTTCGAGGTCAACCCGGTCATGGCCGTCGGTATAGTGCTTTCGCAGAACCTTTCAACTGGCATAAACTGGACCGTCACATATTTCCCGTCATACGACCTCTCGGCGGACGGCAACAACGGAACCAGCGTAACGACATACTATGCTGACATAAGCGCAGTGGGGACCACGGCCGACCTCTACATAAGGGCGGACGGGGATCTCAACACCATCGGAGGCAGTGCCATAGGACTCGGCAATGAGACATACAGCTACAACGCCACCAACGTGAGCGTGCCGAGCGAATACAAAGAGCACATTACAACGGGTTACACTATGGTGACGTCCGACCTGGGAGACGGTGATAAAGTCTATATGAAGTTCTTCCTCACGGTTCCGGCCTCGCAGTCCCCGGGAACGTACAGCAACATCGTGGATTTGAGGGTGGTACCGAAGGGCTATGTGCCGTGACGAGGTCGCTGGGCGTCACATTTAAATAATTTCATGTTTAAACATAATAGTATGAAATCAGATAGCCTGCTGGTTTTCCTTTGCATAGTTCTCGTTGTTTCGGCCGCAGGTCTACTTTCGAGCTACAGCAACAGCATGACAGGCGCGCTTACCAGCGCAAGCACGACTTCGAGCGCGGTCATACAGAAGTACTTTTCGATAAACATCTCCGCAAACCTTTCGGCCGGCATAGACTTCGGCTCGATAGAGAGCCTCCCTGCAGTGAATCACAACGCGACGCTGAACTACAACGACACGAACTATCCGACGGAGAACGACGGGAACGAGACGTTATATTTCATAACGGTGGAGACCGACTCGAACACGGCTGTGGACCTGTGCATACTTGCCAGTGCGCTCAACACGAGCGGCGGCGAGGAGATAGGCATCGGGAATTACACGTTCGCCAACAACCAGACGAACAACATCACCTGGCCGGGACCGGTTGACATGTACACGATGAGCACCACGGGATACGTGGCTGCCGAGACCGGCGTGCCGGTGGGGGACAACAGCTACTTCAGGTTCTGGCTGGATGTACCGGCAACCACGCCGTCGGGAACCTACAACAACACCGTGCAGTTCCTCGGGAGGCCGACAGGTGTAGCGTGCCCTTAGGGCATTTGAACATTTAAATATGAGAGAGGGAAAATATATAATATGGGGCGAATTGACCGTCTGACAGTCGTTCTTTCTATAGCCCTCATAATCGCGGCTTTCGGCTGGGCATCAAGCGCCGTAACGCTTATGCAGACCACGACAGGCGCTGCGACCTCCGTGTCACCGGAATCGCAGGTAACGATAGAGAAATACTTTTCCATCAACGCTTCCGTCAATCTTTCCGCCGGGATAGATTTCGGCACCATAGACGTGCTTGGCGTTGACAATTACAATGCATCTTTGAACTACAACGACACGAACTATCCGACGGAGAACGACGGGAACGAGACGTTATATTTCATAACGGTGGAGACCGACTCGAACACGGCTGTGGACCTGTGCATACTTGCCAGTGCGCTCAACACGAGCGGCGGCGAGGAGATAGGCATCGGGAATTACACGTTCGCCAACAACCAGACGAACAACATCACCTGGCCGGGACCGGTTGACATGTACACGATGAGCACCGCGAGCTACGTGGCCGCTGACACCAACATACCGATAGGGAGCAGCAGCTACTTCAGGTTCTGGCTGGACGCTCCGGCAACACTGCCCACAGGAACATATAACAACACAGTGACGATACTGGGAAGATCATACGGGGTAGCATGCCCGTGAGGTGAAATAATGAAGCATGTAGCGATATCACTCGTAGCTTTTTTGGTTCTGGCTTCATTTCTGGCTGTACCCGTGGGTGCCGTCGGGATAGTGTGGTCGACCGAGAAGGAAATGGTCGGCGAGATGTCCCCGCACTGCATAACCTACGGAGTTTACAATCCTTCGGAGGAAGACGCCACCGTAAAGCTCAGCGTCTCCGACTCTCTCAAGCCAATCGTCCAGGGCGAAGTGAGCCAGACCCGAGTTGTTGCGGCGGGAACCACGCATGACCAGGCCGTCGAGCTTGAGCTCTGCTTCCAGGTGCCAAAGGTCTACGCGGCCGACTGCCTTGCGGGCGACTTCCTGTGCGAACAGGCATGCATGCAGGACGAGATATCCTACACGGGTGAGATAATGGCCATGGAGGTCAATGATGGAAGTGGCGGTGGCATGGGTTCCGCTACCACCGTAGGCGCCTCGGTTCCGCTTACGCTGAGGGTGGCGTGCAGTCCCTACCAGAGGGACTGGTCGCCGGTTTATGTCATTGTCATAGTGGCGGCGGCTGCGGCAATAGCCGGAAGGGTCTACCTGAAGAAAAAGAAGAAATGAAATAAATAGCTTCTTTTCTATTCTATTTTATTATGGAAGACGATACCCTTGTCAGGTACCTGATAATAATATTCTCCGTGCTGATGATATTCCAGAGCCTTCTGGCTTTTCTGATAACCTCGAATGTCGTCATGCTCTCCTCCACGGCCGTGATTTATCCTCCAGTGGAGGTCATATACACGGAATTCAACGGAAGTACGACCAACTTCTCGGCGCTGGATGAGAACGGGCTGAAAATAATAACCAACCTCACGCTGGAGGTCAATCAGCACGGAAGGGTTATTTTTGACGGCGTGACTGACCTGACAGCCGACAAGGACAAGTACAACAAGATAGACATAGACAGTTACGCCGAAATAAGGCATAACTACATAGGAACAGACACGAACATGCTCGGCAGCCTCAGGAAATCCGCTACGGTCATAATATACAACCTGACGCTTGAGAATCCGAGGATTCTCGTTGACGGGTTTGCCTGCCCGCCGACGATATGCCAGATGCTGGATTACACCAACGGTACCATCATCTTCAGGGTCAACCAGTTCTCTTTCAGCTATTCGGCCGAGGAGACGCCGGAAGAGCAGGCCCCGTCTCCGGGACCCTCCAGGCCAGGCGTTACGCTTCCGGTTTCGAACTTCACGACGGACAAGGACTTCATCAAGGTTTCGCTGAAGCAGGGTGAGACGTTCCTTGACTATGTCAAGGTTAAGAACACGGGCGAAGCGCCGCTCACGTTCAGGATAAGCGTTGAAGGCCTTGAAGACAACGTAGCGGTAAGCGAGGAGTCATTCGTGCTTAATAAAGGTTCCGGGAAGACGCTGACGGTCGCGTTCACGGCGCCTGACGAGGAGCCTGCCGATGTGTACACGGGAAGGCTCGTGCTGGAGGCCGGCGGGCTGAAAAGGGTCGTGCTCCTGCTGATGGAAGTGAAAGAAAAGAAGCCTCTTTTCGACATCTACGTGAACCTGAAGGATGTTCCCGTTGAGGCGGCGCCCGGGGAACAGGTGCAGGGAGATATAATGATGTATAACTTCGGTGACCTGATGCCCGTGGACGTCAGGCTGTACTACTCGCTGAGGGATTTCGACGGAAAGGACATACTGTACAAGTACGACACGCTGGCCGTGCAGGAGCAGGCCCATGTCCTGAGGTCATTGAGGATACCGTCCGACCTGGAGCCCGGATTCTACGTCTTTTACTCGAGTGTGGAATACGGCAACCAGACGGCTTCGAGCAGCGGCCTGATAAAGGTCGTGAAAAGGGAGTTGCCGCTGCCTCTTGAGATACCGGTCGAGATGCTTTTGGCTGCAGTCATGACCGTGGCCGTCCTGATGATTTTATTGGCGTACAGGAAAGTGAAGGACCGCTTGTCCGGTTCGGTTCGCTACTTTCGCATGCCGCGCCTTCGTTTTTGGAAGAGGCGTAAGCTTTTGATGAAAATCAGGACGTCCGATGAAGGCATCAAAACTTATGATGAAAAGGTGATTGAGAAGGCGGAGAGGATGGCCGAAAAGGAGATAAAAGATATCAGGGACGAAGTGGAAAGGGAATTCAAGGAAGAGAAGAGTATGGGCGAGAAGATGGCTAGGAAGAGGGAAAAGGATGCTAAATGAGCCCCTTTGAAAGGAAACGTTTTTTTATAAGCGAAATGAATATTTACTATGATGTTTTCATTTGATTTATTCGGGATGCCCGAATTCAGGCTCAGGCTGGACATGTTCAGGCTCGTTTCTGCCCAGAAGACCGGCGACCCTGACGTCGACATGTACTTCGAGATAGAGGAGGAGAAGGAAAGGAAGGGCAGGGCCGATGCCGAGAAGAGGGCTGGGGAGGAGAAGAGGAAGAAGGAAGAGGCCCAGAGGAGGGCCGAGGAGGAAAGGAAGATAAGGAAGAGGGCAGAGGAGATTTCAAAAATTGAATATGACAAGGACGTCATAACAGAGGCCGAGAGGAAGGCTGAGGAGGCCATAAAGAAGGAAATCGAGCGGGAAATCGAGGCCAGGAAGAGGATCGAGGAGGAGAAGAGGCTCAGGACGCAGAAGGAGATGATGGCCGAGAAGGAGAGGAAGCTGAGGATGAGGCTCGAGGAGAAGGCCAAGGAAGAGAGGACGCTGAGGGAGAAGGTTGAGGAAGAGATAAGGAAGAAGGAGAGGGTTGAGGCTCTTGCCGAAGAGGAGATGGTTGCCCGTGCTGAAGTGCAGATAAAGGCTGAGGAAGAGAGACTAGCTAGGACCGAAGCTGCAAATCAGGCGAGGATTAATGCTATAAGGAAGGCGAGGATTGAGGCCGAGAGGAAGGCCGACAGGGAAAAGAAGGAGAGAGAGAAAGCTGAAAGTGTCATAAAAGAGGAGAAGCTGAGAAGGGAAAGGGCTGAGGATGAGGCCTCCAAGAGGCTCGCGGAGGAGGAGAAGGAGAAGGAGTACGAGAAGCTGAAGGAGAAGATAGAGGAAGCCAGGAGGTCTAGGGAGAAGGTCGAAGAGCACGCGAGGAAGGAGGTCAGGTCACGCGAGGAAGTCGAGGCCAAGCTTGAGGAGGAGGTAAGGGCCAGGATGGAAGTCGAGAGAAAGATAAGGGAAGAGAAGAGGCTGCAGGCCCTTGCCCAGAAGAACATGACCAGGACCGAGAGGAGGCTCGAGAAGCTCGAGGCCCAGCAGCTCATGATAAGGAAAGGCAGGGAGGACAGGAAGTTCCTTGTCGTTTTCAAGGGGAAGAAGAAACTCCCTGCGAAGAAAGTCAGGGAGTTCCTGAGGGCGGTCGTGAGGAAAAAACGTGCCAGACAGTAAAAACTGCATCTTTTTTTAAGAATGCCGACAACTATTTCTCATGGCGCTAGTCAAGGATGAGATGAACAGGAACGTAAAGACGCTCAATCCGAAAGATACGGTCAAGGAAGCTTCGGAAAAGATGTCCAAGTACTGGATGGGCTCCATCGTGATAGTCGATGGAAGCCAGATCCTGGGCATAGTTACCGAGAGGGACATCCTCAGCAAGATAGTGGTGGGGGGGAAAAACCCGGCGAAGACCAAGATAAGCGAGATAATGTCCCCCAATGTAATAACGATAGAGGAAAGCAAGGATTTGTCCGAGGCCGTGAAGCTGATGAAGGTCAATGACATAAAGAAGCTGCCCGTGACAAACAAGGGGAAGCTTTCGGGCATCATAACCACGACCGACATCATAACCGCGATGAACGAAAGGATGAAACAGGAGGATATCAAGCTGAATTCCTACAGGGACCTCAAGGTGCTTGTGAGGAGGCACGCCATAGACCTCAAGATTGAGATGGAGAAGAACCAGATACTCACATTCGTTATACCGAACGCGCTCTATCCGTCGGACTCCGTGTCAATCATAAAGGCCGTGAGCGAGGTCGTCCCCATGTGCATTTTCGTGACCGTCAACAAGCCTTATTTCTCCATCACGGAAACCCTGGAGAAGAAAGGCATAAACACGGAAGGCTTCTATTTCATAGATGCGTCTTCGGAGGAGGGCGAGAACGGAAGCGGGAAGAACTTCGAGAAGGTGAAGAGCCCGGCCGACATGACAGAGATAATGCTTGCCGTCGAGAAAGCCCTGCAGAAGAAGAAATTCTTCGGGCTGGTGTTCGATTCCGTATCGACGCTCCTTACGTACCAGTCGGAGGATATGGTGACAAGGTTCACGCATTCGCTTGTCAACAAGCTCAGAAAGTACGACGTCAAGGGCATATTCCTCTGCACGAAAGAGGATATGAAGACGTCTATGATGAAAAACCTCAACATGCTCGCGGACTACAGCGTCGACATAGAGAAAAGAAGTGAGATAAAGAGCTAATCGTTCTCCCTTTCTCTTCCCTTTGCCAGCGCCCTGATGTCTTCCTGTGAGCCTGCCAGTTTCTCCACCCTGCCTAGCGTTTCCTTCATCCTCCTCAGGCTGAAGGCAAGGTAGGCTATTACCGATGAAAGGAGGGCTATCACCGAAAGGTACAGGGGATTCGCTGCAACGGCCATGCCCGCGAGAGGCAGGCCCGGCTGGTCGACGCACTCGCCCTCCGAGCATGCGACGTCGCACGGCTCAAGCCTGTAGTCCCTTCCGTCGTCGCTGCATATCATGACGTTGTCGTTCAGGCACGTCCTTCTTGAAGGTATGCACACGTTGTCGGCAACGGTCCCGAAGCAGTCATGGCAGTTCTCCTTGTCCTCGCCGAGTTCCGGCTCGCAGATGCCGTTGCCGTTGCAGTTCAGCGTCACACTTATGTCGAACGGGTTGGGCGTCCCTGTCACCGCGAAAAGCGCCTCCAGCCTGGGAAAGCTTGCCCTGTAGTAAAAGAATTCATCGTCCTCAGAGAACTTTACCGTGGTCACGGTCTCCCACTCTCCGTCGTCCGGGTCGTACATGCTGAGGGCAATCGTGCTTGTCTCAACGTAGTTCTCCTCGATCCATTCCCTGCTTATTCTAAATTCAAAGAATATTGACTCGGGATGGCCGTAGAGGCCCGCGGCGTCCACGACGAAGTATTCGTAGACCCAGTCCTCGTCCGGCTCAAGGTTTTTGACATAGACCGTGAACGTGTCGCCCTGGTCGGGAAGCCTGAACCTTATGCCAGTGAGTGATAGGTCCCTGCTGCCTATGGACAATTCCACAAGACCGTCACGGGGCTCTGCAATTTTTGTCACGGATGTCACTGCAGAGGCCTGCGTGGAGAACAGTAGCGCAAATGCGATAAAAACGGCTGCAACGAGCACCTTTACCATAGTTTTATTATTGGGGAGTAGGTTTTAAAGTTAATAGGTGCTACACGAGCACCCTGAGCTTCTTCGAGAGGTACGCCTGGAGCGCAGTCCTGCCCTGGTCCGTGCCCTTCCTTATCTTTATCTTGCCCTTTCTTCCGGCGATGGCAGAGAAAAGGAACCTGTCATCCTCGTAGATATCGAGGCTCTTGCCCGACAGCTTGGGGTTCACGTGAAGATAGTAGCTTTCTCCCGTCTCCTCCCACTTGTAATCGGTCTCGCCCTTGAGCGAGCCTTCCTTCGGCTCGACGCTTATCTTCATGCCGAGCTCCTTCTCTATCTGCTCTATGCGCTGCCCCTTCCTGCCTATCATCTTGGGTATGACGTCGTTGCGGACCTTGACCGTTATCCTGTCGCTTCCAGAGAACTCTATGCGCATTCCCGGGTCCCAGCTCCTGAGCTTGCTGTAGAGCGTCTCCTTGGCCAGCTTCTCCACGCCGCTCTCCTTGGAAGCCGCGGATGCCTTAACCGGTATGACGACGTTCTCCTCTCCGAACGTGTATATCTCGTACTCCAGCTCCTTGGTAGCGAAGTCCCTCACTTCCACGACGGGCCTGCTGAGGTCGTCCGACTTCATCCCATGCGGCACCTTCACCGTCAGGGAGATGCTGAAGACCTTCTCTATCCTTCCGGCGTCTATGTATATCACCGTGTCTATGACGTGCGGTATGACGCCCAGCTCAAGCCTTCCGACGAACCTCTGTATCGCGGCGACAGGCCCCGTGGCATGAACCACGCCGACCATGCCGACCCCTGCGAGGCGCATGTCACCGAACGTGCGGAAATCCTTCGTGCGCCTGACCTCGTCGAATATGGTGTAGTCCGGCCTCACCAGAAGGAGCAGCTCCGCAGTCTTCTCCCAGTCGCCCTCGAGGGGCGCGTACTGCGTGACGTGCGGGCCCACCTGCAGGTCCCTGGGCTGCTCGAACGTCTTGACTATCTTGTCGTTGTCGACCAGGTAATCCGCCAGGCTGGCGGCGAACGTCGACTTGCCCGAACCCGGAGGCCCGGCTATGAGGACGCCGCTGGACTTGCCCACGATCTTCTTCTCGAGGTCCTTGTGCATGCTGTAGTCGCTCAGCTTTGCCTTGTAGACTGGCCTCACGGCCGTCAGCTCGAGCGCGTCCGAGAAGGGCGGCCTGGTAACCGATATCCTGTAGTCGCCCATCTGTATGACCATGGCCCCCTGCTTGCTTATCTCTATGAAAGAGTCTGGGTCCACCCTGGTCTTAGACATGACCTGCTCTATGATGCCCTTTATCTCATTCTCCGTGCATGCCTTCGGCCTTATCGTCTCGAGCCTGACGCTGCCCGGCGTGCCCTTCTTGGCCATCGGCCTGATGCCGACCTTGAGATGGACGGACTGCGTGTCCTTCGTGAAGAAATCCTCGAGGTCTACCTTGGTTATCTTCTCCTTCGGGATGTAGTCGATCTCCACGTTCTCGGCCTCTCCAACGAGGGCCTGCACGTAGTCGCTCGTCACGAGCACCGCCTTCTCCGCCTTGGCCACGTCGCGTATTATGGCGTCGATCCTGCCCTTGCGGGCGAGGTTTATCTCCTCCATCGTGGGTCTCTGTCCCGTGAATTCGATCTTGACTTCGTGCTTCTCGCCGACTTCCCTTATCTTCTTTATCTCATCCAGACCCTGGAAACCTATGTCCCTGTGCCTGGACGCCTGCGCCTGCAGCTCGTCTATGACTGTCATGGGTATAATTATCCTGGTCTTCTTCAGCTTACCGTCCTCGATAAGCTGGGATAGCGTACCGGCTATCAAAACGCTTGTGTCCGGTACTATCTTCTTTGATTCTATCATTTCCATTATTATCAACTCCTTAATTCCTTATTGTTGTCTTGTAAATGATTTTGTTTTTTCGTATTTCGTATCTACTCTTTATTCTAACTTTGTCAGAAAAAGCGTGTCTACTTGACAGTAGTATGCAAGGGAGGCTTTATAAAGGTTTCTTAAGCCCTTTTTACGCTTATTTCACTCTCAGACTAACCGCCAAGAAGCGATATTCCCAGCATAGGCAGACCGAACCATAACCCAAGAACCGCTAGTATGATCACAATGATTATCATGATCAGAAGCTTCTTGCTGGATTTCTGGGATGCGCCCTCAGTGGGCTGTTCCGCTGGTTTTTCAGCGGGTTGTTCTGCAGGCTTTTCGGCAGGTTTCGTTTCCTCTTTGGGCTGTTCCGGTTCAGCTGCTGGCTGAGCTGGTTGCTCTTCCGCCATACACTATTATTGTTTTTATTGGTATAAGAGTGTTTTATCCAACCTCAATGAGCTCTCCTGCGCCCTTATCTATAAGGACCTTGGCGTTCTCGTCCGGCACCGTGGCTATGTCACCGGCCCTGTAGGGCCCGTAGTGGCCCATGTCTATGCCCACGAACTGCGGGGTGTCCTGGAGGAAGGCCACGGCCTTCATGGGAAACTTCTCCCCGGACATGACCTTTTTCCGCTGCCCCCGGAAGTCCTGGAGGTTCCTCACTATCCTGTCGAACAGCTCCCTCTCCTCGGGGGTCATGTCCTCGGGTATCGCGCCCGAGCGCACGAAAGAGAGCGTGAAGTTGACTATCTTCCTCTCGCGCATGTTCATTATGTTGCCCACCCTCTGCTTCGCCGTCTGCTGCTCCCACTTGTCATCCTTCTCCCTAGCTATGGCCTCCTTCTTCTCGAGGTAGTCCATGGCCTCCTGGAGGAAGTTCTCCGGGAGCTTCGAGAGCTTGACCGAGTTCTTCTCGTCCTGCTCTATCTTTCTGAGGGTCTCGTACGTGATCATGCTTGATAATTGTATCCATATTTTTAAAACTGAAATCCACCGGAATATCATGGGATTCAGGGAGGTTTACGCCTACTACGGCAGGGAGGACGTGCAGGAGGCGCTGCTGAAAATATCGAATGGCAGGGAAGTGGTCGGCGTCTTCAGGGACGGGGCGTTCTCGACGAGGCCGAACACGCTCGTGTACCCCAAGGACATCACGAGCCTCGTGAGGGACGGCGCCGTCTCCTTCCACGGCTCGCTGGAAAGGTGGTCGAACCCCATGTCCGTTGGCTCGGACAACTACGAGAAGGGCAGGGTGGGCTGGGACCTGATACTCGACATGGACTGCGAGGACACCGAGCACGGGAAGGTCGCGGTGAGGGTCTTCACGGAAGCCCTGAGGAAGCACGGGGTGAAAGGCGTCTCGGTCAAGTTCACGGGCGGCACCGGATTCCACGTGGGCGTACCCTTCGAGTCGTTCCCCGGGAGCGTCGACTACAGGCCGGCGAGCGCCCAGTATCCCGGCCTCGCGAGGAAGATAGTTAACTACCTGAGGGATTTCGCGAGGCACAGCCTGGAGAAGGAGCTGCTCAAGAAGTGGACGGTCGAGGAGCTTGCGGGGCAGACCGGGAAGAAAGCCGGAGACATCATGAACGAGGAAGGGATAGACCCGTTCAGGGTGGTCGAGGTCGACCCCGTGCTGATATCCCCTAGGCACCTCTTCCGCCTGCCCTACTCGCTGCACGAGAAGAGCCGCCTGGTCTCACTCCCGCTGAGGCCGGGAGAGCTGGAGGGTTTCAAAAAGGAGGACGCTGCGCCCGAAAAGGTCAGGTTCATCAGGAGCTTCCTTGACGGGGGGCGCCCTGAGGAGGCCGGCATGCTCGTGACGGAAGCCGTGGACTGGGCGGCAAGGCAGAAGAGCGAAAGGGAAACCAGGGCTATTAGGCAATTCTCATTCACGAAGGCCGTACCGCTCGAGCTTGCCCCTCCCTGCATAAAGAATATATTGAAGGGTCTCTCCGACGGCAGGAAGAGGAGCCTCCTGATAATGATAAATTACATGTCAACGCTGGGCTGGAAGTGGGAACAGATAACGGAGGAGCTCCTGAAGTGGAACGGGAGGAACAGCCCCCAGCTCAGGGAGGGCTATATAACCGGACAGATAAGGTGGCATGAGAGGAGGGGCAGCCCCAAGCCTCCGCCCAGCTGCATGAATCCGGGATACTACGAAAGCTTCGGGGTATGCAAGCCCGACGTGCTGTGCGGCGGGCAGAAGAAGAGCATAAAGAATCCCGTGAACTATGCCTTCAGGAAGCTCAGAAAGAAATGATCAGGGTCCTTCCGTTCGCAGCCTTTTCGGCTCGCTTTTTATGGTCCTTTTCGACATGAACCAGTACCCGGCCATGGCGAGCGCGAGTACGTCGAGGACGAAGCCCATCACGAAGAAGGGGATCACTAATATCTGGCCTACAATCGAATTCACCCCTCCCGTTCCGCTGTCTTTCCGCAGCTTCGCGTAGTCTATCATGTCCTGGCAGTTGTCCATGGCCAGCTTCGTCAGCCTCAATGCTTCATCGATGTTGCCCTTATCGAGTTCCTCTTCGGCCTGGATGATGAGTCCGAAAAGCTCCATGCACTCTGGGTTCTCCTCGAACAGGTCCTTAACCATGACTATCTCTATTATGACCATCGTGGCATTGGACGGTGTCACCTTTATGTTCAGGGGCGCCGACTCCTGAATGGCCGGACTGGTCGAGTTGGCAAAGATGTTGGCGAGGTACGTGCCCTCGTCGAGTTCTCCTATGGTTATGTTCAGCCATGTCGTGAAATTCTGGCCTGTATTTATTCTATCAACATGGTAGTCGTCAAGGCTCAGCGTTATGTTGGTCACGTTCGTGGCAGTGCTCAGGCTGATGTTGTGGAGGTCGAAGTCCCCGTCGTTGTGTATTACCACCCTAGCCCTGCTGCTGTTCATGGCCTGGACCCGTATTATCTCATCGAGCAGTATCTCCATGGACGCCACCTTCGGGACGCGCACGGAGACGGGCCTGTCCACCTCCCTGGGGGCCTGGTATTGAACCTCGATAGTGATGATGTTGCTGGTGTTCGTAAGCTGTGAGTCGTTGGCGATGAACTGGACGAGGTCCGTGCCGAACCAAGTGGAGGAGGCCGTGAAAGTGACCGTTCCGTCTGCATTGACGGTGACCCCCACGTTTGCCGCGCCCGTGTAGCTGTAACTCAGCGTTTCCCCCCAGTCGTCGAAGAAGTAGTCGTCCAGGTCTATGGGCGTTATGTCCGTGCCCGCGAACATGACTATGTGCGACTGTATCGGCCCGTTGAATCTTGGCGGCCTGTTGCTCCCCACGACCGTCATCATCGGGCTGACGCTCTGGTTTACGACGAATCCCTGCGGGTCGACCACCGAAAGTATGATGGTAGCCTGCCTCTGGGAAAGGTTCAGCGCGTCGTCGTAGGTCACCGGGTAATACCAGACACCGGATGACCCTGAAGTATTGCAGTTGTATACGGGGTTCACCACCTGATCAGGCAGCGTCGGGTCCGGGGTTATGAACGTCACGTTCGTCCCGTCATCGAAATACCAGTAGCACGTCAGCGTGTCGTTGTCCGTGGTGTCGTTGGCCTCGTACCTGAATTCCTTCAGGGATCCTTCTGTCATGTTGTATGCGGGGGTGCCCATGGGATAGAGATAGAGTATTGTCGGCGCATGGTAGTGTTTCCTGAGGCTTATGTTCGATGTGTCCCAGCCCGTTGCGTTGGGGAAGCCCAGCGTCACGTTGCCGGCGTCCGTGACCGTGAAGTTGGCCGTATAGTTGCCTACGTCGTCGTTTGTCCCCGTGAAGTTGACCTCGCCCGTGGCATTGTCTATGGTGAAAAGCGCGCACGGCGGGCTATCGCACCATGTGAAGCTGACGTTATAGAAGAAGGGTGTGTTACTCTCCTCATCGGTCGCGTTGACCGTGAAGTTGAAAAGGACTTCAGCTATTATGTTCATGCTTTCGTTGACGTTCTGCAGGACCGGAGGGTCGTTGACGGCTTTTATCTCCATGGTGAAAATCCTGCTTGCATAAACGTACTGATTGTCATGTATTGTTATGTTGTACGTATAGTTCCCGTGCCACGTCTCGTTGGTGGCAGTGAATACCATCTGGCCGCTGTCATAGTCCACGTCTATTACGGGGAGCCCCGAGCAGTTCCCGCTGGGTATGTAGTCCTTTGCGGTCGTGCAGCCGACAGTGTACATGGTATATGTTATGTTCTCTACGTACGTGTCCGCGGGCACGTTTAGGTCCGGGTCCGGGTCGTTGAGCTTTACGCAGTAGTACACGTTCTCATAAAAGGTGGCATTCATGACGTAGGTGGTCTCGTCGTAGCAGTTCGTCCAGTTTGTTATCCGCGGCGGATCGTTGAGGTTGGCCACGGAAATGTTCATGAGGTGGCGCGTGGTCCTGTTCCATATGTCCGTTGCGTTTATCTCGAGTGTCCAGTTTCCGACCTGCGCGTTCGTGAGGTTCGTGTAGTTCATGGTAAGGTTATGGGCCGGAGGATAGCCGCTGGAATTGATGGTGACGGGGAACGGATGGACCGGCATCAGGGTCAGGTTGTTCCTGTAGAGCGTGACATTCGTTATGTTGAGCGTGTCGTTCTCCGGGTCGGTGATGCTGAAGTAGTAGAGCATGGTCTGGTTTTGGGTACCTGTAATGCTCGTGACCGCGCTTATGACGGGCGCCTCGTCCGGCTGTATGGTGAGGTTGACGAGGCTCCAGTTGACGAGCCCGCCGTCGTCGGTAACCGTGAGGTTCAGCGTGTAGTTTCCGCTGTCGTTCCTTACGGCGTAGACATAGAGCTGTGCGGCTGTGCTGCCGGCCTTTGTTACGGTGAAATTGGAGTCCTGGTCTATGTCGCACTCGGTTCCGTTGGGGGTCTCACAGTAATAGAACGACAGGCCGAACGTGAGGTTGTCGCCGTACGGCGTCAGAAGGTCCGGGTCGCTCGCGTAGAAACTGTAATAGTATGGCGTTTCCTGAACCCCGCCCGGTATGGTCCCCGTGAGATTTTCAAGCGCAGGGGGGTCGTTGACGTTGATTATGGTAAGGTTCATGAGCATCGAAGCCGTGAGGTTCAGGGGATTCGTGCCGTTGTCCGTCAGCGTTACGTTTACGGTGTAGTTGCCCACATGGTCATTGGACAGTATGAAGTCTATGATGCCGTGTGCGGATTCGTTCGGATAATACGTGCCGTTCGTGCTTATGGGGAACAGGCTCGCATTGGAGTATGCGCAATATCCCGGGCCGCTCCCGTTCCATACCAGAGCCGTGGTGTTGAAGACAAGCGTGTCGTTCTCTATGTCCGTGCCGTTGAATATGAGGTAGATACGGTCGTTCTGGCTGAACTCTATCTCCGTGGCGTTCAGGGGTGTTATGACCGGGTAATCGTTCACGTTGGTCACGTTGAACCATACGTCTTGGGAATGGGTCGAGTTGTAGCTGAACTCCGGGTACTCGCTGCCCGAATCCTCGACCGTGAAGTTTACGTGGTACGTGCCCACGTCCCTGTTGGACGGCGTGAAGTTGTGGAGCGTTATGTTCGTGTCGGAAAGCGTGAAGTTGAAAATGGAGCAGTTCTCCGTCGGGTTTTTTACCCAGTGGGCCTTCTGGCAGCCTAAGAAGGTGAGGTTGAACTTGAAAGGGACGTTGTCTTCTTCATCGGTGGCCGTTATAACGAACTCGCTGAATTCCGAATCCTCGTCGATTTCGTCCGGGAGGAGGTCGAACGTCGGGGCATCGTTAGTGTAATTCTCGTTTATGAGCATGTAAGCGACATCCGATGAAGAGTCCGTGTCGGTCACAATGAACGTAAGGTTGAACGAGGACGGGTCGTTGTTGTTGGTTATGAGAACCGTCAAGTGGCCACTGCCGTCAAAGTCCATGTAGCTTTCATCCCAGCCACTTGTGGCGTGGTCATACGTCAGAGGGTCATTGTTATCGTCATCGGTAGAGTTGAGGTTGAGATAGTAATGGCACGTCACTTCTTCAGAGCAGCTGAGGTTCTGGAGTGGGCCTCCGATTGTCTGCCTACCGAATATGCATGGCTGGGAATTGGTGATTTTTACACCGTTAGAATCCGCCAGGTATATGCCTGAATACACTGCACTTGTGCAGTTCGCCTCCCAGTTCCTTGTGCCCTTGTACGTGAAACTGGTATTATATTCCCAGAGACCGGAACTCTGGTTGTACGACATGTTTGTCCAGGACGTCCAGCTGCCGGTCTTGTTTAACCTTATTTCACAGTTTCCTGTCAGGTTGTCTATGGGATCGCCCGTGCTATTGGTGTAGTTGCTGAAGAAGTACACAGTCCAGTAGCCTGTATTGCTCTTTTTGAAGTCGTTGCATCCTTCGCGGGTCAGGGTGTTCGTTGGATATGTGTATTTTGTCTGCAGCCCCCCCTCTGGGTCTGTCTGGTCCCAGATGGTCAGGCTGGAATCCCCCGCGGAATAGAACGCAGTGAAACCCGTGAAGGCGGGGTTTGCCACGGCCGTAAACATGAACAATACTGCGACCAGTCCCAGAATAGCGGCACGCCTGAGTATTTCCTCCATTTGCACCTTTTTATAATTGTCCAAGAAACTTAATATAGGTTAATTGTCGACTAGAGCGCATTTTGTCTGTTTATATGCAGGGTACCATTTTCAGCACGCGCTGAACAAATTTATATCCGGCTCGTGAATTACATTATTATGGACGACGAGGCATTCCTGAAGGCCAAAATACCAGAATATCAGAAGACGATAAAAAGCATGAAGAAGGAGATAGCCAAGATTGTCGTCGGGCAGGAAAAGATCATAGACACCATGCTCAACGGGCTCATCGCGAACGGCCATATTCTCCTGGAGGGCGTGCCGGGCATAGCGAAGACCGTCCTCATCAGGTCGCTCGCGGCTGCCACGGGTGGTGCCTTCAGCAGGATACAGTTCACCGTGGACCTCCTTCCGACGGACATCACGGGGCTCACCGCATACAACGAGCAGAAGGGATTCTACGTCATAAAGGGGCCCGTGTTCGCCAATTTCGTTCTCGCCGACGAGATAAACAGGGCGCCGCCGAAGGTGCAGTCGGCCATGCTGGAGTCGATGGCCGAGAAGCAGGTGACGATAGGCAAGGAGACGTTCCCGATGATGAATCCTTTCTTCGTCCTTGCGACCGAGAACCCCATAGAGACAAGCGGGACTTATCCGCTTCCTGAAGCGCAGGTCGACAGGTTCATCTTCCAGGTCAACATGGGATATCCCGCCTTCGATGAGGAGCTTGAAGTCATCAAGAGGAACATACAGGTGAAGGGTTTCGATGAGTACGGAATCAAAGCCGTGGCAAGTCCCGAAAAGATAGTCGAGATGCAGGAGACCGTAAAGAAGGTCTACGTGGGACCCGAGGTCGAGCGCTACATAGTCCAGATCGTGGAGGCCACGAGGGAGCCCAGAAAGTTCGGCATCGAGTTCGGGAAGTACATAGAATGGGGCGCCTCGCCGAGGGCGTCCATATTCCTATACATAGCTTCCAAGGCCAATGCTATGATGAAAGGCGATACGTTCGTGACACCGTCCCATGTCAAGAGCATTGCCTACAACGTGCTCAGGCACAGGATCATACTTAACTACGAGGGACTGGGAGAAGGCATAAACACGGACCAGATAATATCCGAGATTCTTTCAAAAGTGCCGGTGCCGTAGATGGTCGAAAAGCTCAGGATGAACGTTGCTTCTGTCGTCAGGGAGCTCGAGGTAGCCCTGAAAATTCTCACCGAAGCCAAGATAATGAGCCGCTACAGGCGCATCTTCAAGGGAAAGGGCCTGGAATTCGAGGACTTCAGGGAATACACCATGGATGACGACGCATCCAGCATAGACTGGAAGGCGAGCAAGAGGGCGAACAAGCTGCTCATCCGGAGGTTCAAGGAGGAGAGGGACATGAACATCTTCATTCTCGTCGATGTCAGCT
>CAZSYZ010000015.1:0-917 GCA_964611445.1 uncultured archaeon | reverse complement strand
CCCTTCCGGGTTGGACGGCAAGCAGAGATAGAAGGCGACGGTGCGCTTCAAGACGGCCTCGTCGATGTCAGCTCCACCATGCTGTTCGGCTCGACCGAGAAGCTGAAATACGAATACGCCGCGGAGGTGGCGGCCGCGCTGGCGCACTTCATACTCCAGAGCGGCGACAGGGTGGGGCTGGTGATGTTCACGGACGACGTGGTCAAATTCGTCGAGCCGGGAAAGGGCAACATACATTTCTACGTGATGCTGAAGCACCTCCTTACGGCCAAGTACTACGGAGGAAGCTACGGGATAAGCAACGCTCTGAACTTCATCATGAACGCTACCGGAGAGAAGAGCATGGTATTCATCATATCGGATTTCATAGGCCTGGAGGACACGTGGGAGCAGAGCGTCAAGCTTGCTGCGGGCAAGTTTGACGGCGTGGCCGTAATAGTAAGGGACCCGAGGGACAGGAGGCTGCCGCCTGAGATAGGCCAAGTGGTGATAGCCGACCCGTTCTCCGAGAAGGAGATGCTTGTGGACAGCAACGACAGGGACAGGATGGAATACGAGAGGCAGGTGAAAATGGATGAGGACGAGATAAAATCGTCCCTGAGGGCCATCAACTGGGATTTCATTGATATATCAACAAAGGAGAACTTCGTCATGCCCATAATAAAATTCCTCAAGAGGAGGGAATTACTATTGAGATAATATTCGGCAACCCCGTGTACCTGTGGCTCTTCGCGTTCGTGCCGGCCCTGCTTTTCGTGCATTTCGTCAGCCTGAAGAAGATAGAAAGGAAGGCCATAATGTTTGCGAACTACAAGGCCATGGAGCAGGTCTTCGGGACGAAGATACTGAGCAAGAACTACCCGCTGCTGATACTGAGGGTTCTCGTCCTGATTTTCCTCATCTTAGCGGTTTCCGGC
>CAZSYZ010000014.1:0-23547 GCA_964611445.1 uncultured archaeon | reverse complement strand
CTTTCAGCCTCTTCCAGGCTGTCCGTCGGGACCTTTATCATCACGGAATCCGTGTCGCCGTACACGACTTCATATCCGAACTCCTCCTCCATAGCCTTGACCGTGTCGTGAATCGTCTGCCTGCCGAGCGCAGTGACCGAGCTTGCGATGGCTATGCTGTGTATCTTTGCCCTGTGGTAGCCGAAGTAGCCGTAGAGCGCATTTGCCATAACCTTCATTGCAAGCTGCTTCATGTCGAGCGCCTTCTTCACGTGGCTGTCGGCGTTTTTCATCTCCTTCTTCACTTTCGCCCTCTCCTTCATGAGATTCTCTAGTATGCGCGGAACTATGCCGTGTTTGACCTCCTTCTTAACGAACCGTGACCCGCTTGGAACGGTTATACTTCCGACATTCTCATCGCCCAAAAGAAGCGTTGTCGGGCATATGTTGAATGTCCTTATCAGCGAAGGGTACATGGATTTGAAGTCGAGAACCAGCACCATCGAATGGATGCCTTTCTTCGGCTCTATGACAAAGCCGCCCTTCAGGTCCTTCTCCTCCTCGCCATCCCCATCAGCACGCCTTTCGCCGTTGACCTTGGTGGGTATTATATATCCCTCCCTGTTGAACTCACTGAGAAAGTAGTTCTCTATCCTCTGCGTTTCACCCCCGTCCAATATCTCGCTGAGAAGACATCCCGATATCTTGGCAAGGGCCACGTACTTGTCCATGAGGCTCAGATGCTTCAGGAGTTTCATTGCAAGAAGACTGTCATGCAGGCAGTATTCGACAAGCCTTGCGAACTCGTCCTGCGTCCCGCGCCAGAACTTGCCTATTTCGGATTTCTTGACATCCTTCTTTTCCTCTCCTATTAGTTCCTTTGCCACGAAGTCCAGACCGTAGCGCTTTAGGTTCCAGTCCCTCTTTATGAGCTGAAACGAGTCGGCGAGTATCCTTCCTGTTATGTTTATCCTGTGCCTGTTGGCGAAAACGTCGTCCCGTATCGACTTGCTTTTGCACCTGCCGAAGACCGGCCTCAGTTTGTTCTTCTCCATCCTCTTAAGTATGTATGGCATGTCGTAATTGATTATGTTGAAGCCCGTGAGCACATCGGCATCGTACTCGTTTATTATGCTCATGAACCTCTCAAGCATCCCCTTTTCGTCAGCGCACGCATCTACCCCGCTGCCGGACCTCGTCGAAAGCACGAGAGACTTCCTCCCCCTGTAATCAGGATCGAATACCATCGATATGAGAACGACGGGGTCCTTCTCCTCATCGGGCATCACACCGTCATCTCCAACTGTTTCTATGTCGAACGACAGGCATTTGAGAGGCGCGTCCTCGTACTTCTCTACCACGCTGAAGTCCCTGAGCATGACCTTCCTGCCCGAAGAAACGCTGTCTGTCGTGATGCCGTTGGTCTCTTCAGTCCTTATCCATTTCATCCCGCCCAGACCCAAATCGTTCATCCACCTGTACTTGAACATTATATCGGCCTCGTAGGGGGTCACGCCCATGGCCCTGAGCGCCTCGCGGACCTCCACGGTCTTTGCGGGGTTCTTGAGCGTTACCTTGCAGACATCCCTCGGCTGCTGGTATCCCATGGGAAGCGTTCTCTTCACGGTCTCCGTCTTCAGCACGTGCGGGTTGCCCTCGAGTTTACCCTCGATATCGTCGCCGACCGCATAGAAATACGGAAGGAAACCCTCATAAAAACCGCAGACGCTCTCCCCCTTCATGTCCTTGCCGAACACCCTCAGAACGGGCTTCTCGTTCACGATGACATAGTCTACGTCCAGCACCTGGAATTCCATCAAAAACCACTGAATAAGAAATGTTGACGAACAAATAAAAACACAGAGGTCCTCTGTCGCATATAATGGAAAACCTCTTTTCCAGGCACACTTTCGGGGCAATAAATTTAAACCGTTCTGACAATTTCTTGGTATGAGGATAAACCAGAGGCAACTGGAAAAGGCCATGAAAAGAATGGGCATGCAGGCTACCCAGATAGACGCAGACGAGGTCATAATAAAGACGCCCGACAAGGACATAGTGATAAGCAGCCCGAGCGTCACGCTCATGAACGCAATGGGACAGCAGTCGTTCCAGATAACCGGCGACGTCGAGGAAAGGGGGAGGGAAAAGTTCATAGACGAAGACGTTAAAATCGTCATGGAAAAGGCCGGTGTCGGTGAAGCCGCGGCGAAAAAAGCGCTCAAAGAAGAGGGAGACATAGCATCGGCCATACTGAAGCTGAAGAGATGATTTCACCAATTTATTACAACAGAACAAATAATAATAATGCGGAATGACTGGGAAAAAATGAACATCACCGAGGCCTTCAAGAAGGTCTCAAGCAGCAAGGACGGTATATCTTCTTCTCAGGCCTCTGAAAGGCTGCAGAAATACGGCAGTAACGAGATAAAGAAGACCCGGAAAATTTCCCCGCTTGTAATATTTATCTCCCAGTTCGCCTCGCCTCTCATAATCATACTTATAGCTGCGGCAGTGGTCTCTTTCGCCATAGAGATGCTTCCGGGTTCCGGATCCAGCTTCATAGACAGCATGCTCATAATGGTCATAGTTTTGGCAGTTGGGATTTCAGGATTCTTTCAGGACTGGAAGGCAGAAAGGGCGATCGAGGCGCTGAGGAAGATATCCACTCCGACTGCGGTCGTCATAAGGGAGGGGAAGGAGGTCAGGATACCTTCAACAACCATAGTCCCTGGTGACATCGTGGTGCTGGAAGCGGGGAATGTGGTGCCGGCTGACGGGAAGATAATAAGCTCGTTCGGCTTCAGCGTGGACGAATCCATACTTACAGGCGAATCAAAGACCATCAGAAAAAGCGGTGGCGCCGTCCTTCGCATGAACACGAGCGTAATAACCGGAAGGGTGATGATGCTGGTTTTTGCGACAGGCATGGAAACGGAGGTAGGCAGGCTTGCAGGAAAGATGCAGGAAATAGAGGACACGAAAACGCCTTTCCAGGAGGAACTCTCCGACTTCAGCAAGAAGATATTCTGGATGGTTCTAGGTATAGCTGCCATCATAATGACGGTAGGATACTTCAGATACGGGCCTTATACGGCGTTCCTGACGTCGGTTTCCTTGGCGGTTGCGGCGATACCGGAGGGGCTTCCCGCAGTCGTAACCTTGGCGCTTGCCATAGGCGCAAAGGGTATGGTCTCAAGGAACGCGCTTGTCAGAAGACTGCCTGTGGTGGAGTCCGTCGGCTCGGTCAACGTTATATGCACTGACAAGACCGGTACCCTGACCAGAAACAAGATGACGGTCACCAAGGTATTCTTCGACGATGTTGTCCGCGAGGCCGGGACAATCAAGACGCACGGTATGGAAATGCTCATGAACTGCGGCGTACTCTGCAACGACGCGAAAATCACTGCAGGTGCAAAAGGAGAGAGGACAGTCACCGGCGACCAGACGGAGGTTGCGATAGTGGAATTCGCCCTGTCAAAGAACTTCCCCGCGGCAGACACGAGGAGCCGGTACAGGCGTGTCGCCGAGGTTCCTTTCAGCTCCAAGAGGAAGATGATGAGCGTGACATGCAAGAGCGGCACGAAGAAGTACATATTCTCAAAGGGCGCGCCTGAAGTGCTTCTCAGGCACTGCACAAAGGTATACACGGGCGGGAAGGTAAGGAAGCTGGACCAGAAGATGAGAGAAAAGATACTGAAACAGAACGTGGAGTTCGCATCCAATGCCCTGCGCGTGCTGGCATTCGCCTACAGGGAGATGCCGGCGGCAGCAACGGAAAGGAACACAGAGAAGGACCTGATATTCCTGGGGATGGAAGGCATGCTTGACCCTCCGAGATCAGAGGTAAAGGAAGCAATAAAGGACTGCAGGACAGCCGGCATAAGGGTCATCATGATAACAGGGGACAACGCGGAAACCGCAAAGGCCATAGCAGTCGAGATAGGGCTTCAGAGCAAAGGTGCCATTTCAGGCGGTGACCTCGCCGGCATGAAAGACGATGAGATCAGGAAAAGACTCGAAGGCGGCGTGAACATATTCGCGAGGACAGACCCATTCGATAAGCTGAGAATACTGCACATCCTGCAGAAGGAAAACAGGGTGTTAATGACAGGAGACGGCGTGAACGACTCGCTTGCACTGAAGAAGGCAGACGTCGGAATAGCCATGGGAGAGCGCGGGACTGAGGTCGCAAAGGAGGCATCGGACATAATACTGCTTGATGACAACTTCGCGACCATAAGGAACACCGTGAAAGAGGGAAGGCGCATATTCGACAACATAAGGAAATTCGTGAACTACCTTCTCAGCTGCAACTTCGCCGAGGTGTTCGTCATATTCATGGGAACCATGTTCCTTTCGATGAAAGAGCCTATACTACTGCCTGCCCAGATTCTGTGGATAAACCTGCTTACCGACGGGCTTCCTGCCATAGCCTTGGGCATGGATCCCCCGCTTCCCGATATAATGAAGAAGAAACCCAGGGGAAAAAATGAGGGTATACTTGACAGGAGGACCCTTTACGGAGTGGTCACAATGGGAATAAATATGGGACTCCTCCTGCTGGCAGTGTTCTTTCTCATCCTTCCCATGGGCATAGAGCGCGCACAGACAGCACTTTTCACGGGATTCGTCCTGTACGAGTTCCTGAGGATAGCATTCATAAGGCACCAGGAGGATTTGAATTTCTTTGACAACAAGACACTGGTCCTTGCACTTTCCGTCTCCATCATTCTTCAGCTGCTCGTGGTGTACGGCCCTGTTAACACGTACTTTTCACTCATACCCTTGGGAATCTATGAGTGGACTGTGCTGCTCGGCGTGGGAGCTGCGGGCTGGCTCAGCTCGATGGGAATTTCAAGACTGCTGAGCCGCACGGAAAAATAAAAGAAGGAAACACATGATTATTATGGAACTAGCCATCGAATTCATACTTTTCGTACTGGGGCTTGCAGCCCTGCTCAAGGGCGCTTCCATTTTTACTGAAAGCGCTGCAAGAATAGCCAAGGGACTCGGCGTGTCGGAAATTGCCATAGGATTGACACTAGTGGCATTCACGACATCGCTCCCGGAGCTTGCCGTCAGCGTCCTCTCGGCTCTCAGGGGCGTATCGGGAATAGCCCTCGGAAACGTGATAGGGTCGAACATAGCCAACATAGGTCTTGTTCTTGGTCTTGCTGCCGTCATGGCACCAGGCATAGCCGTACAGAGAAGCGAGCTGAAACAGGGCTACATAATGCTTGCGGTAACGCTCATATCCGTGCTCTTCCTCGCGGACGGCCTAAGCCCCGTAAAAGGGATCATACTTGTTGCAGGCCTTTTCGGCTACATTTACTATCTTTCCAGAGACAAGGACATGAAGGAGAACGTCATAGAGAAGATGATGAAACGGGGGAATCTTTCGAAGGGGATCATACTTTGCGCTGTAGGTGCTGCAGGAGTCCTGATAGGCGCCGAAATCATGGTAGGGTCGAGCATGAGGATAGCCGAAAGCTTCGGGATATCCGAGGCCGTGATAGGCCTTACGCTGGTGGCAGTCGGCACGTCGCTCCCGGAGCTTGCCACATCGATAACGGCAGCCGTCAAGAAGCTCGAGGGCATAGCCCTTGGGAACATAATAGGCAGCAATATTTTCAACCTGTTGATGGTCATGGGAGCTTCGGCCGCTATCGGCACGATAACCGCTGACCTTTCCATGCTTTCGCAGAGCGTTCCCATCATGCTTCTCCTTTCGGTGATTCTGGTCATACTGATGAAAACCGAGAACCGTCTTGGAAGGATAGAAGGGGTGGCACTGCTTTCGATCTACGCCTTCTTCATATACATGAAATTCTTCTTATGAAATGGCAAAGATTTAAAGCGGGCCAAAAGAATTAGATACTATGAAATTTGACGCGGTTCTCAAAACACTGGGCCTTAAGGAGGAGTCAAAAGTTCAGGGCTTTGCCAAGTTTGTGCTAAAGCACTGGTGGCTATGGATACTCATTGCAATAACAGTCTTCTCGTTCTGGACGAGAATGCTCCCGGCAAAATACGGAGAACTGCAGGCACTCGACCCCTTCTATGCCTACAGGATAACCGAATACATGGTCAGCCATAACCTCGAAATACCGGAATTTGACCCCATGAGGTACTGGCCGGACGGCCTAGGCATAAACAAGTACGGTCCCTTGATGTACTTCTACATACCTTCAATAATATACCTCGTTTTCCAGTCGGTGGGAATTTCGATGAGTTTCCTGAGCTTTGCCATAATGTACCCGGCACTGATGGGCGCCGTGTCGGTTTTCTTTATATTCTGGATAGGAAAGGAGGCCTTCGGTGATGAAAAAGCAGGACTTTTCGCGGCACTCTTCCTCGCGACGGTCCCTGCATATATAGCACGGACTTCGGCAGGCTTCTATGACAAGGAGGCTACCGGCGGCGCGTTCCTTCTGGTCGCGGTTTTCTTTTTCTTAAGATCCTACAACAAAAAATCGTGGAAACTGAGCGTCATATCAGCATTCTTCGTTTTCCTCTCGATGGGCTCGTGGGGCGGCTCCCAAATCATAATTTTCATAATTTCCCTATTCATCATAATAAAGCTGATTCTCAATCAGTACACCGAAAAGATGATTAAAGCACCTATCCTGCCGCTTTTATCAGCAGTTATCACGCAAAGATATTTCCTGGGCGTTTCAGGAATCTCATTTGAGCAGATACTTGCCATAGTGACCATTTCTTTCGTCTTGTTGCGCTTTGCCGTAGAAAGGTACAAGCTCGTGAAGGAGGATAACCTTCCCTATTTCATGCCGGTCGTCTTCATCCTGATAATTTTCTCGGTTATTGTAGGGAGCATGTTCTCCGACTATCTTTTCTGGCTTGTCGAGAATGTCATAGGTCTCATAACCGTGCCGGAGCAAGGGTTTATAGGAACCACGGTAGCGGAGCAGATGAGAGGAAGCTGGGACGAGGTCACGGCAAGAACGAACATATCGACATCGAGGTCGGTGATCGATTTCGGCCAGCTCGAACCCCTCTTTAGCATATGGTTCCTCTTCATTATGGGCTCAATCATGATAGTATACAGCATTTACAGCAAGAAACTTTGCAGCAAAAAACAGCTGCTGATTCTGTTCCCGCTGATATGGCTTCTCATTTCGATACAGACGGTCTTCTACATGGTAAGGCTGGTTTTCTTCCTTGGGCCGCCGGCCGCACTGGTGGCAGGTTACTTCATTTCTGAGATGATAAACAGGTTTTCCGGCCTTGAATACATAAAGAAGAAGAAAGGCCTGAAGAAGCTGAACCCGCTTTCATTGCTTTTGATTGCAGTGATTTCACTGGTGGTCATTTCCAACCTTGCGGCAGGTTATGTCTTCTGCAATTCCCTCGGACCGTCATTCAACCAGTACTGGGCTGATGCGATGGACTATCTCAAGAATGAGACGCCGGTGAATTCCTCGGTGCTCTCATGGTGGGACTTCGGCTACTGGTTCCAGACAAGGGGAGAGAGGCCAAGCACGGCAGACGGCGGCAACAACAACGGAACGGTTGATGAACAGATTGCGGACTGGTTCGTCTCGGACAGCACAAACTGGACCGATTACAGGTGGTGGTACAAGGGGAAGGATGTCAGTTACATACTCATGGACTACACGCTTCCTGGAAAATACGGCGCGATATCAAAAATAGCGTCAGAGGGGAAGACTATAACGGGGATGCTGCAGTTCCAGCAGACAGGGATTTTCCCGCAGCAGAACAGGACGATAGTGGAATACCGCGCAGGGCAGTATACTATATGGATACCTATCAGCAGCAATGGAAACATAGCAGGAAACCCCATTTTCATGATATCACAGGGCGACCAGTACGTGGGAAGAAACTACATAAAAGACCTATGCACAACCAATGGCATAGTCAGGTTGGAGGCACCCGAAGGCGCAGACTCGATACAGGGCTGTGTTTCAATAGTACCCTACGGCCTCTTCTACATACCCCCAGAGGCAGAGTTCACCATATTCACGAACCTCATGTTCATGGACGGCTACGGTATACCCGATGTGAAGAAGGTCTTTGACAATCAGCTGATAAAGATATACGAGCTTGAAATCAACGAGACTCAGAACAGCTGAGACTCAAAGAAGAACCACCACGTGATGGCTATCGCCGCAAGTGCAATTTCGGTGACAAAAGACAGCAATACCACGTCCTTCTCATAGACCTTTCTTTTGACCATTCCAAGCACATTTATGATAAGATGCGTGAAGTCGTACACCTTCCTGTGGGGCATAGCAAGGCTTCCGTCACCATTGACTTTTGCGAAAGCCTCTACGTTTTCGGCCCTGTCGATAAACCTGAACCTTATGAACATCAGCGCATCGAAAAAATAAGGCAGAAAAAGCACGATTGCGAACTTCTCCATGTTACCCAGTATCGCGACCGAGGCCACCATGGCACCCACGGCATACGTAAGGCTGTCACCAGGAAAAACCTTGGCAGGTATTTTGTTAAAAACGAAGAATGCCGCCAGCGAGGATACCATTATGAGCGAAAGCATGCTTACCCATCCGGCACCGGAGCCCCAGGCTATCAATGCGAGTGCAGTCAGCATTATGATACCCATGCCTGCCTCCAGGCCGTTGTAGCCCGCAAGCATGTTGTAGCCGTTTATCGCGCCGATTATCCCCACTGGCACGAGTATCAGGGGGAAGACAAGCCCGAGGTCAACAACCCCTATGAACGGTATGAGCATTTGCGAATGGCCGGCGTTCACAACTGCCATGGGTATGGCTATGGGTATTGTCAGCGCAACCTTTGTAGAACTGCTGATGCCGGATTTCCACCCAAGGATATCATCTATGAAGCCTATTATCCCGGCTAGCAGTATCGTCGTCATGGCTGCAAATATTTCTATCAGACTGAACTCTGAGTTGAAGTAGAACGTGAAAAGGAATATGTAGACAAGTATCCCGGCAGCGGTCCCGGCAATGACGGTAACACCGCCAGCTTCAGCCACCCTGGGGGTCCTGGGTTTGTTCATGTCACGACCCGTAAGGCCCATGACTTCCGCCTTTCTGATCCATTTCGGTATCAGCATAAGCGTTGTAAGAAAAGCAACGAAGAAGCATACGGTAATAAGAGCATCAACCATTCAGCCACGCTCCAGGAGTTTATACGACCCCTTAAGTGAGCTGAATTCCTTGCCACACTTTGAGCACCGGAGCGTTACGACCCCGCCCTTCTCACACTTTCTGACCGCATCCCCCTTGCAGTCGCAGATGAACCCCCGAAGCCTTGCAGGATTGCCGTATACAAGTCCATGAGCCGGGACATCCCTCGTCACTACGGAGCCTGCACCCACCATGCAGTCCTCACCGAGCGTCACACCGCAGAGTATTGTAGAATTGGTACCTATTGATGCACCCCTCTTTACAGACGTTTCCGTAATCTCCCATTCCCCAAGAGACCTGGGCCTCTTGTCGTTCGTGAAAGCGACATGCGGCCCTATGAAGGCATCGCTATCTATCGTGACCCCCCTGAAAATAGAGACCTTGTTGCCTATCTTGACGTTGTCGCCGACGCGGACCCCCGTGTCAACGAAGGCGCAGTGACCTACGTTACAGTTACTTCCAAGGACTGCACCTTCCCTTACATGCGCATAGTGCCATATCTTGCTGCCCTTTCCTATGCTCGAGCCCTTTTCCACCGTCGCGGTGGGATGCACGAAAACACCTTCCATGATCAACCACACACCTTCATGATTTCAGCGGCGATTTTCAGGACCCTGATGCCGTCATCCCCGGTCACCATGGGGTCTTTACCATCCTTTATGGATTCGATGAAGTTTGAAAGCTCAAGCCTGAGGGGCTCGTCCTTCTTCACTTCAACCACCTTCTTCTTCGGCTCGCCGAAGTTAACGACAAAATCGCCGAATTCGTCGAACTTCCTCTCGTAAACGCTTTCGTAAAGCGTCAGTTCCTGTGTTATGTAGTTCAGCTGGACATAACCCTTCGTTCCGGTGACGTTCAGCATCCTTATCTTCACGGGCGTTATCCAATTGACCTCTATCAGGCCGTTGGTCCCGTTATACTTGAGGAATATGTCGGCATAATCCTCCCTGTCGTTCACGAGCGCCTTTCCGCCGGATGCGTATATCTTTTCGGGCTCTTTCCCAAGAAGGTACCCAAAGACGTCTATGTCATGGACCGCTATGTCTATGACAACGTTGGCATCCTTGATCCTGGGCGGCATTATGCCAACCCTTCTGGCGAGTATTGAAGTTATTTTTCCCAGTTTCCCTCGGTCTATCAGCCTCTTGAGATACTGCACCGCGGGATTGAACCTCTCTATGTGGCCCACTGAAAGGCAGACCCCCTTTTCATCGGCAAGCTTCACGAGCTCCTCAGCCTTCTGGACATTGTCCGCGATTGGCTTCTCTATAAGGAGGTTCACCCCACTCTTTATGACGTCCATCCCAACAGCGTAGTGAAGCGATGTCGGGACGCACACCGAAACGGCATCAGGCTTTTCCTTTTCGAGCATCTCGATATGATTACCGTAATAACAGCAGCCGTACATTTCCGCAATTTCCTTGCCTCTTTTACGATCAGGGTCGGCTATACCCACAAGCTTCACGCAGTCCATTTCATGGTAGACCCTTGCGTGGTTCTTACCCATGATTCCGGTGCCTATGACGCAGACCCTCATAAAAACTACCTGCAGCTCTTTACAGTTTCCACGATCTTGACAAGGTCGTCCTTTGTCAGCGAAGGATGCACGGGAAGCGAAAGAACCCGTTTTGAAACGGACTCGGCGACAGGACAAATGCCCTTGCCGTAACCCAGTGCCTGGTACGCCGGCTGAAGATAAGAAGGCTTCGGGTAATAAATCCTAGCCCCCACGCCCTTGGAATTCAGGCAGTCGAAAATCTTGTCCCTCTTGCCTTCAGGCACCTTTATGGTGTACTGATGCCACACGTGCTTCGCGTTCTTCTCGACAAAAGGGACTTCAAGCCAGCTGATGCCGCTCAGTTCCTCTGAGAGGAACTTCGCATTTTCAGCCCTTTTCTTGTTCATACTATCGAGCCTCTTGAGCTGCTCCAGGCCTATCGCTGCCTGCATGTCAGTCATCCTGTTGTTGTACCCAATCATGACATGGTCGTATCTGTTCACCTGCCCTTGGTTCACGATAACCCTGACCTTTCCAGCAAGCGCCTCGTTATCCGTGAGCACCATCCCGCCCTCGCCCGTAATCATGTTCTTGGTCGCATAGAAGGAAAACATAGACAATTCCCCGAAGGTGCCAACCTTCTTGCCTTCATATTCGGCCCCGTGGGCCTGCGCGCAGTCCTCGACAAGCAGAAGGCCGTGGTCCTTGCATATCCTCTTTATTTCCCCCATTCTGCACGGCTGGCCGTAAAGGTGCACGACCAGTACGGCCCTGGTCCTGTCTGTTATTTTTGACTCAATGCTGACGGGGTCAATATTGAACGACTTGCCGTCTATATCGGCAAAGACTGGCTTCGCCCTGCTGTAGAGAACCGAGTTGGACGTGGCTATGAATGTGAAAGGCGTGGTTATGACCTCGTCGCCCTCTTTTATTCCGAGCGCCTCTATGCCGACGACAAGGGCGGACGTGCCTGAAGATGCCGCTATGCCGTACTTCGATCCTATGTAAGAGGAGAACTTCTCCTCGAAGTCCTTTACCACCTTTCCCTGCGTGAGGTTCCCGGACTTCATCACACCGACGACTGCGTCTATCTCAGCTTTCCCTATTCTTGGACTGGCTATCGGAATCATAGTAATCCTTAGATGGAAAAGCATATAAAAATGAATTCTCCCAAATCCCACCCATTTCGAGAATTTTTGGACATCCATTTAAAAAAGTTACAATTAATGCTGGAGGATGAGCAGGCAAAACAATGTCATTGAAGCATTCCACCCTTCAGATGAGGGTGCAGAATATCTCGCAAAGAACCTGAACCAGAGGGAGATTCCCGAGTGGGACTACTACATGGACCATAAGGGAGACATAATAGTTACGGGTGGTTCGAACTCATATCATCACAAACTTCATGAGATACTGGAGTTTTCCGCATGCGAGGACCCTCTTACACTGCTCTTCATAGACCAGCACAACGATGAGTGCTACTCCGATTCCGCTGAGATGTTTGCAGATATGATTATGAAGACAACACCTGGTAAGATGGACTGTTCAAATTTTGTCAGGTGGGTCAGGAACCTTGATAAGGTAGATCAGGTCATCCATCTCGGCGTCTCATCGAACATACTCAAAAATGCACCATTAGATTCTAATCCCTATGCACTTTCTGACGTTATCGGGGAAGTTTTCATGTATGTTGCGGCAAGGCAAGCCGAACATAAGTTGCATACCGAAAACCTGACACAAGATCAGCTTAATGATCCAATAGCAAAACAACTTATAGCTACACTTGAACTTGCGAGAATTATTGGGATGTATCAATATGACAAGTCTTTTGTCATCCCAAAACCTAGTGATAGGGGGGAACTTTTGGAGAAGCTGGAGAACAACCCGACAATAGAGGATTATAGGAAATCACAAGACGTAATTCAGGAAATGGCCTACATGGTTACATGGAAGAAGCTGCAGCAGTTCGACCCTTCCATAATAAGGAATGATAATGTATGGATATCGTTGGATTATGATGTTTTTGATAAAACTGCGGGGGTTGTCACCGACTGTGAGTTCGGGACAGTTCCCTATGTTTGGTTCAAAGACTTCTTAGGCAAACTCGACGGCGCAAGGATTCGGGGCTTTGATTACTGGGGATATAGACCGAATGATAATGCCTACGATCCTATTACAACAATAAGAGAAGTTCACGAAACCGTCAAAGAGAGAATGCACATGAATCCCATCTAGCGTCTATCGTCGAACGGCATTCTCAACCTTTAAAAAGCATACTGCCACGATTAATTAAATCACGCTTAAGGGAAATGCATATGAAAGCAGGCATAATCGGTTACGGCGCATACATACCGAGGCTGAGGATAAAGGCAAGCAGCATAGCAAACGTGTGGAGTGCTGACCCGGAATTGGAGAATGCACTGACATCAGAGAAGACCGTCCCGAGCATGGACGAGGACTGCGCCACAATGGCAGTCGAGGCCAGCCGCAGGGCCCTTTTGATGGCAGGCATAAATCCCATTGACATAGGGGCCGTTTACGTGGGGTCTGAATCGCATCCATACGTTGTCAAGAGCACGTCATCGATTGTCGGGGAGGCTATAGGGGCGACGCCCCACATGATGGCCGCGGACCTTGAATTCGCATGCAAGGCGGGAACATCTGCCATGCAGATAGTAACGAGCCACGTGCTGGCAGGAAAGATAGAATACGGGCTCGCCGGCGGCTCAGATACGGCACAGGGAAGACCGGGAGACGCGCTGGAATACACGGCGGCCGCAGGATGTGCCATGTTCATCGTAGGAAACAAAAAATACATAGCCAGCATAGACGATACATTCTCGTTCGTCACCGACACGCCGGATTTCTGGAGGAGGGAATCACAGGAGTTCCCGAGACATGGGGGAAGGTTCACGGGCGAACCTGCATACTTCAGGCACATACTCGGCGCGACGAAAGGCATTCTTGAGAAGACCGGAACGACTGTCAATGATTACAAATACTTCGTATTCCACCAGCCCAATGCCAAGTTCCCGCTGACCGCAGCGAAAACACTGGGAATACCCGAAGAGAAGGTGTCCGCTGGGCTCCTGTTCCCGAAAATAGGCAACACGTATTCTGCGGCTTCAATACTAGGTCTTTGCGCCGTTCTCGACGTAGCCGCGCCCCGGGACCGCATACTGGTGACATCCTTCGGCTCAGGCGCGGGATCAGACTCCTTCACGTTCACGGTCACAGACCTGATAGAAGAGAAGAGGCATAAGTCAATTAAGATAAGCAGGATGCTTGATAACAGGGAATATGTTGACTATGCCCACTACGCGAGATACAAGGAGAAGATAAAGGGTGTGTGATTATATGAGGGACGTTGCAATAGTGGGCATCGGAATCACAAAGTTCGGCGAGCACTGGAACAGCGGTCTTAAGGAACTCATAACAGAGGCCGGAATAAAGGCAGTCGAAGATGCCGGCATATCCGGCAAGGATATCCAGCTTATAATCGGAGGGAGCATGTCCTCGGGACTGTTCGTGGGACAGGAACACACGGGAGCGCTCTTCACGGACTATCTGGGCCTCAACCCCGTACCGGCCATAAGGACTGAAGCGGCGTGCGCCTCTTCATCCGTGGCGCTGTTCACGGGAGTGATGGCAATCCAGTCAGGCCGATACGACTGCGTTGTTGTCGGCGGGGTCGAGAAGATGACGGATGTATACGGAAACCTCGCGACGACGGCCCTTGCCGGTGCAATGGACAGGGACAACGAGGCACACTTCGGCCTCACTTTCCCGGGCGTCTACGCGCTCATGGCACAGAGGCATATGTACCAGTACGGAACGACCAGGGAGCAGATGGCCATGGTTGCCGTAAAAAACCATGAGAATGCCATGCACAATCCCAATGCACAGTTCCATAGGAAGATAACCGTGGAAGACGTTCTGAATTCTCCCTTGGTTTCGGACCCGCTCAGGCTTCTTGACTGCTCGCCGATAGCCGATGGCGCCGCAGCTTTGATAATTGTGCCGGCGGAGCATGCAAAGAAGTACACGGACACGCCGGTATACATAAGGGCATCGGCGCAGGCGTCCGACACGCTGGGACTTTACATGCGGCCAGACATAACCACAGTAGGAGCGACGATAAGCGCTGTCCAGAATGCCTACAGGCAGGCAGGACTCAGACCCGGGGATATAGACTTCGCTGAGGTACACGACTGCTTCACGATCAATGAAATAATAGCAACGGAGGACCTCGGCTTCTGCAGGAAGGGGGAGGGCGGAAATCTTGTCCAGAGTGGTGATACCATGATAGGCGGAAGGATACCTGTCAACACTTCGGGCGGGCTCAAGGCAAAGGGACACCCCGTCGGGGCCACAGGCGCCGCGCAGGTGGTTGAACTTGTTGAGCAGCTGAGGGGAGAGGCAGGCGGTAGGCAGGTGAGTGGCGCGGAGAACGGGCTTGCCCACAACGTCGGGGGCTCGGGCTCGACCGTGGTGGTCCACATAATGTCGAGGAACAGGAAGTGATCATTATGACAACTGAGAAGTCAGTCGCCCACCACTGGAGGAAGTTCAAGGAAAGGTACTGCCTCGTGGGCTCCCACTGCCAGAGCTGCAAGGCGTACTTCTACCCAACCAGTGTCATATGCCCCAAGTGCAGACGGAAGGGCAGGGTCGGCGAGTATAAATTCTCGGGTAAGGGAAAGGTATTCTCGCACACCACCATACGCGTCGCTCCTGAAGGGTTCGAGGCCTATGTGCCCTATGTCATAGCAATAGTAGAGCTTGAGGAGGGCGCAAGGGTCGTCTCCCAGGTGGTCGACTGCAAGCCGGACGAGGTGAAGATAGGAATACCGGTCGAGTCCTGCTTCAGGAAGATAAGGGAAGAAGGTAAGTCAGGTCTCGTCCTCTACGGGTTCAAGTTCAGGCCAGCAGAGAGTTAAATTTATTATAAGCTGGAGGATTTCTTATAATATGGAGCACTCAATCGACATTGCCGTCATGATGGAGACCCTTTACACGATAGATGAGATAATAGACATCGAAAGGATAGAGGAAGAGCCGGACGAAGAAGTTGAAGACGAGGAGGAAGAAGCAAAGCCGTCATCCAAGACTTATGAAGAAAAGATGCCTACCTATCTGGAAAAATACAACAAAAAATTCAACCTGTCGTTAACAGGGGTTTACATGGACGAGGATGAAGGCCGCATGAAGATAGAGTATGACGTTTTTTATGAGGGGATTTCCCCGGTGGAACATGAAAGGATTATCCCGGAAATCAACATAAAGGACCCTCAATACCAGACGGAGTTCAACCTCCTGCTCACCACGGATCCCGAAAAGTACACGAAAAGTATAAGCGTGGATGAAGGCCGCAGGAACCCGGCATCATACAGGCAAGAAGTCCTCAGCATTGAATACGAAAAACCTGAGCTTATAAATGGCCAGAAAACATACCAGCGGATAGTGCTGAAGGCCGACAGAGAAGGCGAAAGCGTCTACGACCTCACCATGAGGAAGCTCGGCGACGCCGGAATTGAAGTATCGGCCGAATATGACGACAACTTCGACAGCATGCTGTTCACTTCCATAAACGGCAGGTCCGAGGGCGCGGACGGCAACTTCAACGAGTTCTACGTGGACGGCGAGATAGGGAAGAATGCCGCAGACGGGGAAATGCTTAAGAAGGACAAGATAGTTGAGATTAGGTACGCCGAGGAGACCGACGGGTCATGCGGCGGGGTTCCCGACTACGACCAGATAAAATCACTACTTGAGCACGGACCCGGCATGAAGACAGCCTTCCATTTCATGCCGCATGGCAGCATTTTTGCCTACTAGGACATTAGTTATCCGATAAGCATACTTGAGAAGGGGAAATCGAAATCTATTTTCTCCCCTTCATGCTTCATGCTCTCGACCCTATCTATAATCCCCATCAGACCGCGGAGGTCGAGGTCCCTGTAAAACTCCCTTATGAGAAGCCCGGCTTTCATGTCTCTCAGAAGGTGCTTCTTCCACATGTCCTCGTAAACCGAAAGCATTGAGAAGTCGTTCCTCCTGACGGCGCCGGATATCACCTCCGATGCGTATCCGGCTGCAATCATGCCGTATGTTATGCCGCCGCCCGACCATGGCTTTGTCTGGCACGCGGCATCCCCGACAAGGACAATCCTGCTGCCGTACGTGTGTGCAATGCCTATTGGAACAGGCGCGACGCTCCTGCCGGATATGTTTCCTGCCTCTATACCAAAGAACCTTTCAAGCAGAGGGAAGCTCAGCCCGTATCCGATGCATCCGAACTCCGTCCGCCTCCCGCGGGGCATCCTCCAGAAGAACCCGTCCTTCACGAGGCTCTTGTCGAACCACATCTCGACGAAATCAGAACTGTCCTCCTTTTCGGTGTATATTATGAGGCCGTTAAGAATCTCCGATGGTTTGGAGCCTATCGTTTTTGCGGCAACCGAGCGCGCACCGTCGCAGCCCGCGGCAACATTCGCCTCGAAGAGATGCCTGGCAGTACTGACTGATACCTTCTGGCCGGACGTTTTGACGCTAAGTACCCTCTCCCCGAACATGACGTCGGCGCCGGAACTTTTGGCGTGTTCAGCCAGCCTCCTGTCAAGAACGTCCCTGTCAAGAACATAGGCGGCGTCTCCGCTCTTCTTGAATTCGAATTCCCTGCCCATGAAGTGAATGACGGCCTTCTTCACCGTGTGCTGTATGAGGCCGGGCCTTTTCACGGAAGGGGGAAGCATTCCGATAAGGCGCGGCGAAACCATCCCGGAACATGCCTTCCCTCCGGCTTCATCATCTTCCTCAATCACCAGAACGTCCATACTTTCCGCGCACAGAGAGGCCAGGTATGACCCCACAGGACCAGCGCCGATTACAATCAAATCACGCATATTAGTATAAAAAACAGCAGCATTAAAATATACCAAAACAAAAATGATGAGTGGTGGTAAAGACGTCAAAGGATTACACTATAAATGTGAGGGGTGTCAGCTTCGACTACAGGCTCCTGATGGTTTTGCCGCTCCTGCTTCTTGCAGGCTCGGTTGTCCTGCTTGTCAGCCAGTATATGGCAACGGGCGAATGGTTTGAGAGGAGCATCGAGCTCAGGGGCGGTACCCTCCTGAACATAGAAACCACAGAAGAGATATCAGTGGGCCATATAGAGGATGTGCTTTCCGGTGATTTCGGCCCGATAATCGTCAGGGGTCTCAGCGGTTTCGGCACGCACGGAGCCTCCATACAGATGGACGAGACGGTCAGCCATGAGGAAGTCCTCCAGCGGCTAAAAGACAGTGGAATCAACGTCACGGATTTCTCACTGGAGAAGGTAGGCTCAGCCCTCAGCTCAGTCTTCTGGTCCCAGGCACAAACAGGCATCCTGATAGCTTTCGTGATGATGGGCCTAATATCGTTCGCCGTCTTCAGGATATTCGTGCCGTCATTCGCGATAATAATGTCCGCCGCGTCCGACATAATAGTGACTCTTGCCCTTATGCAGGCATTCGGGATAGAGTTCTCGCTGGCATCGCTCGGAGCACTGCTCATGCTCATAGGTTATTCGGTCGACACAGACATAATGCTGACAAGCAGACTGCTAAGGCATGAAGAAACCGGCATGCCCATAGGAGAGAAACTTACGATGGCACTCAAGACCGGCCTGACAATGACGCTTACCAGCATAGGCGCCATGATAACCATAATCATAATACCGCTCCCCGAAGTGCTGAACCAGATAGCCTCAGTCATACTCATAGGGCTTTCCATAGACATAATAAACACATGGCTCTTCAACTCCGTACTACTCAGGTGGTATTGCGAGTCAAGGGGGATTGGTTAGATGCTGAAGTACTGGAGGCTCTGGCTGTTGCTTGTCGTTGTGATAGGGTCACTATTCGCAATAGGATTCACCGACAAGAGGCACGGCGTCGAAGTGGTTTACGTCACGAAGGACTCTCCTGCATTCGGAAAGCTCGAGCAGGGAATGATAATTTCGGGGCTGAACGACAAAAACATAATGACAGTGGAAGACTGGAACGATGCAGCAGCAGGCATCAGCGGACCCGTGAGTGTAACGGCAGACCAGGTGCGGTATGACTTCTTTGTCAATGAAACTCTCGGCATAGAGGTCCAGCCCGTCCAGAGGCTTAACCTGGAATTCGGCCTTGACCTGCAGGGAGGAACGAGAATAACGCTGAAGCCGACGGTCAACGCGACCAGGCAGACCATAGAGCAGGTCATAGGTACCCTCCAGACGAGGATAAACATATACGGCCTCAAGGAGATAAAGTTCTTCCCTGTCGAATCACCAGACGGATGGTACGTCCAGATAGAGGCCACGGGGCTCAGCGCGGATGTTGTCAACGACCTCCTCACATCCAAGGGCTCCTTCGAGGCAAAGATATCAAAACCGATAGGCATCCGCGGGGGGAAGGGGACCATAAAGCTGGGTCAGAACAGCTACGGGATGGAGGTCATTAACGATACATTCATAGTTGACGGAAGCACCGTCCCGGAAAACAGGTCTTTCATACTGGAGGATATCGAATTCGAGATCGGGAACACATCCGAAAGCCAGGTCATCCTCATGGGCCTCGTGTACAGGGGCGATGACATCGAGCTCATATACACGGACCCGCAGCATTCGGGCATAGTCCCGCTCGGGGATTTCTACAGGTTCTATTTCACGGTCCTTGTATCGAGCGACGGGTCAGAAAGGTTCGCCAAAGTCACGTCGGGCATCCCCAGCCAGCTCGACCTTGACAACGGCGATTACTATCTCAAGGACTGCAAGATATTCCTATATCTCGACGGGGATCTCCAGTCAGACCTCAGGATAGCATCGAGCCTTGGCGGACAGGCATACTCAACGCCGCAGATAGAGGGAGGCAGGGGAACAAGGGAAGATGCGCTCGAGGAGAAACTCAGGCTCCAGACAATACTGCGTTCCGGGTCGCTCCCGGTGAGCATGGAGACATCGTCCATTTCCATAATCTCACCCACTCTGGGGGCCAATTTCATAGAATCCGCGTTCCTGGCCGCACTGGCGGCGGGCATGGTGGTGGTTTCCATAATCTTCATAAGGTACAGGAGCCTTAAGGTCGGCGTACCACTGGTGCTTACGGGATTTTCCGAGGCCGTCATCATACTCGGGATTTCGGCGTCCGGCGCCTATGACAGCGGCATATGGTTTGCCGTCCTCTTCGTGAACATGATAATAATCGGCCTGGCCTGGATTAAGCTCAGGGAATCAGACACTTCCGCATGGATAGGTGCAATCCTTATACCCATGCTCGGCCTGATGAGCTGGAACATAGACCTGCCCGCCATAGGAGGCATCATAGCCGCGATAGGCGTGGGCGTTGACCAGATGATTGTCATAGCCGACGAGACCCTCGGCGGTAAACAAATAACAAAGAAGATTTACACGCTCAAGGAGAAGATAGGCAATGCATTCTTCATAATATTCACGGCGGCAGCGACGACCACGTCGGCTCTCCTTCCGCTGCTGTTCGTCGCGGCGGGCATTTTCATAAGGGGATTCGTCATAACGACGGTCGTGGGCATCCTGATAGGCATACTTATCACCAGGCCCGCCTACGCCAGGATAGTCGAAATGAGCGCGGGGAAAACCAGAAAGGAAGAAGGATAAATAAACATTTTTTTGTTAAGTAATAATCATGAAAAAATTTAGTGAAACACGGATTGGCGAGTTCTGTAAAGGGCTTCTTGATTACGGAGAAGGATACGGTCTTGGCCTTCTTGGAACCACTAAGATGCTCTATTTATTCCCGACTTTTATACGCGAAGTCGATGAAAATAAGGAAATAGCAAGGAAGCTTTCAGAGAAGGGCATACAGCCCGTTAATAACAGGAGCGATTCATTCAACCAAGGTTTAGCTGAGGGCGTTACCACCGGAGTACTCTTGGATATTGGACAGGCCCTCTTTTACATAGGTGCCCTCGCGACCGATAATTGGGAATATACAACGCCATTATTCGCTTTTAACCTTGCTTCAGGTGTGTGTGAAGTCAGAAGAGAACTGAAGAAAAGCTATCATGACAGGGTCAATGAAAAGGTTGATGCTATATGCGGCAAACCAAAAACCAAGAGTCTGCCCCCGGTCTTAAACATCAAGGGAAATGGTTTTTGTGAAAGAGAACTGAAAGGGGGAAATTATAGGATGTTTTATCTTTGTGACTGTGAAGGTAATACGGCTACAGTTTATACCAAAAAAATATGGCACGGAATTGAACAGACTGTGGAAACAAAACCCTTACATGTGATTGTTACTGATGCCGTGAAAAGTAAAAACCAGTTGAGTAAATATGAAGAGGGCAGAATAAAGGATGATGTAAATACACTCTTAAAATCGTACATGATAGAAGAGAGTGTTTGTGGTGAAGATGGTTTCTGTTGGACCGAATTTGGCATTCCCAGTGAAAAGTTTGATGATGGTAAGTATTTAACCAAGTTCCTTGATGATCTCAATGGTAGATTGACGAAGTATAACGTAAAAGTACCGCTTAATCTGGAGAGTTCCTATTTTCAAGATTAGCCTATTGACCACTTCTCATCCTTTACCTTCGTTACGTTTCCCGAGAGCTGTATGTCTCTCCCGATCCTGACGTCGCCGGAGAAATCGTATATCTCTATCCTGTCCTTGGTTGCCGAAATGTTGGTCTTTTCGCTCTGAACCATGAAGTCTATATCCTCAATGACAAGTTTGGATATCCTGACGCCCTTTATTTCGGCCTCCTCGGTAGCCAGATTCACAACAATAGCGGAGTCGGACGGCACTGCATGCGTCAGGTTTTCCGCAAGGTTTATGCTGAGAGTCCCCACGAAATTCAGTATGCTCGAATCGCCGGCCGTGATGTTAACGGGAGTTTCCATAACCAAGTCAAACTCTTCCGCACTGAGAACTATCATGACGTCACTCACGGTTTTTTCCGGCGTTGTGAACAGTGAACCCAATGGTGAGCCTTTGACCCAGTCGCCAATGTTTCCTGTCGAGTTGAGGAACGCGTCCTTTATGCCGGTGTTACTTACAAGGGCTGAAGACGCGACTATCAGCACAGCGAATATGGCGGCAAGTATTTTCCACTCAAACATGCCTTTCATTGCTCCACAATTTAAGTTTGGCGTCATCACATTTAAGCTTATATGACTCTTTTTATATAATCTAATCACGAATTATATTTTCAAGGAGTGGTAAAGTGTATTTCAATCAGCTCATCGGCCAGGGAGGTGACATAGTATCATGGCTGGTCTGGATAATATTCTTCATGGTATTCTTCATGTTCTACCCGAGAATCATGCTGTCCCAGATAATGTGGAAGCTGGAGAGCAGCGCGAGGAAGCTGGAGCAGCTTTCCCTCCAGTCAAAAAGGATGCTCTGCAAGGAGATAAGCAGGAGACCGAGCAAGGCCGTGAAAGACAGCGTTGACAGGTTCTACGAGTTCTTCCTTATACAGCCGGTCAGCCTGGACCCCTACGGTGTCGTGAAGAAGCTTGACCATCTCATCAAAAACGAAAGGGAGAGGTTTGAGTATTTCGCAAAAGAGGTAGCACCCCACATGGATGAGGAGAAGAGGGCAAACATACAGATGGGCATCGCAGGCGGCATAGAGCTGCACATGCTGTCAAAAATAGTAAGGCATTACATAGAGATGATCAAGAAGACGAAATCCTACCAGATAGCCATGCTGATACAGATGCAGCTGCCCATAATAGAAAGGATAGCAAAGGCGCTGTTTAACGGCACAAGGGCCCTTTCCAGGGGAGAGCCCATCGGCGACGGCACAGGACCCTGGATAGTGGCGAAGCTGAATGACGGCAAGCAGATGAAAGAGATAGAAGAAGGGGTCGTAATGACCGAGAAGAAGATTGACGGAAGGCACGTTTTCCTTATCAAGTCAATGGGACCCGGGGGAAGGATAGGATATCCAGGAAAGGCCGTCGAGAAGATAATAAAGAAGAACAGGATTTCGAGGGTGATTACCATAGACGCTGCAGCCAAGCTCGAGGGGGAAAAGACAGGCTCCGTCGCGGAAGGCACAGGCGTTGCCATGGGAGGACCGGGCGTTGAAAGAAGCTACATAGAGGCGGCGGTTGTCGAGAAGAACATACCAATCGACAGCATAGTGGTCAAGATGTCGGCGGAAGAGGCCATACAACCCCTCAGGATGTCAATGATAAAGTCCTTCCATAACGTCATGGGCTCCATAGAGAGAAGCATATCCAGGACGAAGAAAGGGGACAAGATTATAATAGTCGGAGTAGGCAACACATCAGGCGTCGGCAACGACATGAAGGCCGCGGAAGCCACGGTCAAATGGGTCCAGAACTACGAAAGGAAGCAGAAATCTAAGAAAGGGAAGAAGGACTGAAGTCGAAGGGAAGCTCACCGTTTTCATCATTCTGTGCATGGTTGTCCTGCGCTGCAGAATTATCTGAACCACTTTCATCCACTTCATGACCAAGCCTCGAGAGCATGTTTTTTACAGTTTCAATCATGCCAGCTCCCACACAGAACACGTCCACTCCGGCATTTGCGAGCATTTCTACGTTGTGGTCATTTATGTAGGCGTCACCCAAAGTAACGCAGCATACCGTTCCTGAAGAACTGCAGGCATCCTTCACCTTCCTTATCATCTCAAGGACAGACGTGTGCATTATGTTGTCCGGGCTTTTAAGACCCAAGGAAAGCTGGACTAGAGGATCCGTTTCTATATTGACAAACGCCACATCATTCGTTATTATTTCATGCGAGTAAAGCGCCATTGCGGGCGTCTTTATAGACAGGCCGAACCTTACTCCCACGGGTATCTGGTACTTCATACCGATAAGTTCATCACCGCCTTTCACCACGGGCAGGAGTATGCCGGCTTCCCGCAGGC
>CAZSYZ010000013.1:0-23675 GCA_964611445.1 uncultured archaeon | reverse complement strand
TACGTCATAAATCCGAGCGGCGAGGCCCAGAACGACAAGAGGTTCCTCTTCGTCGGGGAGCAGGACGACGGGAAGGACGTCCTCCAGGTCCTCGAGGCCTACGGCAAGGCCTGGTCGAAGAAGATAAAAGTCTTCCAGCTCCAGAAGAGGATAGCGGGGGTCGAGGTCGCGGTGGGCGCGTTCTTCAACGGCAACAAGTTCCTGACGCCGATCAACGTCAACTTCGAGCACAAGAAGCTCTTCCCGGGCAACATCGGACCATCGACGGGCGAGATGGGATGTTACGACGAGCAGACGGAGGTCCTCACCGAAAGCGGGTGGAGATTCTTCAGGGACCTGGGTTATGACGACCGCATATGCACGCTGAACCCCTCGACCCACGAGATCGAGTATCATACGCCGGAGGCGATAGTCTGCTTTGATCATCACAGGGAGCTCATTTCGATACGTAACCAGACGCTGGACATAGCCGTCACCCCGGACCACAACATGTACGTGTCCGGGCAGTGGGACGCGAGGAAAGGAGAGAGTAACTTCAGGTTCGTGAAGGCCCGTGACATGGAGTTCCAGTCCGTCATAAAAAGGACGGGCGCATGGGTCGGGGATGAAGAGAAAACATTCACGCTCCCTTCGGTCCCAGTGGGCCACTACTCGGGAAGGCAGGTCCTGTACCAGGAGACGGGCGAGCTTGAGATTCCGATGGACGACTGGCTTTCCTTCATGGGAATCTGGCTGTCGGAGGGGTGCGCTTCCTGCGGCAAAATAAGCATCGCGCAGAAAAGTCCCGAAAAAACCGAGTTGATAGCATCCATGATTGAGAGGCTGCCCTTCAGGTTTTCGAGAAGGGAAAACGAGTTCTACGCCTACGACAAGCAGCTTTTCTCTTACCTTTCGGCCTTCGGGAAGGCGCACGAGAAACGGGTGCCGCATTTCATAAAGGAACTCAGCCCCAGGCAGATAGAAATCTTCCTGGAGTGGTTCGCCCTCGGGGACGGGACTTCAATGAAAGGATTCAGGATATTCTACACGTCGTCCAGGCTTCTTGCCGATGACATCCAGGAGCTTTTGCTTAAAGCCGGAAGAGTGGGCATCGTGAAGAAGAGATGCCGCGGGGGGAAGGGAAAGATATGGATAAAGGACCATTTCGCGGACTCCTCGAGGACTCAGTACGAAGTGCTTGAAAGGGTAAGGAAGCTCGATTCCTGGATAGACCGGAGGGACACCGTGAAGATACCCTACGCGGGAAAGGTATATTGCGCTACGGTGAAGAACCACGTAATGTACGTCAGAAGGAATGGCAAGCCCTACTGGTGCGGCAACACCAGCATGTTCTGGAGCGCCCCCAACAAGATATTCAACACGACGCTGAGGAAACTCGAGCCGGCGCTCCGGGACGAGGGCTACGTGGGATACATAGACATAAACTGCATAGTCAACAGCAATGGCATATTCCCGCTGGAGTTCACCTCGCGGTTCGGCTACCCGACCATAAGCATACAGCAGGAGGGAATGATAACGCCGATAAGCGAGTTCTTCTACGAGCTCTCTCAGGGGAACTCCCCGAAGCTCAAGGTCAGGTCAGGCTTCCAGATAGGGGTCAGGATAGTCGCTCCTCCGTTCCCGTACAGGGACAAGAGGACGTTCGACGTCCACACCAAGGACACCGTGGTACTGTTCAAGAAGCCTTCCCTGGAAGGCATACACATCGAGGACGTGAAGTTGCTCAACGGCGAATGGGTCATAACGGGAACCTCGGGCGTGGTCCTAATAGTGTGCGGCACGGGGCAGACCATGATACAGGCCCAGAAGCAGCTGTACAACAGGATAAACAACGTAGTCATCCCGAACATGTACTACAGGAAGGACATAGGCGATAGGTGGCTCGAGGACAGCGACCGCCTGCATAACTGGGGCTACCTGAGGGAAACCTGAGCGGTCACTTCAGCGCCAGCCTGTATATGTTCCCGATGTCTTTCTCGCCGAGCCTCACGAATGAGCCTATCTTTTTGCCGTCCGCGCACAGCTTTGCCATCTCGGGTATCCTTCCCGGACCTATTTCAAGGCCCCGGAGGGTCGTTTCCAGCCCGAGCGACCTGAAGAATTTCCCCGTCTCGACTATGCCTGCGAGCGCGGCCTTTTCATCATCCCGTTCGATGACATGGAATACGTTCCTCGCGTATCGCGCGAAGCGCTTCGTGTCGTGCTTGCAGACGTATTTCATCCACGCCGGGATTATGACGGCAAGCCCTGCGCCGTGGGCGATGTCATATGCGGCTGACAGTTCATGCTCTATCTTGTGCGATGACCAGTCCTCCTCCCTTCCCGCGCCGAGAATGCCGTTGTGGGCCACGGTTCCGGCCCACATGAGCTCTGCCTGGGCGTCATAGTCCCTCGGGTCTGCCAGTGCCTTGGCGGAGTTCCTTATTATCGAGCGCATGACGGCCTCGCACATCTCGTCCGTGACGTCGACGTTCCCCGTGTCGGTGAAGTACCTCTCCACTATGTGGGCGAACATGTCGACTGCGCCGTAGGCTATCTGCTCCTTGGGGAGAGTGAACGTGAGCTCGGGATTCAGTATGGAGAGCACAGGCCTGATGAGGTCGCTCCTTCCGGAAAGCTTTCTCCCGCTCTTCTCATCTGTTATAACCATGCTCGGGCTCATCTCGCTCCCTGCCGCCGATATGGTGAGTATCGTGGCTATGGGAAGAGCTTTCCTTATCCTGGCTTTTTTCTCGAAGAAATCCCACACGTCGCCTGAATACGGAACCCCGGCCGCGATGGCCTTCGCGGAATCAATGACGCTCCCGCCCCCGACCGCGAGTATGAAATCGATACCCTCCGTCCTGCACAGTTCTATCCCTTTCCGGACCATGCTCAGCCTGGGATTGGGAACGACGCCGCCCATCTCGACAAAACCGACCCCGGACTTCTTCAGCGATTCGACAACCCTGCCGTAGAGTCCCGTGCGCTTTATGCTCCCCCCGCCGTAATGGAAAAGGATTTTCCTGGAATGCTTCGCGACCTCTTCCCCGACCTTCTCCTCCGAACCCCTTCCGAAGATTATCCTGGTGGGAAGATGGAGCGTGAAATTTTCCATAGGATAAGATTGAAGAGTTGGTTTAAATGCATACCTTTATGAGAAGCTTGAATTGACTTTGCGGCTGGTATATTCCCTGTCTTTGGTTTTAATCCTGACCACGCCGCTGAATTCGATGCTGCTCCATTCAGTCTTGCCTTTGAGTAACACCCTTGCGCCTTCTTTGAGTTCGACATCGCTTTCGCAGCGGCTCTTGTGGTCCATCCTCTTGAAGGAGAACGAAATCCTGACCCCGGTTATCTCATCCCCGGGTATCCCGGCCTTCTTGATTTCGGAAAAGAACCATTTCCTGTAGCGCCCAAAGGACTTCTTCGCGTTTTCAGTCTGCAGCTTTTTCGGCACGACTTTCCCGGAAAGCAAATCTATCTCTATCTTGCCTTCCTTTAAAAGATACTTTATCTCGTACAGGTATTCGGTGTTGGTGACGCTCGTGAAGCTGTCCGCGAGGTTGTTCGCGATGCCTGTGAGTAGTTTCATTTTAGACATGTCATCCTTTCCCCTTCAATACACATTTTCTGACTTCCAGCCATCCGGAATCTCCTTCCCATTGCACACGGGAACCGGTAACCTCCAACGCCTTCCTGAAGAACGGGGCGTCCAGGACCGTGGTCTCTATCTCGCCGCCTTCCCCGACCGGGCTTATGTCGTATTTCTCCCGCAGCCCGACCAGCTCTTCCATGGCAGTCCTGTCAATTATCCTTCCTAGCCATTTACTGCCGAGCGGATAGGCGAACACCCCGGATATCATGACCTTGAATCCCTTTTCGAGAAGTTCCTCCAGAAGCTTCTTCTCGTCCATGTGCCAGAGCGGGTTCACGCATTCCAGCCCCAGTTCGTCGCAAATCCTCTGCATCCTCTCCGACTGGTAAACGGACTTCACGGCGCCGGTCACGACGCCCTCTATCCCGAATCTTTTGGAAGCTTCGGAGATTGCCGCTTTCAGGTCCTCGAGCTCCTCTTCCTTGGCACCCTTCGTCGTCCTCTGCAGCAGCGGAAGGCCCACGGCCTCCGCCTGTAGCTTCGTGAGACCTATGTTAGGCGTGTGGAACATGTAGCTTTCAGGATTTTCGGACAGTATCGAAATCAGGCATACGACATCATCCACCTCCATGGCCTTGTACATCGCGTAGCATGAATCCTTTCCCCCGGAAAAGAGAACGCCGAGCTTCATGAAACCTCTTTGGTTCCATTTTTTATTAATGAATTCCCAGTATTCTTATGAGACTCTTCATCGCTGCCGGTCTTCCGGCGGATGTGCGCGGGAAGCTCGCCTCTGCGCAGGGAAAGATAGGTGACGAATGCGCCGGGATAAAATGGGTGGAGGAGGAGAATCTCCATGTCACGCTCAGGTTTCTCGGGGAAGTGGACGAGGGCAAGGTTGAAGGGATAAAGGAGTCGCTCGGGTCCGTGAAGCAGGAGCCTTTCGTGTGCTCGGTCAGGGGATTGGGCGCGTTTCCCGGCCCGGACCGCGTCAGGGTCATCTGGGCCGGCGTCGAGCCGGAGACGCCTTTCATGAAGCTCCACGGGAAGATCGATAATGCATTGGAGCGTCACGGTTTTCAGAAGGATTCCAGATTTCATCCTCATGTCACGCTGGGACGCGTGAGATTCGTCCGGGACAGGGCAAAGCTTTCGGAGTCCGTGTCTTCGCTGCGCGGGGAAGCCTTCGGGAATCTCGAAGTCGGGACTTTTGCCCTCAAGAGCAGCAGGCTCACGCCCAGCGGACCTGTCTACGGGGACGTCGGCGTCTTCGGTCTTTGATGTGCTTTCCGGTACTGCTTATGCGCCTTACTCCGTTCCTGACCCCGGCCAGCCCCCTTTTCGTTACCTTGCTGAAGGCACTGGCGCCCCTGGTCCTTGTCAGGTACACACCCGTGAGCGCCTTCTTCTGCCCGTACTTCATCAGTTCCCCGAAGACGTAGCTTGTCTTCACCTTCTGCCTTATCGGGATTTCCTCTAGGAATTTTATGAACAGGACCGCGCCGAGAAGCCTCACGATCCATGAGAAGAAGAACACCACCTCGAGGCCGGTGAACGTCAGGAACGACTGGCTCTCGAATGCCGAGGCGAGTATGCTGCCCGTTATCGGTCCCATTATGCCGGCCAGTCCGAAGACTATGTAGAAGAGCGCGAGATAGAAATGCCTTTTCTGGTAGGGGCTTATCTCAAGGAGGTAGTTGAAGTACGCCAGGTTCACGCCGCTCCATGCTATGCCGCTCAGTATCTCTATGGGTATTACGTGCATGGGCACCCTGGCGAAAAGCCAGAAGAATGGGTAAAAGGCCGAGCCGAGGGCGCAGAGCGACAGTATGACGCGGCTGCCGAACCTGTCCAGGTATCTGCCCCACAGGCTGTGGAATGCCGCCATGGAGATGCTGAAGGTTATCACCTGGAACGCTACCCATTCGTATCCGGCGCCCATGTAATTTATGAGCCTCACCACGAAGAACGGGACCGACATGGTCACACCGAGGTGCCAAACGAAGAATATCAGTATGAACTTCCTCATCATGGTATTCTGCCAGAAATGCCTGAGGCTGCTCTCGCCCGTGCCTGTGGTGTCCGGCATTCCGGGGTCCTTCATCCTTCCGATGAAGTAGACGGATATCAGCCCGGCTGCCACGCCGACTGTAAATATTATCTGGAATCCCGTAAGGTCGGGCTTCTGGAAGATCGATAACACGACGCTCGAGAATAAGAGGGCGTATATCGAGGCCAGCGTGTATTCCCTGAGCCTCCTTCCGAAGAATTTTCCCCTTATGCTCTCCGGGACCACGTCGGCCATCCACGACGCCCACGCGGGGTTTGAGAACGCGGCGAAGAACGTGGAGAGCGACACGAAGACTATCAGAAACAGCAGCGCGTTCTGTATGAACAGCACAGGTATCAGCGCTATGGGCACGAGCATGATCCTGGACAGCAGCAGCGAGACCATGGTTATCCTCTTCCTGCTCCCCTTCCTGTCGACAGCCCTTGCCGCCGGTATCTGGGCGAGCGTCCACAGGACGAGCGGCACTGAAGCCAGGAGGCCGATGTACACGTTGTCCGCCCCCAGGGCGACGGCGAACGCGCCGAAAAACGTGGACGTCAGATAGAAAAGTATGGAAGAGAAGAACGCGTCTCTTACCGAGCAATCCATCGACTTTTTCCTTTCCTCCTCCGTAAGCATGGCCATAAATCATATTTTGTCCCGGCCTGCTTTTATTCTCTAAAGGAAAATGGTTTTTATTCAGAGAAAGACAATTAATTGTTATGGCCAATGTCAAGATAGACGGCACGAAATTCGGCGAGATAACGATAAACGGGAAGCCTTATGATTCGGACATGACCGTTTACTGGAACGGAAGGGTATCTTTCAGGGGGAAGGAGCACACCTTAGAGATGGGCGAGTTCCTCAAGGTGATGAAGGCCGGTCCGCAGATAGTGGTGATAGGAACGGGGCAGGAGGGAGTGGTAAGAATAGCTCCAGAAGTCATGCAGTGGGCGGAGGACAGGGGGATTAAGATATACGCGGAAAACACACCGAAGGCAGTGGAAGTGTTCAATGCGTTCTCCGCCCAAGGACGCAGGGTTGTCGGCATTTTTCATGTAACGTGCTGACTGAAAGTCAAAGGGTAGCATAAGATGATTGAAGCCGTCGCATCGATGATAGTAACCGCGATAAACACAGCCTATTATTTTCTCGCCGACGGGCTCGGGCTCAGGTTCCTTGACACCCCCGGGACCTACGTCATCATAATGGTCATAGGCTTCGCGATGGTGCCGTTCTACTCAAAGGAGATTTACGCCATCTACGCGAATCCGCACATATACGAGAAGGTCTCGCTGACGAGGAAGATACTCAAGGCGCTCATAACCGTAGGGGCGATAGTGTTCTTCGGGTACGCCAATTTCACGCGCTTCCTCCCGCCCCATGCGTGATAATGTTTTTATTCCTGCTGTACGAAATAAACATTCGTGGGCCTGTGGTCTAGCGGTTATGACGCCGCCCTCACACGGCGGAGGTCCCCGGTTCAAATGCACCCTTTGGCACAAGCAAGCGTGCCAAAGCGCGCGCCGGAAAGTAAGCTGACGCAAGAGCCGAAATCGCGGTGCGCAGAGGAAACGCCTCAAAGGCTGCCAATTCCCTTCAAGGGGTTTTGGCTTGCAGGCTTTTGGGAGAAGGCGGAAGCCTCTAAAAGGCCGCTGAAAATCCGGGCGGGCCCATAATCAAGCATGATAGAACTTAATCATGTTGCCGCTGATGTCATAGGTTTCAGAGAGCCTTATGCTGAGTGAGAGCGGCGCTTTTCCGGATGCGTAGGACCATCTGCTGCAGTCGATTTCATAGCTGGCCTCGAATATGAACCCCTCCGAGCTCAGGTCGTCTCTCAGCAGCGACAGCAGCTCCTCAAGGTTCTTCTGGAATTCCTGGCACCCTGCCAGGCCGTTGTCCGCCGTCCTGATGGTCTCGTTGACGCTGTCTATGATGTTCTTCATCACATAGACCTGCCTTGTCTTGAAAGGCGCGGACGTGTCGATGGCGGCATATGTCATGAATATCTGCTGCACGACGAAAAGCATGCTGGTCAGGAACACCGCCGTCACCACGAACATCTGCGCTTTTCTTGACGCCATGTAAATGATTTGTCGTTACTAAAATAAAGCTTTACTTAGATCCTTTTGACGGCCTGCTTGGCGCCGCAGGCTTCGCACTTGATGAACTCTATCCTGTCAGACTTGAGGAGCTTGGTGTCGGGCTTGCAGCAGTTGGGGCAGAGGACGTAGTTCTTCACGTAAATGTCCAGCTTCCTGTTCATGAGCGGGCCGGGAAACCTTCCCTGGAAGACGACCTTCTTTTCAATCTCCTCATAGGAGGTGGCCAGCTCCTTCAGGAAGAACTTCAGCATGTGCTTCGGGTCCCTTCTGAGCGTGTTCGCGACCTCGTAGAAGTTGTTGACGATGGTCTTCGCGCCCTGTATGAGGACGTCGGCCTTGGGCATGGTGAACCTTACACCTTCCTTGCACTCCCGCGGTATTTTGCACATGCATCTTTCCAGAAGCTTTTCGTACTCCTTCATGGCAGCACCTCAAGACTAATTTGGATGTTATATATAAAAATGCATGAAGCCGCTACCAAGGGCATATGCCCTTGCCCTTCATTGCCGCCGTTATGTCGCTCTTCATCTTCAGCGCGGCCTGCTTGGCGGCCTCGCCGAAGTCATCCCCTCTCGAGGCGAATATTATCCCGCGGGAAGAGCATATAACGGCACCAAGCCCGTCCCCGTTGAAGCACGGCATGACGTCCCGTGCGCTGCCTCCCTGGGCGCCGTAGCCGGGAACCAGGAAAATGCTCTTTGGCATCAGCTTTCTGAGGGAAGCCGCCTCCTGAGGATAGGTGGCGCCCACGACCGCGCCGACTGAAGAATATCCATTGGAACCCGTCGATTCCGAGCCCCACCGGCCGACGAGTTCCGCCACCCTCTCGTAGACCTTCCTGCCGCCTGCATCGAGGTCCTGTATATCGCCTGAAGAGGGGTTCGATGTCTTGACAAGGACGAATATGCCCTTCCCGTTCTCGCGGACGTCCTCCAGAAAGGGCTCTATGCCGTCCGAACCGAGGTACGGGTTCACGGTTATGGAGCCGAAGGGGGAGTCCCTGTACAGATAAGCCTTCGAATACGCCCTGCAGGTGTTGCCTATGTCATTCCTCTTGAGGTCGCCGATCACGACGAGGCCCCTGGATTTCGCGTATTCGGCCGTCTCCCAGAGCGCTCTGACCCCGGCGGCCCCGTGCATCTCGTAGAAGGCCGACTGGAGCTTCACGGCCGGGACGATGTCCCTCACGGAGTCTATTATGACCTTGTTGAACTCAAGCACGGCGGCGGAGGCCGACTGCGGGCTTTCCACGATGCCGCCTTTCAGGCAGTCGGGGAGCTTTGCGAACTCCGGGTCAAGCCCGACCGCCGAAGGGTTCCGCTTCCTTTCGACCTCCCCCAGCAGCGCCTCGGCAAAGCTTTCCATACGCTTCATTTGTGAAAATGTAATATAAACATTAAACAATATAGAATCATGAATCCTTTCGTGGTCTACTGCACGAGGACAGGCAACACGAAGAAGATAGCCGAGGCCATTGCGGGCGCGCTGAAGACCAGTGCCCATAACGTCAAGGGTGTCAAGTCAGTCCCCGAAGGCTCCTTCATCATAGCCGGCTCCGGCGTGTACGGGAGAAGGGCAGGCGGCGGAATCATGAGTTTCTTGGAGGGCCTGCCGGCGGTCAAAAAGGGAAAAGCGGCCGTGTTCGAGACATCGGGTAACGGAGGGAATGTTGTCGCAGGAGACAGGATGAAGCGGATTCTTGAGGATAAAGGCTATGATGTAGTCGGCAGCTTCGTGTGCCCCGGGCAGACGTTCGGGCTCTGGAGGCGCGGATGCCCTAAGCCCGAGCACCTCGAGCGTGCGGGGAAATTCGCCCTCTCGCTCAGTAAGTAATCATGCGGGCAGTGCGACCTTCTGCTTCTCCTCCTGCGTCTCGGCCTGTGAATGTGCCACGGCCAGGGCGGCATCCTGCAGCGCGTTCATCGCGGCCTTGACCGCGTGGAAGCTGAATGTTATGCCGAGCGCTATCAGCAGCCTCTCGAAAAGCGTTATCGGTATGGCGGCAACCCAGAACTGAGCGGGTATGCTCAGGAACCACAGGTATACGACGGAGCCTACCGAATGGTCGACGAAGGCCGTGCCCAGGGAGTATGAATATGTCCTGGCGACGGGATGCCTGAGCGCGGAATCTATCCTGTCCTTGAATTGGGCCACGGCTACCGGTATCAGCCAGAAAAGCGAGTAGAACCAGACCTCGCGACCTATCGGATGCAGGAGGAACATGATAATCATCGCGGCGGGAATCGCCATCATCCGTTTGTCCCCTTTGAGGCTTCTGGAGAAGTAGACCGCGCCGAAGAGTATGGGGAAGAACACAAGCAGGCTCAGCGTGTCCTTTATGGTGTACAGCCCTATGGCGGCCCCTACCGCCTGCGAAAGTATGATCGTGGCGACGCCGAGGTTCAGCCCGAGGAGGCCGCCGAGCGCGGGCCCGAACATCACGCCCATGGAGAAGTTGAACTCGGTGCCCAGTATCGGGAACATCTTGGTCTTCGTTAGGACTATGAACAGCGCCGCGAAGAGCACTGCGAACATTACCTTGGGAATCCGCAGCCTCTTTTCCAGCGCCTGCCTCTTCTTCTCGGCCTTCTCGCGGACTGGATCGACTTTCATTCGGCCACCTATATGTAACCATGCCTTTTGTCCTTCTGCCTTTCGAAGTTCAGACTGTTCTTTTTCAGATAGGTCTCTGCAACTTCTTTCCCGTCGGCCTCCAGTATGAGCAGCGCCCCGAGATAGAAGTGAAGTGCATCTATCATTTCTTCCATTATCTTGTCACGCCTCTGCTGCAGCGCCTCGGGTTCCTTCCTGTCGCGCTTCCACCACCTGTTGACCTCGTCGCCGGCCTCGGCAAGCTCGTCTATGGCGGCGAAGAGCATCCTTATGAACATGTCCCTCCGCTTCTCCGGGCTCTCCTTCCAGAAATCGAAACCGCTGTCCTCCTGGAACTTCCTCTGGAGCGAAAGCAGTATGTCAAGACCTTCCCCGAGCGCCTTCTTTTTCTCTTCGTCAATCATAAAAACACCGTTAACTAAGGTAGTGATTCATCATTTAAATAATTCAACGTTGTCCCGGTATTAACCTATTTAAACGGTTGGTATTATTTAATATTCTATCCATAAAATCAAGTGTAACTATGATCGAGATAAGGATACACGGCCGCGGAGGACAGGGCGCCAAGTCGGCTTCCCAGCTCATAGTCGAGGCGGCGCTTGATCAGGGCAAGCAGATACAGGCATTCCCCGAGTACGGCCCCGAGAGGACCGGCGCCCCCATGAAGACCTACGCCCGGATTTCTGACAGGCCCATAACCACCTACGAGCCGGTCCTTGAGCCGGACACGGTGCTCGTCATAGACCCGACCCTGATAGGGCAGATCGACGTCACCCAGGGTATGAAGAAGGACAGCATACTTATAGTCAACACCGTGGAGAGCCCGGCCGGCATGAAGAAGAAAACGGGCTTCGCCGGCAGGATATGCACGGTCGACGCTACGGGGATTTCCATAGACCTTCTCGGCAGGAACATCCCCAACACGCCCATGATAGGAGCCCTGATAAAGGTCACGGGCGTCATAGAGATGAATTATGTTGAAAAGAGGGTCGAGGGCATGTTCCTGAATAAGATAGGCCGCGAGAAGACGGACGCCAACATCAACGCCATCAGGAGGGCGTACAAAGAGGTTAAGGGATGAGCAGGGAAAAGTACCCGACGGAGGCGCAGACGAAGAAGAAGCTGGGATGGAGAGAGATACCCATAGGTGGCGTGATAACCAGGCGGGCGTCCGCCCTCATGAACAAGACGGGCTCGTGGAGGGCCTTCAGGCCCGTGATCGACGAGGGCAAGTGCATAAACTGCTCGTTCTGCGTGACGAACTGCCCGGACAACGCCGTCCCTTTCAAGGACGGCAAGAGAGGGAAGATAAACCTCGACTACTGCAAGGGATGCGGAATCTGTAGCAGCGTTTGCCCGGTCAAGTGCATAACTATGGAAGAGGAGAGCAAGTTCCACAAGTAATGGTGTTCATGATGACTGAAGCAAAGCGCAGGGCGAAGTTCACGGTGCAGCCCCTCACGGGGAATTACGCGATAGCGGAGGCCATGAGGCAGATTAACCCCGGCGTAGTCGCCGCGTATCCGATAACGCCGCAGTCGTCCATAGTCGAGACCTTCTCAAAGTTCGCGAACGACGGCAAGGTGGACACGGAGATGGTCAGGGTCGAGTCTGAGCATTCAGCCATGTCCGCATGCGTGGGGGCTTCGATGGCCGGCGCGAGGGCCATGACTGCCACGTGCTCCGCAGGGCTCGCGCTCATGTGGGAGATAGTCGGCGTGGCCTCCGGGCTGAGGTGCCCGATAGTCATGCCCGTTGCGAACAGGGCGCTGTCCGCCCCCATAAACATACACTGCGACCACTCCGACAGCATGGGCGCGCGCGACCTCGGCTGGATACAGATATACAACGAGACCGCGCAGGAGGCCTACGAGAACGTCTTCCTCGCGCTGAGGCTCGCTGAGCATCCGGACGTACAGCTGCCGGTGATGGTCTGCGAGGACGGATTCATCACCTCGCACTGCGTCCAGAACGTGAAGATATACGATGATGCCGTGGTCAGGAAGTTCATCGGCGAGAGGAAGCCTCCCTTCTCGCTCCTGGACCACAGGAACCCGATAACGGTGGGAGCGATCGAGCTCCAGGACTACTATTTCGAGACCAAGAGGCAGCAGCAGAACGCCATGGAGAAGGTGCCGAAGGTTTACCTGCAGGTAGGCAGGGAGCTTTCAGGGATCACGGGCAACGATTACGGATTCTTCGAGAAGTACAGGATGGATGGCGCCGAGGCAGTCATAGTCACGATGAGCTCTGCGGCAGGCACCGCGAGGTCCGCCATAGAGAAGATGAGAAAGCAGGGGAAGAAAGTCGGCCTCCTCAGGCTCAGGCTGTTCAGGCCGTTCCCGTACGAGGAAGTCGCGAAGGCCCTGAGCGGCGCGAGGAACGTCGCCGTGCTCGAGAGGTCCATGTCGTTCGGCGCGCACGGTCCACTTTACGGAGAAGTGAGGAACGCGGTTTATCATCTGAAAAAGAAGCCCGGCCTCCAGAGCTACACGTTCGGGCTCGGCGGCAGGGACCTGCTGGAAAGCCACGTGGAGCATGCCCTCAAGGAGATGCTCGCCGGAAAGGTCAGCGGGGAGAAGAAGTACCTCGGGCTGAGGGAGGCGAGCGAATGAACCCGAAAGAGCTCGCCGAGAGGATAGCACGCAATCCCAAGTTCACCTCCGGGCACAGGATGTGCGGCGGCTGCGCGGCCCCCATCATAGTCAAGACCATACTGGCGGCCACCGACAAGCCGATTGTGGCTGCAAATGCGACGGGCTGCCTCGAGGTCGCGAGCACCATATATCCCTTCAGCAGCTGGGACATCCCCTGGATACATTCCGCTTTCGAGAACGCGCCGGCGACCATATCGGGCGTGGTTGCCGCGTACAATGCCATGAAGAGGAAGGGCAAGATCAAGGAGGACATGAAGTTCATAGCCTTCGGAGGAGACGGCAGCAGCTACGACATAGGCATACAGTCCCTTTCCGGCGCCCTGGAGAGGGGAGAGGATTTCGTCTACGTCTGCTACGACAACGAGGGCTACATGAACACGGGAGGACAGAGGTCGGGCGCGACCCCGCTCGGGGCGTCGGCCACCACGGACCCCGCCGGGAAGAAGAGGCCCGGCAAGCAGGAGTTCAAGAAGGACCTCGTGAAGATATCGGCCGCTCACAACATCCCGTACGTTGCCCAGGCATCGGTGGCCAACCTAGTGGACCTCAGCATGAAGGCGGAGAAGGCCTTCAGCGTGAAGGGCCCGGCTGTCCTTGTGGTGATGTCCACATGCCCGACGCTCTGGGGCTCCATGCCTAGGGACACCGTAAGGCTGGCCAAGCTGGCCGTGGACAGCTGCATATGGCCGCTTTATGAAATAGAGAACGGGAAGTACAGGCTCAACTACAAGCCCGCCAACAGGATACCGGCGGTGGAATTCATCAAGACGCAGGCGAGATTCAAGCACCTCTTCATGCCCGGCAACGAGTACGTGCTGGAGAACATACAGAAGCACGTGGACTCCGAGTGGGAGAAGCTTCTTGAGGCGTGCGGGGAGAAAAAGTAGACGCTAAAAATCAGTGACCGGTTAAGAGAATTTTCGGCTTTATCCTTTTCACGAAGTCCTTCTTTTCGGACAGATGGCCAATACTTTTTATGCCTATCTCATCAAGGTCCGAGAAGTATCTCTCCATGTCGCTCAGTATCTTTCCGATGCGCTCCCTGTCATACATCATATCAACTCAGGAATCTCGAGAAATGCCTGTCCAGGACCGGTTTGAAGTCGAGGTACGAGAGCACGGTCCTCACCTTTATCCTGTGCATCCGCAGCCCGTTCCTGACGAAGAGGGGCTCGCCTTCCTTTATCACCCTGTACCTGACATTCAGGGGAAGTTTCCAGAAGATGCTCGTATCTACTTTTTTGGACGAGTTTGAAAGTATGGACCTTTCGTTCGCTCCTTTCCCGGTTATGACGCATATGTCTATGTCCGAGTAGGGCTTCGGGTTCCCGTTGGCATGAGAGCCGAAAAGGTACACGGCCTCTACCCCCCTTTCGCTCTTTATGTCGGAAACGATGCCATCCAGGAGCTTTTTGTCCATGAATACAATTTGGCATATCCGTTTAAAAAGGTGCGTCTCCAAAATATATCCATGAGCCATCAGTGCGGCGCATACCAGTATTTTTGGTTTTTTGAGCGCTAGCTCTGTCACTGGTTCCCGGCTCACCCTGATTCTCGATTGAAGAAGACAAGCCCCAGACGCTTTTCTCTTCCGTTGGTCTCATCCGGTGAGCCGGAGCTATAGAGTTCAGAGGTGATGTAAGTGAAATACCTATCGGGTCTGGAAGCGGGAGACGGGAACATAGGCCTTGTTGGAGGACCGTGCTCCGGTGAAAGCTACGAACAGACGATGACGCAGGCAGACAGCATATATCATGTTAAGGACGTCGTAGAACCATTTGGCATAGTCGTCGCGTACCGGGAAGGCCTCTGGAAACCCCGCACGAAGTCGCATGACAAGAACGGTAATGGCGTTTTCGAGGGCGTGGGCGTAAAGGGAATGCCGTGGCTAAAGGAAGTGGCAGAGAAGTATGAGATGTCCATAGTCAGCGAATGTATGTCGGAAGAGGACATAAAGCACTTCGAGAAGTATCTCGAGCCCGAAAGGGACTACATACAGGTGGGCGCGAGGACAAATCAGGCATACGCACTGCTCTACAGGGTGGGATTGACCCCGTTCAACGTGCTTCTTAAGACTCCGATGCAGGGAATAAAGGTCGACGATTCCGTGGGCTCCCTGATGAGGCTGGAGAATAACGGCAGCATAATCTACTGCGTCAGGGGACAGGAGCTTATACCCCCGGACGGGAACTTCGACGGCTCATACAGGGCCTATGTGGAAGACATCATGAAGTCCGAGGACCAGGACCCGGACGCTAGGAACTTCAACAACGTGGAATGGATAAGGTTCCTGAAGGAGGACCCTGACATAAAGAATAACGGGATACTCCTCGGATACGATCCGAGCCATACATTCGGCGGTCTCAACGACCGCATGCGAAGGAAGATAGGAGAGCAGGGGCTGAAGTCCATCATGCATTACGGCTACGATGTGCTGCACGTAGAGGTTCACGATTGGCCGTCGTATGCGAAGACGGACGGCTACCAGGCGCTCCTGACCACGACGAACGGCATCGACTGGAGCGTGACCAACGGCGGCCAGATCGGTAAGAACCTTGTCAAGGGTGGAGGTAAGGAGCCTGAAATCATGCCACTCACTCTGGTCGACATAGCGTCGGAGCTTGTGAAGTACCAGGCCGGGAGGAGGGGGATGTCCAAGGATGACGCAGGCGTCCAGGAAGCCCTGCGGAAGCTTGAGGACATGAGATGGCAGATGGCGCCAGTGGTGTCAGTCTCTATCTAGCATCCAGCAGGTTGAACTTCGTTATTATACCCGTTATCTTCCCCATCCTGCTGACGAGCACGGCCTGGCGCAGCCCCAGGAGATCCGGAAGTATGTCGATGGAGTCGTCCCCGCTCACTATCGGGAAGGGCGCATCCATGATGTCCCTGACCTTTATGTAGGAGGGGTTCTTGCCCATGTTCTTTATGATTGTGGATTCCGTCACGGAGCCCATGACGCTGCCCTTCTCTATCACGGGCAGCTGGGAGATGTCGAAGTTCCTCATGATGCCTATGGCCTTTTTCACGGTGTCGTTGAGCCTGACCGGGATGACCTTCCTCGACATTATTTCTCCGCATGTCACTACCTTTTCCTTCTTCTGAAGTATGGAGAGGAGCGTGTTCACGGTCGAGAGCCTGGGGTTGACCTTCTCGGTCTCTATCTTTGCTATGTGCGCCTGCGATATGTTCGCCAGGCGGGAGAGCTCTATCTGGGAAAGCCCAGCCTTCTCCCTCAGCCCCTTCAGGTACTTCCCGGTTATCATATAACCAACAGTTATAATATTGGACTATTGAATATAAAAAAATATATAAATGGATTCCGCCAATTCTGTGTATTCACGGATTAAGTGAATATATAATGACAAGGTGATTTCATGGCTGAAAGGCATATAATATCTTCGGAATCTGTTACTGAAGGGCATCCGGACAAGATGTGCGACCAGATAAGCGATGCCGTGGTCGATGAGGCTCTCAGGCAGGATCCGAACAGCAGGGTGGCGATAGAGACGGCCACGAAGAACGGCGGTATCATGGTCTTCGGCGAGATGACGACGAGAGGATGGGTGGACGTGCCGAGGATTGCGAGGGAGACCATAAAGAAGATAGGATATACGAAGGCGGAGTACGGAATAGAGTATGAGACGTGCACCGTATGGTCTCAGATAACGGAGCAGTCGCCCGACATAGACCAGGGCGTCAGCGACGGCAAGGGCCTCCACAAGGAGCAGGGCGCCGGTGACCAGGGGATGATGTACGGATACGCGTGCAGCGAGACGCCGGAGCTCATGCCGCTTCCGATAATTCTGGCCCACAGGCTGACCGAGAGGCTGGCCGATGTCAGGAGAAGCGGGGAGATAAAATGGATAAGGCCCGACGGGAAGTCCCAGGTTTCCGTGGAATACGACGAGGTATGGAAGCCAGTGAGGGTGGACACCGTGATCGTATCGACCCAGCACGATGAGGACGTGGCATACAGCCAGATAAAGCAGGAGGTCATAGAGAAGGTCATTAAGCCCGTCTGCAGGGGATGGCTCGACGGGAAGACCAAGTTCCATGTAAACCCGACAGGCGCTTTCGTAAGAGGAGGACCCTTTGCGGACGCCGGCCTCACCGGAAGGAAGATAATAGTGGACACGTACGGCGGAGTCGGAAGGCACGGCGGCGGCTGCTTCTCTGGAAAGGACCCGTCAAAGGTTGACAGGTCGGCAGCCTATGCAGCGAGGTACGCGGCAAAGAACATAGTGAAAGCCGGCCTTGCCGACAGGTGCGAGATACAGCTTGCATACGCCATCGGAGTCGCGGAGCCCGTTTCCATACACGTGGACTGCTTCGGCACGAACAAAATACCCACGGAGCAGATAACCAGGCTTGTAAGGAAGCACTTCCCCATGAAACCGGCCGACATAATAAGGGTGCTGGACCTAAAGAAGCCAAGGTACCTCAAGACTGCAGCCTACGGGCACTTCGGGAGGGAAGGTCCGGAGTTCACGTGGGAGAAGACCGACAAGGCTGAGATACTCAGGAAGGAGGCAGGGCTTTAGTCCCCCTTCTCCCGTCCCTTTATCTTATACACAGGAACCTGTTCTTCGCATCCAGTACCTCCGAATGCAAATTTCTACCAAAGTAAATCAGAAACCGATAGCACTAGGGCCTGTATTTTTGGGATATGTCTGCACTGTGATCTTTCTGAGAGTATGCAGTTTACCAAACGTTTTCTCTTGGTGCCCGGAATATTCCAATCATCTGTCAGTCTGCAGTTTCTTGGACAGCTCTTTTTCAATGACGCAGGATTCTTCGCAGTGGATCGTTTCGAAGCCCATCTTCCGGAGTTCTTCGAGTATTGCATCGTTGTCGTCGAGTACAAGTATCTCTTCCGGGGCCAGATTAGTCTTTTCCGCAACGATTCTGAAAAGCTCTGGTTTGAACATGTGGTGCTCGTAAGAGAAAATGCAAAAGTCGAAGTCCTTCATGAATCCGAATCTGGCGTTGAGAGATTCCACCCTTTCCCTGTAATTATTCGAGCATGCTATTATCTTGTACCCCTCTGACCTTAGTTTTTCCATCAGTTCTCTGGATTTTTGATATACCTCATATGAATCGGCGAGCATATGCATGAGTTCATCCATGGCGGATTTTATTCCCAGATGGTTCATCGCGTACGCCCAGAAATCCCTGCCTTCGACTTCGCCTTTCACGTACCTTGACATCATTTCGCTGCTTGAGAAGAGTTCCTCTATGGAAGCCTTTTCTACGCCGAACCTTTTCGAGAGCCTTTCTATGAACTCCTCCTTCCCGGATTTGAAATAGACCCCATCGAGGTCAAAGGCTATTCCCTTTATCATCACAATTAGATGTTTTTGTGAAATAAAAGGCAACCAATCTCCTGGGACGGGCTACTCTACAAAGAAATCATGGCCGGAAATCTCGTCCCCTATGAACAGCAGATTTCAATGTTTCTATTGCCAATAGATAAGTTCTGCTACTTTTATCTATTGCCAGCTGGTACTAAGAATAGTTCCGGAAAGATTGATGAGAAAGACTCATAAAGACTTATAGACAAAATTCATGTAAAATGGATAAAATATACATAAAAAGTGAATAATAGAAACATTTATAAATGCACGATACGCATAATATCTTATGGTATCAAAATATGACGTTTTTTATGTTATTGCATCTGAAGGAGAGATTAGGCCGAAAGACATAGCGGAAGCCATGAACAAGCCGGGAAGCGAATATAAAGCAATTTTCAATCATGTAATGAGTCTGGAGAAGGAAGGATATGTCAGAAGAAACAGGACCGTAAAAGTCGTCCCTGACAGCGGATCAAAGAAATTGTTCGGATTGATATCGTTTTGCGTAAAGAATCGTATCAATTATAATCTCATGCTCAAGAAGACCATGATTGAGTTCATCCTGAAAGCTGCAAGAAAGGAATTTTTCACAAACAATGACGTAGGAATCCACCCCCAGACTTTCAGTCTTTATGTCAGCGCTCTGTCGAAATACGGTTTATTGCTCGTTATGTCAAGAAAGCCGCTGAAATGCAAGTTGCTGAGGCACCATTTCCTTACGGAGTTGGCAGGTTTCTTCGGCAAAAAGATAGAATTCTACACGGATGTCAAACGCAGCCTGATACCGGAAATCGAAAAGGAGTTGAAGAAATACAGGAGAAAGCTCAGGATCGAGTATACTGCAGTCGAAGATATAGAGAGAAACAAGGAGGCCGATTACATTTATTCCAGTCTCAACCTTGAAGGGAACCCGCTGACGCTGCCTGAAACACAGAAGCTGATACTTGAGAATATTGTACCGGAAAAGCGAAAGCTTGAGCATATACAGGAAACGACGAATTACAGGAAAGCCGTGGATCTCATGATGGGAAACGCGAAAAAGAAAGTGAAGCTGGATCTCGGTCTGATTCTTGAGTATCATAAGATTGCGATGTCTCACATCTTCGGTGCAGGAAAGATAAGAAAGCACAACGTGAGAATAAAGTTCAATCCTGATTTCAAGACATGCGACTGGAATCTGGTGCCACTGAAACTTGATGAACTGCTGAAAAAATACCGGGAATTCGAGAGCAGAAAAAGTCACACGGCAGATATAATAAGATTCGCTTCCTTCTTTCACAACGAATTCCAGCGGATACACCCATTCACCGATGGGAACAGCAGAATATCCAGATTGCTGATGCTGCATATACTCAGGAGTCATGGAATTCCCGTCCTTGACCTTCCTTTAGGTTATTTCGACATGTATCTAGATCTTACAAAGAGATCGACGAAAAGAGATGACGAGTCCTTCAATTATCTTGTGGAGGAAATCATACTGATGAACCTGAAAGGAATAAATCGTGCCTGAAAAGCTCTTCGGAACCGTTCTTTACATGATTCTCGACGAGCGTACGTAGCGGTTTCTGTTCCCTGGCTACTATGTTTTGTTAGCCTAGGCCTTCTCTGATTGCCGAAAAACCGGACTTCTGACGCTCTTTTTGTATACACTTGACCTTTTTCCAGCCGACCGGTTACTCATGGGATAACAGACACGATGCTAAAATGTCGGGAAACGACCCTTTCCCGACCTACCTTCGGAACTACTGGAACCCAGTACTTCCGAATGTAAAAATCTACCAAAGCAGATTCAGGACCGTTATCATGAGAGCCTGAATTTTTGGGTTATATCTGCACTATGGTCTTTCTGAGGGTGAAGTATTTACCAAGCGTGTTCTCTTGGCGCTCACGCCTGATAGTTTCGCAAAATCCGCTGCAGACCCGCCGGTAGAAAAGAACCACGACCCTCTATTTAAGGTCACTGATTTTCCTTCTTATGGCCTCTATGCTTTCCGGGTCGATTTTGTCTATAACACCCTTTAGCTCCATCACGAAATCCCCGGCGGTTTCCATGTTCTCCTTCAGTTCGCTCTCCTCGACCAGCCTGTCCGTGTAGTATTGCAGATTTATTCTTTGGATCTTGGCATTCTCAAGTTCTTTTATCCTGCCGTCTGGAATCATGCCACCAAAGAACGCCCTTGCAATCTCTATGGTGCATTCGTGGATTTCGGACTTTATCCCGCACTTCATGAACAGAGCGTAAAGGATATGATAGCGCGCGTAATAAGCCGCGGAAGCTGCCCAGTCCTTTATCCCCTCCCTCAGATTGACCCTCATAGACATAAGCGAATCTTCCGCTTTCTTTATGTAGGACTTTGAAAGGTTTTCGTTCGGTCTGGTCAGCTTGACGCCCCTCTTCACGTTCAGGCACCATTTGATTTTATTCACAGAAATGCCTCCAGAGGATGTTTACAAAAGCGTTCTGATTGTTCAGGATTATGTGATTCGAAGCTATTTCGAAGAGCAGGGCTTCCTTCTCACCGAACCCCTTTTCGAGCTTGTCCTGGCTCAGAATCTGGACGTGAACCTTTATGCCGTACTTGAGTTCGAATTTCCTGATGGCATCAAGAATCCTTCCGTTCTTCTCGAGGAGAAGCAGGTCTATATCGCTTTTTTTGTCCTGCTCGCCTTTCGCATAGCTTCCGAAAAGGACAATGGGAGTTTCCGGAATCGGCGGGCTCAGAAGCGAAGAGTACAGTTCCCTGATTGTTGGATTGTCATTGAGTGTGCGGCCGAGCCTGTATGATTCGACGTCCCTCACGTGGTCCTTTGTCCTCGGGTTATCCACGTTAAGATAGAAGACCTTGTTTCTCCCCGAAGTCTGATGCTTTACGATTCCCTGCTTTTCCAGGGAATTGAGGGCCAGCAGCACGGTCCTGTGGTTCATTGACATCCTCCTTGCTATTTCCCTTATGTGGAACCCGGCACCGTAATTTCCAAGGTAGGGGACAATCACTTCGTAATCCCTTATACCTGATACTTTTTTATCCATATGGATAATAAAGTAACCATTACTTAAATAAGTTGCGTATCTGACGCATTGTCATGCATGTCCCTTCTCAACGGGAACTGGTATTCTTCGAATGATAATCATCCCTTCTCGGCGAGAACGAATATGTCGTTTATTCCCCGGTTATTGGTGACCTGAACTTCTCTGATAATGGAAAATCCTCTAAGAAGACCGAGAGTGTCCCTCTTGTTCAATATGAAGTGATCAAAGATCCTCGTGTCTCCTCTAATCAGATGCTTAAGCTCGCAAATGAAGCAGAAGAACCTGCTCATGCAGACCTTGTCTATTATTATAACCTTTCCCCTGGGCTTCAATACCCTGCGGATTTCGTCAATAACCGGCCTCTTGTCTCTTATGTGATGGAGTCCCATACGTATGACTACGAAGTCGAAATGTTCACTCCTGAGTTTTGTATCCGAGACTGAACTTTTCAGAAGCTTTACGTTTCTGAACTTGCCGAACTTCTCTCTGTTTATCTTTATCATCTCGTTGAATAGTCGATACCAACTATTTCTTTGACCCTATTCCTCAGAAGTCCTATCGTTTTACCAGAACCGCAACAGAAGTCGGCCACTCTTGGATGCTCTTTTATCGCTGAGGATATCAGTGCATTGAACATGTCATTTTTCGGGTGCTTCTTCTGTATGTGCTCGTCGTATTTTCTCGCGCGCTTCCCTTCTATGACGCCATCCTTCATTGGACCACAATAAGAAATGGATTCGCAATTAAAAAATCGGGTTTCTCTGAGCCTCTTTTCATAGGCATCCAGTCCTCTTCTGAAAGAATGGACGCCTAAATGCTAACAGATACCATGCGAAAATGTTCGGAAATGTCCCTTTCCAGTCTACATTCGGAACTACTGGAACCACCAAAATGCTTTTATTTGTTCGAAGCATAAATACGTCATGGAGAAAATCACAGAGGTTGCGGAGAAGGCATTTCTTGGCGAGTTCATAAGGCTTTCACCAAAAATAAATGAGCTTTCAGAAATACTCTGGTTCGTTTTCAGGATGGGCGGCTCCGTCAGCAACAACATCATAACGCCCAGGTTTCCGGATGCGTCCGGGGACCTGAAGAACCTGGTGGAAATGGGAATACTGAAGGAGATGACAGCCGGGAACGATAAGGTAGTCGCGTTCAGCGAGAACTTCGAGTCCAAGCTGATAAGGAAGAACCTCAATGACATAACGGTAACCGACATATTCGACACGATTGTCGACGGATATTCCAAGGAACTAGGGAAGAGGTACAAGCTTGACCAGCTCATGAAGAGGCTCTCGACGGTCATAGCCTCTGTAATAAGCTATGCCACGCCGGAAGAGCCGGCATTCCTTAACAAGGTTTTCAGGTCCGTGAGCGAGGATATAGGAGGAGAGGTAACGCCGGAATCGCTTAACCAGTCGAAAGAGCTCCTTGAGTACTACCTTTACAAGTATCTTGGCCTTGTCCAGCCAGTAGGGTCTTTCGCTGTAAACCTTTCGGCAAGGGCTGCGCAGGTCGTGGCGAAGAACCCCGAACTTCTGGAAGCCTACAAGGGCAAGGTGAAGGAACACGCCAGGAAGGCCGAAAAGCAGCAGGAAGATGTAAAGAAGGAAGATGTTAAGAAAGAAGAAGACGTGAAGAATGAATAACTTCTAATAGTATCTTCCCCAGCAGGAAAAGTTGTAGCCGCAGTCGATGTCACAGCACGACCTGCATATGGGCTTTTCGGTCTTTATGCATATGGTTGTGAAACTCATGGAGCCGCACTCGCTGCATCTCTTTAACAAAGTCCCACCCCGCCCACATAATATTTCCTGCTGTATTTAAATTTGTTGCTTTTCTACGGAAGGAAACGATTTTAACCACTGAAACAAAAAGGTTAACATGATCGAGATTACGATACTCGGTACGGGATCGGGGGTTCCAACCCCGAAAAGAGGACATGCGGCCATATGGCTGCGGCACGAAAAGGAGGTCATGCTGTTCGACTGCGGCGAGGGGACGCAGCTGCAGATAATAAAGGCAGGCCTGAATTTCATGCGCATAAAGAGGATATTCATAACGCACTGGCACGCGGACCACTGGGCGGGGCTGATAGGGCTGCTTCTCACGATGAACCTCGAGGGCAGGAAGGAGCCCCTCTACATCTACGGGCCGGAGGCGGACAGGTTCGTCAGCGACATACGCGACCTCGGCTACTGGGGCACTGGATTCAGGCTGATAGCCGAGCCGGTGCCCTATGAGGGTGACGAGATAACGAGCGTGCTCCGGACGAACGCATT
>CAZSYZ010000012.1:0-24436 GCA_964611445.1 uncultured archaeon | reverse complement strand
AGGAAAGGATGTTTCCAGGAAAATGACCGAGAAGCTTCCGGGTGTCATGGAGCTTGAATTCGAGAAAATATTCATGCGGTTCCTCCCGCTCACGAAGAAAAGGTACATGGGATGGTCTATGGAAAGAGGCGGGAATGGCGAATGGAAGGAAGGCATCGTCATGAAGGGGATAGAGACCGTCCGCCGCGACTGGTGTGAACTTACTGGTGAAACGATGAAGGAGATAATTGAAATCATACTCAAGAAGAATGATGTGAAGGAGGCCGTGAATTACTTCAAGACTGTCGTGAACGGCCTCCTTGAAGGGAAAGTCGACATAGACAAGTTGACCATAACCAAGACCATAACCAAGAAGCCCGAGGCCTATGCCGGCATACAGCCTCACGTCGAGGTCATAAAGAAGATGAAGCAGAGGGGTGCACTGGAAATACCCGGCACGGGGGACAGGATCGGCTATGTCATAGTCAAGGGCATGGACATGCTTTCGAAGAGAGCTGAGGATCCGTCTTACGTGAAGGAGATGGGTTTGAGCTTGGACTCAAGGTACTACATAGATAACCAGCTCCTCCCTCCTCTGGAACGTATATTCACTGCCATAGGTGTGAGCAAGGAGGAACTGCTAGGCATGGGCAAGCAGATGGGTCTCGCTGAAGCCATAAACAACCATAACAGAAAGGAGGAGGCAGAAGAACCGATTACCGTGGGCATAGATGATGTTAACGGATACATATGCGGAAGATGTCACAAATCGTTCGCAAGACCTCCCCTTTTAGGCAGGTGTGCCTGCGGGGGCACGTTCCTCTTTTCGACGGAACGGGGCCCTGCCAGTATTGCCCTTATGCGCTAGTTCATGTTCACGCAGCGTCATATGATAGCGTTTTCTTCCCGTCCGCACGAATGTTCATGTTTGTTTTGTTTGACTGCGTGAATTTCCACATGAAATAGGGGGGTCGGTTACTCCTTGTTACGTTATTCTTCATAAAAACTTCATATAAGCCCTAAGGATAACGATTTTACTCCGTTTTACGCGTTTCCACAGGAAATAAGGGGGTAATATCGTCATATGAACGTGCGCCTGTCCGTGTTACCGTTTCAGAGCCCCATGAAAACCGACAGGTAGGGCGCCAAACCTGAAAAGTAAAGAATTGTAGGGAACATGAGAAATCCCATGAGGTACATGCGCTTTATGCCCATTGATGCACAGGCCGTACCGATAACGGTGCACAGTACCGCTATGAGCAGGCCTGATATACCTGAAAATGCCAGCAGAAGCATGATAATTATCACAAGCACGGCTGTATTGAGCTTCTTGTAGCTGACCTTCCCCAGTAAGCTCACCGATCTCTTTCCCAGCCATAATGTTATCAGCGACGCAGTGAAGCAGGACAGAAGCGCTATTATCGTCATGAAGTACAGTTCCCCTGTTCCTATGCTTAGTGCTATTTCCGATACGGCTGCGGCCGCGCCCGAACGCGCCTTTGATATGGTGTGGAGCGCTATGAAGGTGAACATTATATTGGCCGTGTTTATCCCTCCCAGCGCGACCAGAAAGTCCTTCTCATCCCCCTTCAGCACGGTATTCGCAAGAACGCCTGCCTGCGCCGAGCCTATGCCCGGCAGTATTCCCACGAACATCCCAGCCAGCCATCCCGCGACCCCTCCTTTTATGAATTTATGACCCGGCACGCGCCTGTGCTTCTGCTTCGGGAGCGAAACGGAATGGGTCATGCCAGTGATGATGATGGAAAGGCCGAAAAGTCCAGTGAGCGACGGGAAGAGCACCTCTTGCGAAGGAAGCGCTGACATTAGCATGAAGCCGGCGGCGCCCGATACAAGGAAGAAAAACAGGGCGTGAAGTTTTTTGTTTCCCCTTTCCCGAAGCAGGAGCGTGAGAAAAACCAAGAGCAGGAGCCAGTGTATGTAAGAATGGAGGACGCCGTAGACGGAAGGTATGAACCATAGAAGGAAGGGAAGCGCCAGCACCGTGAATATCATTACGGATACCCCTCCGACGACTGTCAGGAACAGGGCATTGTATCCTTCCCCCTTTGCAAGCAGCCTGTGCCCGGGCAAGACCGAGAGGCATGTGTCTGGATCGGGGGCGCCGACGAATATGCTCGGTATGAAGTTTACTATCGTGTTGGAAACCGCCAGGGAAACTATCAGCGCGAGCGTGCAGTACGCAGGGTTTCCCTCAAGCAAGAAGGAGAAGGACAGGAGTGCGACCAGCATCGTGTTAGGATGCAGGCCGGGAACGAGCCCGGCAAGAACTCCCAATGCGATTCCCAGCGCAAAGAAGAGGAGTATTTCCAGGAACATTTTACATTATATGAACTTTCCTTGTTTTGAGGTCGACCAGCGATTTCTTCCTGCGGCCGAAGGATATGACGGTCACCCCCTTGTAATTTACCGTCCAGGGCTCGTTCTCGCTTATCAGCCATAGTATGTCCGGTACGTTGTCCAGGACCCTGTCGTTGTTCGGCAGCGGCCCGTTTTCGGTACCTATATACCTTCTTCTCAACCACAAAAGGGCCTTTTCCTTGTCAAGGCTTTCAGCAGTCCTGTAGACTAGCAGCGTGACCCTGGTCCCCCCATTTTCAAGGAAAACCCACGCGGGGTTCGGCATTCTTCTTTCCTTCCCAACGCCCGAGAGGGTGTCCGGCGTAAGCATCACGTCCGCCGGAACATCGTCTATTCCGCGCTCGGAAGCGAGAAGCACGCTGCCGTCCATGACGTTGATTTCCCTCTTTATGGGTATATCGGGGTATACAGTCTCGTCGGCAAAAAGCACGTTTTCCCTTATCCATCCCTTCACCGCTATGACATCGCCCGTCTCTGCGTTTTCCCGCGTTTTCACCCTGATTTCCCCTGTGGTGTCCTCCAGCAGGAAGCCGTCCTGCTTTTTTTCCCTTACCTGGCCGACGATGCATATTTTCGCTGTCGTTCTTCCGAGGTTTCTTATCGAGACCGCGTCCGTCTTGCCGAGAAAAATTGACTTGAGCCTTTCAAACCGCTGGGCATTGCGCCTGATGGCGTCATCCGGTGTCATCCTTTCCTGCGTTTCCGGTGTCCTGAGGGTGCACTTAAGTTTCCTGCTGCCTCCAGTCTCAGTCCCGCCGGCTGCAGCTTCGTATTTCTCGGCAAGAATTTCATCGGTCTCTGTCCCTTTCATTTTTTCCAGCGTTTCGGGTGCAACCATTATCCCGCGGCTTAGAAGCTTTCTCACTATCTCCTGCTTGTCCATATAAAAGAAATACCTCAAAAATTAATAAAAGCTTCAGGGAATTCCCCGCCGAGGGTTTTGGACAAGAGAGACAGCAGCTTTTCATTGAGCTGTATGTTTATCTTCCTTGTCCTCCCGTAGCGGCCCTTCGATATCACCGACGCGTTTATGACGCCGAGCATGTCGAGCTCTGAAATGAGGTCCGACACCCTTCTCTGGGTCAGCGTCTTGAGCCCGTTCTCTACGGCCATCTTCTCGTAGAGCGTAAAGACGTCGCCAGTCTGTATGGCCTTCTTCGTCTTCCTGTATAGGCTTAGCATCGCAAGCAGCACCAGCTTTGACTGCTTCGGCTGGGCTCTGATTATCTCGATTATCCTGTCCTTGTCAAGCTTTTCCTGCGCGAGGTTGACAAACCTCTCTGAAACCCTTCCGCATCGCTCCCTCTCGCAGAGTTCGGCGGCGACCCTCAGCAGGTCCAGCGCCCGCCTGGCATCTCCGTTTTCCTGAGCGGCGAGGGCGGCGCATCTGGTGATGGCTCCATATTCGACGTTTGCCTTGTTGAATGCCGTTCTGATCCTCTCTTCCAGTATGTCCTTTATTTCCGTGGCGTTGTATGGAGGGAATACCATCTCCTCCTCGGAAAGGGAGGACTTTATCCTCGGGTCGAGATTGTCTATGAACGTCGGCTTGTTCGATATCCCCACGATCGTTATTTTCGTGTTTGTGATCTCATTGTTTATTCTTGTTATGTTGTAGAGTATGTCGTCTCCGATTTTGTCAAGCAGCGCGTCTATTTCATCCAGGACGAGCACGACGTTCCCCCCGTTCTTGTCCAGTATGTCGAAAAGCTTCTTGTAAAGGGTGGTGGTGGGAAGGCCTGTAAACGGCACGTCAAAACCGAAAAATGATATGATCTGGGCCAGGAGTCTGTATTCCGTGTCCGCCACCTTCTGCATTTTGCAGTTTATGTATATTATCTTTACGTTCCTGCCGTTGCCGGCCGCCGCATTCTGGAGGCTTCCTGTTACCTTTTTTATGCAGAGGCTCTTCCCTGTGCCGGTTTTCCCGTATATGAATATGTTTGAGGGCTTTTCTCCCCTGAGGACAGGTGCGAGCATGTAGGCTATCTGCTCTATCTGCTTTTCCCTGTGGGGTATGTTTTCCGGCGTGAAGTCCGTTGACAGTGTATCCTTATTTCTGAACAGCCCTATGCTATTTGTGTAGCTGCTGAAAATCTCGTTGAGCGACGCCTGTGCCATATTAACACCAAAATCCTTACAATTCGCGGAATTATTATATGAAGCCGTGGTTTAAAAGCTTTGTTTCCTGTGGAGATTCGGTCTGCTTTTTCATGTAATTTCCTCTTGGTGGAATCCCACCCCGTCGTTTCTCTTGGAACTTTCTTGATAAGAAGATAAGAAGCAAGCAAGCTTATAACTGTGTTATATTATTATATATATAATTTATATTACAGAAAAACAACACAAATTTCCATCAGAAACAATGGTGTGGGTGTGCAGTAGTTCCGAAGGTACTGAAATAAGCCGCTGTCTTTTTGGGCAGATAACCTTTTTTATCTCTTTGTGTCCTAATATCACTATCCATGCGGGTGTTGGTATGAGGATACTGGTCATAGCGGACATACACGGTAAATATGGGATTCTCCAGAAGATAATGGAGAACGTGGCTGGCGAAAGCTTTGATATAATAATATCACAGGGGGACTTTACGGACATGTTTGACATCACACCGGAGTTCACACAGCTTGAACTCGCCGACATAATCCTGCAGAAGCTGTTGATACCGAAAAAGAAGGTGTTGTGCGTCCCCGGCAACCACGACCCCTTTGAAATACTGGACATGTTCGATGAATACAAAATCAACATACACCACAAGATCAGAAACGAGGGCGGCCTGTCGTTCATAGGCTGGGGAGGGGCGTACACACCCTTTAACACGCATTTCGAGCCGTCCGAAGAGGAAACGGAGGAGGCGCTTTCGGGCCTGCTCAAGGACATCAAGGGGAAATGGGTGCTCATCACGCATGCCCCGCCGAAGGATACGACACTCGACATGGTGGACGCAAAAAAACACGTCGGTTCGGCCGCTATAAGGAAGATAATACGGGAAAGAAAGCCAGTTCTCGCCCTGAGCGCGCACATCCATGAGAACAGCGGCACTGAAAAAATGGGCAAAACCACGCTCTTCTACCCCGGACCGGCATACGACGGATACTACGGATTTGTGGACATAGACGATAGGGTAAGATGTGAAATAAGAAAGGTGCCCGCGAAAGGCTAGCCCGTGCTCCTCGCGCGTCCCATAAACGTCTCAAGGTTCACGTTTTCGCAGATTGAGAGCGGTATGCCCTCCACGATGGCAATGTTCTTGGCCACCCCGCTCACGCAACTTTCCGGGAGGTTGTGCAGGACTATGAGCGCAGGCTTCAGGTTCGCCACCTTTATGGCGATCATCGGGCCCTTCCCGCTTGTTATGTTGGTGAACACCAGCGCGCGCTGCGTAGTCACGCCGTAAAGCTTTTTCAGCTCGGTGAACGAAAGCTCCGTTATGGCCTTCACGGAATCTATGAGCGTATAGCCGTATATTTTTGACTCCTCCTTTCCAGGGGGCGTGAGCAGTTTCGCGCCGATTTTCCTGCAGAAATCAGCGACCGTGTAACTATCCTCAAATTCCATTATGTCCAGTATGGCGGCAGAAACAGACTCCTGATCGTCCATGTGGAAGAACTCCTTCAGGACTTCCCCGCCGTTCTCTTCATCAATGGTTATCAGCATCTCCACGTACTTCCTTAGGAAGAGGATGCCGGGGGATTTCCTCCTGCCCGATTCATAGTCGGATATCACCGAAGAGGTGACGCCGAGCTTTCTTGACAGCTCCTTCTGGGACACCCTGAAAAGGGAGCGCCACTTCTTTATGGTCCTGCTCGGAGACGCCGCCATGGCTATTTCCCCTATTATGCTCTTTGCGAGATGCTCCTTCTTCATATCGAGTTCGTCAGGCGACTTATCCATGGTTCGTTAATTGACTTCTCTATTTAAAAAACCAATCAGAGGAACAGCGGAATGAAAACAATAGCAACTATTGACATGAGTTTTATCAGAATGTTGAGCGCCGGACCGGACGTGTCCTTGAACGGATCTCCTACGGTGTCTCCGACAACGGCGGCCGCATGCGCCTCCGAACCCTTCCCCCCGAGGTTTCCTTCCTCTATGTACTTCTTCGCATTGTCCCACGCACCGCCCGCATTTGCCATCATGAGGGAGAGAAGGAAGCCAGTAAGTATGGCGCCGGCCAGAAGGCCGCCAAGCGCCTCGGCACCGAGTAATAAACCGACGACTATGGGAGCGAGGACGGCAAGCAGACCAGGCTTTATCATCTCCCTTATCGCCGCTTTCGTGGATATCTCTATGGGTCTGTCGTAATCCGGAGCAACCTTTCCCTCGAGAACGCCCTTCTTCTTCAGCTGGGCTCTGACCTCCTTCACCATCTTCACGGCGGTCCTTCCGACGGCGTTCATGGTGTATGCGGAAAAGATGAAGGGTAGGAGGCCACCGATGAAGAGGCCGACTATGACATAAGGGTTCATTATGCTTATCACGCTCAGGCCAACTGTCGTCCCGTAGACAGAGAACAGCGCGAGCGTCGTCAGCGCGGCAGAACCGATCGCGAAGCCCTTGTTTATGGCGGCTGTCGTATTCCCGAGGGCATCAAGCGTTTCGGCCCTCTCGCGCACCTTCTTCCCCACCCTCGCCATTTCTGCTATGCCTGCGGCGTTGTCAGCTATAGGCCCGTATGAATCCGTTGCCAGTACGATGCCGAGCGTCGATAACATGCCGACCGCGGCAATGGAAACGCCGTAGAGGCCCGCGAAATAGTACGATATGAGTATGGCGGCGCAGACGGAAACGACCGGAACGAACGTGGAGACCATGCCTACGGAAAGGCCTGTTATGATGGTCGTCGCGGCGCCAGTCTCGGCGGATTCGGCTATTCTCCGGCAGGGCCCCTTTTCCCTGGAAGTGTAGTACTCCGCGCTGAGCCCTATGACCACGCCGGCCAAAAGCCCGGAAACGACACAGTATAGCAGCTCAAAACCAAGGCCGAGCCACTGTATGATGAAATATGAAGAAATTATTACGATGCCCGTTGATATGAATATGCCCCTGTTGAGGAGCTTTTCGAGATTGCCCCTCCCCAGAATCACGAAGATGATGCCGGCGACTGAGGCGGCTATCCCCGCGCTCGCGAGCAGTATCGGGAACTGGACCTGAAAGCCGCTGAAGATTACGGCAACGGCCATTGCGGCTATTATGGAATCGACGTAGCTCTCGAAAAGGTCCGCTCCCATTCCCGCTATGTCCCCTACGTTGTCCCCTACGTTGTCGGCTATGACTGCGGGGTTCCTGGGGTCATCCTCTGGTATCCTGTGCTCGACTTTGCCTACCATGTCGGCGCCGACGTCGGCGGCCTTGGTGTATATGCCGCCGCCCACCCTGCTGAACAGCGCTACCGAGCTTGCGCCGAAACCGAAGCTGAACAGGAGGTTGACGTCCCCGAAAGCATAGAAAAGCGAACTGACGCCGAAAAGGCCGACAGCGACCACCAGAAGACCCATCACGGATCCCGCAGAGAACGCGACATGAAGCCCCCTTTCAACAGATTCCCTGCATGCGTTCGTGGTCTTCGCATTGCTCGAGGTCGCAATCCTTAGGCCTATGTTTCCCGCCAGCATGGAACACAGCGCACCGAGCACGAAAACAGCAGACGACAGCGGTTGTATAAGGACGAAGAGCACTGCAGCAATTGCCGCGACGAATATCAGGAGGGCCCTGTACTGCGAATTCAGGTATGTCAGCGCGCCGAGGTGAATAAGCCGTGAAAATCTCTTCATGTCCTCGGAGCCGTCGGAATGCTTTCTGGTGTAGCGGACAAGCACAATCACTGACAGCAAAGCCAGGCTGCAAGAGAGAACAGCTGCCTGCATGTACATAACTATTATAATGGCAGGCCTTACTAAAAAAGCTCAAGACTCACCAGACGGTCACACCGATTTTCGCGACCTTCTTCGACGGCGAAAGCGCGTATCTCGTGACTACGGCCTTTCCTACGTCCTCAGGCGGCTCGCGCCCGCAATTGACATAGGTGGTGCTTTCATCCGCGACCGTTATGTTAAAGTGAATGTACGTCACGTACGGCGACTCTTCCCTGAGGCCGAGCGAGTCCTGAAGAGAAGGGTAGTCGCCGCACTTCTTCACAACAAGGTCATTCATCATGACCTGATTTAGATTGGGCCAGACATCGACAATGCCTATGCCCCGATGGTCGCTGAGAAGGAGGTTTGAAACGCGTATTGCATTGCTTTCAAGCCTGTCACTCAGAAACCTCCCGTGCCTCGCATTGAAATCGCCCGCTATGAAGCTTATAGCGTATATTATGACAGAGAATAGTATAAGCGAAGCTATTACGAATTCAAAGACAATCTGCCCTTTCAGATTTCCTTTCATGTGGGGAACACGCCCAATTTTGACAGCAGTATGAAAAGGAACACCGCGACCGAGACCATTATCATCGAATGTTTTGCGCCCGCGACCGCAGAGTTTTCACCAAGCTGACCGGCTATGAGACCTGAGCATATGCCCTGTATGACGAGCACGAAGAAGAAGAGCGACACGTAGTAGCAGCTCACGCCGTAGGGATCGACGTCCAGCATCGAGCACGTGGTGCCGAAAAGGGCACACGGGAACGGCACGTCAAACTCTGAGCAGGGGTTTGAAAAGGTTGTTGAAAACCCTCCCGCCATTTCGTATTCCCCCCCGATGGAAACCGTCTTCATCATGGGTACAAAGATGTATATTATAACGATGACGATTCCCAGGAACAGGAAAAAGATGCCGTAAGTGACCATGACGTGCTGGCTTGTTACGCTTCGCCTTTCCTCTTCGGCCTCCCTGAGCATGTTCATGTTGGCGGCCGCGGAGTCGAGCGTGGCGACGACATTGCCGCCGGACTTGTACACCTCCTTCAGTATGTTGAGGACCTCCGTTATGCTCGTTGAGGCGCTGACCTTTTTTTCAAATATGTCGAGAACCCTCAGGAAAGGCACACCCCAAGACAGCTTGTTTGACATGGTCTGTACCTCAGGGCTGAGCTTGCCGTAATTGGTCTTCGCTGCCATTTTTATGGATGATTCAAGCGTCATGCCGGAACGCTTAGAGTCTGCGATGTCCCTTATGAAATTCGGGAACTGCCTCTCGATGCTCTTAAGCCACGCATACTTGGAGTACCTGTACAGGAAGTACGGTATGACGGCTATGAATGTCGCTATGATCAGCGTGTTTCCTATAACGGCAGGATCCCCTATGAGGAACATGGAAGCTGCCACTATCAACACGCCTGCGACCACAGGAAACACGATTACTTTTTCCCTGACTCCCAAGACTCCTAATTCCATGCAAACACCTAACTGAGGGGCGAAAGCCCCTTGAGCAGCACAATGAAGCCGATAGACGTCATCGGCACGAAGAAGAACACGAGGAAGGTCTGTACAAGCAGTATGTTTCCCCCCACGAGCGGTGACATCACGGATGAAAGCACTATGAAGAAAAGCGTCCCGACTATTATGAGGGTTATGTATATCTCCGTGTAGAAGTTTATCTGCCTTGAATAGGACTCTAGCATCCTCCTGTACTGCTGCATGCTGTCCTTTGTCTTGTCCGACAGGTATTTGTACATGTCGCCGCCGGTCGTTATTATCGAGACCATGCCCCAGAGGAGCTCAGACCACGTAAGGGACGGAGTCCTGTTAGCCACCTTTACCACAGCGGATGATATATCGGTTCCGAACATCTTAGCATCCCTGTATATCCTCCTGCAGTCATCGCCTATGATGCCCTTCCTTATGGACATCATCTTGAATATCTCCGCGGGATGCGTACCCGAACTTGCGGATGCCGACATGGAGGCAACGGCGAAAGGCAGGTCCCGTTCTATCTTCGTCTGTATGCTCTTTGACTTTACGCTGGGATACCAGTAAAAGCATATGAAAACCAGGCCGGAGATAAGAAACGCTATTATTATGGAGAATGTGTATGAGAAGAGGGCGCCCCCCGTGAAAACCGTCACTATGAATGAACCAAGGACCATTGATGCCATGAAAGCGATGAGCGTGAAGAGGAGCATCATGGAAAGGTACTCCCTGATGGTGTATTTCATTCTGGAGCTTCTCAGCTTCACTTCAAGGGGGTCAAAAGAATCCAAATAAGGTGTGATTATACTCCCGAATATGCTGACAGCCCACTCCTTTAGCATACGATCACTGCTCGGATTCCTCTATGACAGACAGCACCCTTTCAGGATTCAGATAATATTCGCTGACTATCCTGCCCACTTCCTTGTAATCATAAACGTTGTTGCTGTACATCCACTCGATGACCTTCTTCCTTCTCAATATCTCAGCCTGTATGGTTTCCTGCGTGAGAGCCGTCATGTGCGCGATCTCGTCGAGCACCTTGGACTTGCCCTCCGAAATGAACTCGTCATTCGAGGGGGACCACTGGAATATCTTGGCGCTCACAGGGCGGTCGTCCTTTATACCGGTTATCTCAATCACCTCGCTCGTCCTTCTCGACGTCCTCCCCTTTATTTTCATCCTCTGCAGGAACACGATTATGTCGATGTTTTCCAGAAGGGCGGGAGGCAGGGATATGGGCGGCGTCACGAGCCTGTCTATCAGCTGGTTCAGCGATGCCGCATGTATCGTGGCTAGCGAGGGGTGACCGGTATTATGCAACAGGATACCGCCGAACCCTCCAATGAAGTTTTGTGTGCCGGGAACTGACAGGTCATAAACAGGAACGCTCACCGCAAGTTTGCGGCGCTTTATGCTCTTTATTTTGTCTACGTAAACGTCGACTATCTTTCTGGTATTATGTCTGGACTTTCCCTTGATTCTGACGTTTTTTCCCGCAGGCTTTATCCACCTGAGGAAATTTTTCTTATCATCATTCCTGTGGAAAACGATCTCGTAATCCGTGCTTTTTCTTCCTTCCCTCTTCCTGCTTCTTACGCTAGCGACTATACCGAATGAGAGCAGAAGGGTGGATACATCATCAGCCAGTTCCTTCGATATAGTATAATAAGCGAATGTGTCCTCGGACATGTAAGAGTCCCCGGCATAGAGACCTGACATGAAAGCGGCGATCTTCCTTTTCGAAAGCCCGAATATGAAGGATGGCACCTTCTTCCATGCGGAACCGTGCCCGCAGCACCTTTTCAGCAGTTCGCAAATGGTCTTGTCATTGAAACTGAGTTCAACGCATTCCCCAAATCCGCGGGTGACTCTTTCCCTAGCTTTCTTCCCGGTGACGGACTTTATGCATTTCCTCATGTCATTCAGTACATCCTCGTCCATGCTGTAAAGTGATATGGTGTTGTTCCTATAAGCCCTGTTAATGCTCCCTTCGGCGATGTAATAACCCATTAGCCTCAGCAGTTCCGGGTTTATTTCGATTTTTGGTGGCGAAAGGGGAGATTTGCCCCTCTCGAAGCGTACCTTTATGTCATCACAATCAAATTTTATCCCTGCGGCATTCATTAGCTTTTTGAATTTTCCGGCAGGCAGGGCGCAATTGTTGACGCCATAGTAATGCGATATGCATGCATATCCTGTGATTTCCGAAGCTTTCTTGAAACCGAGCTTCTTCGCGGCCTTTCTTATAAGCTTGGGCGAATAGACCCTTATTTCCGGAAGCATTTCAACAAGATCAATGAATCCGATGTCATCATACCCGCTGGGTAAATATGCAGGTATGATTATATTGTCATTTTCACCGAGGTCGCCTACAACAGCGGGCTCTATTCTACCGTCCCTGTATGTGAAGACAGAATGGGACTTCGTTGTCATGACTCTTCTTCCAGTCCCCGTCTCTATCTCGCATAGTTCGTCTGCTGCCCGGTGCTCGATCATCGCTTTCAGCGGCGACAGCAGCATCCTGCCAGTTTCCGTATCAACTGTTGGCACTCTCCACATACCGAAATCATTTATACCCGCAATTCCAACCTTTCTGAGATGATTGTCATTGAGAACCATTACCTTCTCGTCACCAGGGATTGATGCCATCTGCTGGAAGAGGACGAATGCCTCCTTTCCCCTGACCTCCCCTACCACCAAGTAATCAGGCCTCTGCCTCAGGCTTGATTTCAGCAGGTCGAACAGCGTGACCTCGCCTATCTTGCCTTTCACAGAAAGCGGCGACCTCGCCACCTCGGGCACCCAGTGCGTGTGGGGCAGCCTGAGCTCGGGCGTGTCCTCTATCGAAAGTATCTTCAGGTTCGGGCGTATGAACAGCGAGAGGGCGTTGAGCAGCGACGTCTTTCCTGTCGCGGTGCCCCCTGATATAAGTATGGATTTCCCATTCTCTATCGCCATCCACAGGTACGCGAGGAGAAGGCTGTCGACCGTCTTGTAGTGAAGCATGTGAGTAGGTGTCAAGGGGTATGATGTGAACTTTCTTATGGTGAAATTGGAACCCCTCCTGGCTATGTCGGTGCCCATGGTGCACTGCACCCTGCTGCCGTCGGGCAGGGCCGCGTCAAGGAGCGGATCCGCGATGGAAACGGACTTCCCGCACTTCTGCGCAATCTTCAGTATGAAACCGTCCAGTTCGACAGCGTTGTCAAACAAGAGGTTTGTCCTCAGCGGCCCCAGCTTAGGATTTCTGTGATAGATATATACGGGTATATTCACGCCGTCGCAAGATATGTCCTCTATCTCCGGGTCCTGCATCAGGGGTTCTATGACGCCGAGGCCGAATATCTCCTTTTCTATATGATACTGGAGGGCGGGAACCTTGGCAGGATTGACACCGGAGAACTGTCCCAGGGAGGTCTTCACCTCCTTGCTCAACAGTTCCTTGGCCCTTATCTCTCCCAGCCTTGAAAAATCGACGTCAAGCCTTTCCTCTATATCCCTTTTCACGTTCTCAACGAGGGCATTGTCGTCCGGAGTAAGGACAGGCTCCACTACCTGATAAACCAGCGACCCCAATTTCTCATCCCACTTGATGTGGGCATAGGCAAGCACTGTTTCCCCCTGTTTGGGATTCGGCGGTATCAGCGGGTATTTGATGTTCACCCTGTGAAGCTCCTCAGTGTCCATGAGCATGGGGTATTTCCTGAGCAGGTGCACATCCTTGCCGCTCGGTATGGAAACTCCTTCTTTAAGCTCCTCCTCCTCGAGCAGGCCCTTCTTCTCCTTCTCCTTCAGTTCGATGTCAAGCTTCTGGGGCATTCCATAGCCGTAAGGAGGCAATTCCGGCTTCCCGGGAATTTTCCCCCTCCCCTTCAGCCTTTTCCTGGCCTTGTATCCCCTTTTCAGGCGCTTCGCAATCTTTCTGGCACTGGGTTTGGAAGAAACAGTTCTTTTCCTTATCTTGGGAATCTTAAGCTTCATAAAAACCTCACAGGCACGGTTTCCCTATGCCCCGGTTAACCTATAATAATATTATAACCTCTCTTATAAATTATAATTTCACCCCTGCTGCTTCTCGTTTCCCCGAAAAAATCATAACCACTCGCGCTCAGCGCCTTAAGACTGGACACCGATGAAACGCCCGAAAAATCCGTGGTTACACGCAGTTCGGTGTTGTTTATTTTTATGAGGTAGTGCTCCCCGCTCAGCTCTTCGGGGACCCTGAACGTGAGACTCGCATTGAGCTCTTCCATACTCGTAAGCTCGAGTATGTGATTGTTGACCATGTCCCTTATGGATTTCGTATGGTCGATGAGGGCCGTGGAGCTGTAGTAGTTCTGATACATCTGGAAAATACCGAAAGCTATGACGAATATGGCCACGGCAATGGCGAACAGCAGGACCTCCTCGAAGACTGCGTTCTGGCCTTTCATAACAATATATTCGGAAGAATCGTTATATGTTTTAGGATATGGTAACGTTTATTCTGGTGTCCAGCCTCTCGCCATCACCCGATGGAGGGATTCCGCAGCATTGACCAGGAACTGTCGCGGTCCCGAGGTATGACACGGCGACCCTGCTCGGCGCTCCCATGTTGTTCATCCCGCCGTCAACAATCTCGATCCTGTAGCCTTTCGGCGAATCACCGCTGGTCTCAAGGGGCCTGTATCTAAGCCTCAGCGTCATGAGGAACTGGCTGTTGTCAATGGGCTCGCTTTCCAGTATTATTATCCGTGGGGAACCGCCATAGGGACCGACGGGGTCAAGGTCGTATGTCTCTACGGGGACAGACGCTTTCTCTTCCCCTGCGCCAAGCATAGGCTGGGATGATATGAAGCGAAAGAGTATCTCATTCCCGCTGCCGTTGACCTTCACGGAAGCCCCTGGGATGCGCGGTATGTTCACGGCCTTGGTCCCTCCGCTCCTCGAGGTCTCTGTTATCTGCCTGTCAAGCTCGAGCATGAAGGATTCCGCGGTCGAGATGTCGGTCATTGTGGCCCTCTTCTCTATCATGGGCCTTCCCCAGAAGTACGCCGCGCCGGCAAGCGCCAGAATGATGCCTGTAATCAGGACCATCGAGACCGCCTGGACCTGCGCTTTGCTCATAATTCCCATAAATATAACTTAACGCGCCCTATAAATAAAATTGGGAGAATGATGTAAAAAAGTTAACTAGCAGTTTATCCTCGCTACCTGTGCCCTCGCGGTCCCGCCGACAACCCTCAGCGCGCAGTTCGGGTTGCACGTGAACGTGAAACCTGTAACAGTGCCGTTTCTCCAGGTCGCATATGAGCCCACCAGTATCTCCGGTGGGTCCACGGTACCGTCCGGCGCCGTCCAAGTGCCGGTTATCTCGTTGCCGCTGGAAACGTCTATCACCGTCACGTCCCCCACGGGTATGTCGAGCGTGCCGGTGTTAGCGACTATGATTGTTGCCGTGCTGCCGCCCGTGCAGAAGTAATCCCTCACCTCCACGCTCTGTCCCGTCAGGCCGCTCATGTACGTGCTCAGGTATGTCCACGCGGCCCCTGCAAGAGCCACGGTTATGAGCAGCAGCACTATGATGGCGATAATGGGCGTTATACCTTTCCTCATGATGTACACCTGGTTTTACTAATCAGCAAATCACCCTTGCGACCTGCGCCCTGGCCGTGCCCCCGATGACCCTGAAGACGCAGGAATCAACGGTCGTGCACATTGCAGGCGACGTCCACTTCCCGATCTTCCCGACCTCTATCTCGCCTGTACCAGTACCAGGAAGTGGGTTGCCGTCAGCAGCAGACCATGTTCCAGAGACAGGATTACCCGTGCCCATATCGACTATCGCTATCTCGGACGTCTGGAGGTCGATTGTCCCAGTGTTGGCTATCAGTATGACGGCCATGTCGCCGCCGACGCAGAAGTAATCCCTCACCTCCACGCTCTGTCCCGTCAGGCCGCTCATGTACGTGCTCAGGTATGTCCACGCGGCCCCTGCAAGAGCCACGGTTATGAGCAGCAGCACTATGATGGCAATAATGGGCGTTATACCTTTCCTCATGATGTTCCCTCGGTTAGTTTAACCATTACCTCCTGGCCCCGTACATGTTGGCGAATCCCATGTAAAGGCGCTTCAGCCTCTTGTCTATGGTTTCCAGTGACGTAAGCATGGTCTGGCTGGCTTCTAGCGATTTTCCGTTCTGCTCGACCATCTCGGTCATCTTGTCTACCATGGGCTTGAAGGCTTCAGGACCTACACCACCCCTCTCTTCCTCCTCTGACGCCAGTCTCAGAAGGTCCATGAACTCGTTCATGGTTTCCAGAAGCTTGTCTACCTTGGACGGTATCCTTGCTATCTCATCGCGCAGCTCGGCATTGGCCTTCACGACATCGTCTATGATCCTCTGGTTGCTTTTTATGAGCTCAATAACCTGCTCCATGAGCTTCTGCACCTGCGAAGTAGAAGAAGTGTCTTCCATCTTTTCAAGTCTCTTCTCGAGCCTTCTGATAGGAGAAGTGGGTATTACCTCATAGTCTTCCGTAGTCATGTATATTAATTGAATTAATTCCCATATAAATATTTTCAAAAAAGGACAGCAGGCTCCTTACATCATTTCAGGCATTCCGCCTCCCGGCGGCATTCCAGAAGGCATGCCTCTGCCGGAATCGCTGCTTGCTGCTATGATGTCATCTATCCTCAGGATCATTTCAGCGGCCTCCGTGGCGGATTTGATGGCCTGAAGCTTTATCTTGAGCGGCTCTACAACGCCTTCCCTGAGCATATCAACAACCCTCCCGGAGAACACGTTGAGGCCGTAACTCTTCTTCCCCTTGTCATGCTCGGACCTCAGAAGCGCGAGCTTGTCTATCGGATCAAGCCCTGCGTTTTCGGCAAGAACCCTCGGGATGACTTCGATGGCATCGGCGAACGCCTGTATCGCGAGCTGCTCCCTTCCGCTGAAGGAGTCGGCATACTTCCTGAGAGCCCTCGATACCTCTATCTCCGAGGCGCCTCCGCCCGGGACAAGCTTTCCGAGTTCAAGCGCGGCCGCGACATCCTTTACGGCATCCTCCAGGGCCCTCTCGACCTCATCAACCACATGCTCTGTCCCGCCCCTGATGAGTATCGTGACGGCCTTGGGCTGCCTGCATTTCTCAACGAATATCATCCTGTCCGTGCCGACCTTCCTCTCTTCCACGTTTCCCGCAGTTCCCAAGTCAGAAGAGCTTAACTCTTCGATGCTGCTCACGACCTTGGCACCCGTTGCCATGGCAAGTTTATCCATGTCCGACTTCTTCACCCTTCTGGCGGCAAGCACGCCTTTCTTGGCCAGGAGGTGCTGGACCATGTCGTCTATCCCTTTCTGGCACAGGACCACGGTGGCGCCTGATTTCACGATCGAATCTACCATTTTCCTGAGCATCCTATCCTCTTCGTTAAGGAACGCCTGCATCTTCTCCGGAGAGTCTATACTTATCTTTGCGTCACCTTCGAGCTCCTTGACCTCAAGAGCCGCGTCAAGAAGCGATATCTTCGCGTTTTTGATGGCTTTCGGCATCCCTGAATGAACCACTTCCTTGTCTATGAGTATGCCGTCTATGAGCATGGTATCGGATATGGAGCCGCCGTGCTTCTTCTCCACCTTTATGTTATCCGTATCCACGATTGAACCGTCGCCGACTGTCGCGACCCTCTTGATAGCCCTTACGGCCAGATCTGAAAGGTAGTCAGACGCCCTCTCGGCGGATTTTCCGGTCATGGCGGTGTTTGCTATCTGCTGGAGCTGTTTTTCGTCGCTTATTCCCACGTCGGTCCCATACTTTTCAAGGACGTCAAGCGCCTTCAGCTTGGCAAGCTTGAAACCCTTCGTTATCATGATGGGATGTATATCCTGCTCAAGAAGCTCTCCGGCCCTCTTCAGCAACTCCCCTGCAAAGACCACTGCCGTTGTCGTGCCGTCTCCCACGGCCTCGTTCTGGGCCTTCGCGACCTCCACCATCATCTTTGCCGCGGGATGCTCTATCTGCATCTCCTCCAGTATCGTGACACCATCGTTCGTTATCGTTATGTCCCCGAGGGAGTCCACGAGCATCTTGTCCATCCCCTTCGGACCAAGTGTCGTCTTTACGGTCTCTGCGACGGCCTTTGCGGCCGCTATGTTGTTTGCCTGTGCATCCTTACCTTTCGACCTCAAAGTACCTTCAGGCAGTATCAGAATGGGCTGATAGCCTCCCTGGTTCATATTTGCCATTTTATCACCTTCCGAAATTATAAGAGCCTGAGCTCGTAACAGTAATAACAAGTGATTATTTAAAAGCTTTTTCCCAACTGTGATACCTTTAAAAAAGCTAAACAATTAAATTCTACAGCACTTAAAACAATTGAACTCATGCAGGATTCGGGCCCGTAGCTCAGCTTGGCTAGAGCGCCAGTCTTATAAGGCTGCCGGACGCTTCAGTCCGGGCGTGAAAGCTGTAGGCCGAGGGTTCAAAGGCACCCTTTTGGACAGGTAAACGCCCAAAAGCGCGCACCGGAAAATAAGCGCAAGCGCAAAACATACGCCGACGCGGTAAAAGGCGGAAGCGGACTTTCCGGGAGCGCTTTTCGCGCTTGCATGCGAAAAGGGTTTTGGAAATCCCTCCGGGCCCATTCATTTCTTTAACACCTTTAGAATCAAAGACAGCTTCTCGTAAGCGTATATTGTTATAGCCACGCAGAATCCCTCTGCAAACGCCATGCTGATGGGAACACCGTAAACCATGAAGATGTAGTGGGACTCTACGTACGTGTAGTAACCGAGAGCAACCGACGGCACGTCAAACACGAAGTACCCGAAAAGCGCGCCGAATATTGCATAGGATATGAACCTTGCGCTTTTCTCCCTGTATAGGATGAAAATGAAAGCTGATAGGGACCCAAAGAACGAAAGATACCAGAACAACATAGGACTTATCTCCATTTTTCCAGCCTCCTCGCAAGCATGTTACCGAAGAAGTAGCAGAATGCAAGGTAATGGATATAGAGCAGGAGCGTGCATACTGATACACCGAGGAACTGAGGATACGTGCCATAGTACCACAAGTCGAATGTCATTGCAATAGGGTCCCACACAGAGTCAAGAATAATAGCCAGAATACCGATCCCGAGGTAGGCCCTCATGTTCTTCCTGTCATACCACAGTATCAGCGCCAGCGGTACCGTTATTATCAGTAAAAAGATTAAATGATCCATATCAATATTAAGTCAGGGGGCTTCAATAAATGTCTGGGGAACTCATAACAAAAGAGGAGATAGAAAGGTTCAAAAAGGAAGGCAACATTTTTGTAAAGGAATGGAAAGTTAGGGGCGCGAACCCTGCCATAAACTGGAAGATGATGAGAGGAGAGAGAAAGCAGGGCATCAACTTCATTATAAGCAAGATATGCACTTGGCTTCCACCGTCGGGAATGAAGAACTGGTTTTACAGGAGAATGGGAGTTACAATAGGAAAGAACGTTTCAATATCCCGGGATGTCTATCTTGATCCCATATACCCGGATTTGATAAAGATAGAGGATAATGTCATACTGGGTTGGGGTAGCACGATATTTACCCACGAACTCACGCCGACAAGGATAAGGCTCGGCTCTGTTGTCATAGGAAAGAATTCAATGATAAGCGAGCATTCACTAGTAAGGCCTGGTGTCGGGATAGGAAATAACAGCGTTGTGGCGGCAATGAGCTACGTTAACAAGGATGTGGGGGACTACGAGCTCGTTGGCGGGGTGCCTGAACACCTCATCAAGAGAACCCGAAGGGACCCGGACAAGTTCTGAAATGCACTTAAAACGTTTGGCTAAAATAATTTCATGAACATAATAGCGGACCTGCACATACACGGGCCCTATTCGATGGCCACGAGCAGAAACACGACCGTGGAGATGCTTGAGAAATACGCACGGATTAAAGGCATAAATCTCCTCGGTACAGGGGACTTCACGCATCCTGTATGGTTCCAGGCGCTGAAGAAAAGACTTCGCGAAGACGGCACGGGCATACTGAAGACGGAAAAAGGCTTCCCGTTCATGCTGTCCGCCGAGGTGTCGAACGTGTACGAGGAAGGAGGGAAACTGAGGAAGGTCCACAATGTATTGCACGCTCCCGATTTCGACACGGTGTCGCATATAAACGAGTTTCTGGGAAAGCACGGGAAACTTTCTGCTGACGGGAGGCCGACCTTCAATGGCATGACATGCCCGGAGCTTGTCGAGGGCCTGATGTCAATATCCAAGGATATAGTAGTCATACCCTCCCATGCATGGACTCCGTGGTTCGGCGTGTTCGGCTCGAAGTCGGGATTCGACTCGATTCAAGAATGCTTCAAGGACCAAGCAAAGCACATATTCGCGCTGGAGACTGGCATGTCCAGCGACCCCGCGATGAACTGGCGCCTGTCGTCCCTAGACAGATACGCGCTCGTATCGAACTCGGATGCCCACTCGTACTGGCCCTGGCGCATGGGAAGGGAGGCGAATGTGTTCGAGCTGCCAGCACTTTCCTACGGCGGGATAATGCAGGCGATAAGGGGAAAGGACAGTGATAAGTTCGTCTGCACGATTGAAGTTTCGCCGTCTTACGGGAAGTATCATTTCGACGGCCACAGGGAGTGCGGGGTTCGCATGGACCCATCCGAAAGCAGGAAGGTCGGTAACATATGCCCAGTCTGCAGGAAGCCGCTTACAATAGGCGTGCTTAACAGGGTGGATGAACTTGCCGACAGGAAGGAAGGATACATGCCTGAGGGTGCGATACCCTTCAGCACACTGCTCCCTCTCTCAGAGATAATAGCCGCGGTGAAAGGCACGGACCAGCTTTACTCAAAAAGTGTATGGACAGTCTATGAGAGGCTCATAGGGAAGCTGGGTTCTGAATTCCACATTCTTCTGGACGCGACAAGGGAATCGATAAAAAGCATAGCCGGTGACAAGGTGGCCGACGTTGTCATTGACATACGCGAGGGCAGGCTCCATGTCACGCCGGGCTATGACGGCGTTTACGGGAAACTCGCCATCGGGGAACAGCATGCAGAAAAGAATAGGAGCCCGCAGAGCAGCCTGAAAAGCTTCCTCAGCTAGCTCGGCCAGAGCGCTTTTGTCTGACCTAGGACTTCTATATGAGTACTTCCAAGGATCGTGTATTGATATGTGGCTGTTGCCACAATCCTTGCCTGCGTAAGCTGCTGGACGTTATTGGCGGACATCTCGCATGTTATGGTCTGTGAACTCCCCCTCCATAGGTACAGGTCCGTGCTTCCCTCATAACATTCGGTTGTGGCCAGTGAGTTGATGCCATCAGCGCCTTCTACGTCCAGGTTCACCTTGCTGCCTTCCACTATGCCGCCGCCGACGTTCTCAATCTTTATGTTCACAGGGAATTCGATGCTGTTCGTGTCCTCCCTGAGCCTTATAGGGCCCTTGACCTGTATGCTGATGGCGACAGGAGAGTCGGTGGTGCTCACGAGTTCGGATGGCAATGAATTCCCCGAGTCGCGTATGGACAGGAGCTCCTGAGTAGGCAGAAGCGTCACGGACTGCGACGTGATGGTCTTGTAGTCATATGTTACGGCAGCCCTTGGCTCATATGGTATATGGAGACCTTTCTCTATGTCAGGGGCAGTGCACCGCCACGTGAATGTCCTCTCTTCCCCTTCTGTTCCCCTCTCAGCATTCGGAGCTATCATCGAATCGAAGCTCTTGGGTGAAGAAAACTGACACTCACCTCCCCATTCTGTCAGGTCCATGTTTGCAGTTCCGGTAGCGGCAAACGATCCAAGGTTTTTGACCTTCAGCATGAAAGTCGTTTCTTCCCCGGAATATATTGTGCTCAGTTCGGGCTCGAATGATACTATGGTCATGCCCTTTCCTGCATTAGTAGTGCCTTGGATACAGCCTGAAACCATGACTGCGAGAAATAAGAATAACGCTGGTACCGCCTGTTTCATGATTATATTTAGGGCTATAAGTTTTAATAAATAAGGTCCGGGAATCAGAATCCCCATTCCCGGGTACCGGTAACAGTAATGGGTATTTTCGCGTCTTGGTAGTAGATGTACTTCAGAACTACCTTGAGCTCCCTGCTTTCCCTGTACTGAGGCGGATTGACTACCTTAAGTTCGCAGGTCACAGTTGTTTCCTTTCCGTCCCACAGGTAGATAGCCTTCGGCGATATGGGCCTTGTAAGACCTGCCGGCAGAAGCTGGCTGTCAAAGGTCATCCACTCTGTCTGTGACATCCTTGGGCAATCCCCCCTGAATATGGTTCCGGGCGGGTTGATTACCTCTATGCCTATCGGATAGTTCTCGCCTGCTATCAGACCGCCGCCGGTGTTCTGTATCCTGATTTCGATGGGGAAGTATGACTGTTCCCAGTCGTCCTTTGTCCTGACGAACTCGCCTGTCCTCACGTCTACCGACAGAGGACCTGCGCTGACCACTGCAGGCTCTGATGGTAATGCCTCTCCGTTCTGAACAGCCCTTCTGAGCTCTTCGGATGTAAGGAATGTTATCGGTTTTATTATCCTTGTCTCATAGGAGTAGAACATCCTAGCAATCGGCTCGTATGTCCTTTTTTCCCCCCTCTGAAGCTCCGGTGCCCTGAGCCTCCAGTACAGCGTGCCTAACTGGCCCTCGGTACCGGCTTCCTCATCTGCGGGAAGAAGCTCGCCTATGAGCTGCTCGGTGTTGAAAACATTCCAGTCCTGTGTGTATATGCCTATAAGCTCAGCGGCTGCCATTCCTATAGCATCGCCAGTGTTCTGGACCTCGAGATGAAGCACGACCTCATCATCTGACTGTATGTTGCTGAGCGTCGGCTCAAAATTGGTGATAACTATTCCGTTACCGGAAACGCCCTCACCGCCTAGTCCTATGTTTGTGCATCCTGAAGCCAAGATAACGATGCTCGCCAGAATTAGCAGTAGCTTGACGTTCATTCCCGATTTTGTAGCAGCCATTGTAATCCTTTATTAGTTGGTCAGGTAAGTTTATAAATTTTCACGGCTTTTGCCCGCATTCAGCGGCTTTTATCCGTTCAGCCGACGATCTTCGGGTCTATGGTGAGCATTACGTTCTTGGTCAGGACGTAGCTGTAATCGACGTCCACCCTCACGATCCTGGAGGTCGTCTTGCCTACGATGGGTTTAAGGTGCGAGAGCTGCACTTTGCAGTAATAGGGGGAAGTCTCCTTGCCTACAAATCTTATTATCTCGTCGTCCCAGTCAGCCTTGCCGCCTGTTGAGCCGCTGCCATCCTCTGCGAATATGCATGTTACATCCTCTTCGTCCTGCTTGCTTGATGGCGTTACCGGCCTGAGATCCTCTGTTGAGCCTATGCCGCGGACAACGACGGAAGAGCCCGAAATAGCTATGACGCTCTTCCCCGTCTTCGGATCAGTGACCTTTGTGTCCAGCTGTCCGGATCCCATGTTCTTCATCTGCAGCTTCAGGACGGTCCTGGCGTTCAGCACGTTCTCATTCGTCGAAGAACTTCCGGGAAGGATGTCGAATACGGGAACAGGCTGCTTGTCCTCCACGGTCAGGTAAGGTTTTATGGGACCCTGCCCGACAGCTATGTACGACTCTTCGGAAGCGTAGGTCCTTTCTATCAGTTCCCTCTGCATCTCCTCCAGGCTTATAAGCGATATGGTGGTCAGGCTCGTTGTGCTGTAAGGGTATCTCACGAGCATCTTCATGCCGTCCGATGGGCATACGGTCCTTACCTTCACGGGATCCGCCCTGTTCTGGCAGACGGTCCATATCACTGGGACTATCTCCCCCGGAAGCATCCTGTCGATGACGCACTTGGTCTGGTCCTGAACGTCCAGTGTTGCCTGCCCGGGGCATGTTATGACCTTGGGGGTGAAAAGGCCCTTGCAGTAGTCATAGAGGTCCACCTCGACACCGTTTACCGTCTTGTCCCCCCTGTTCTCTATGTAGGCTAGTATCTTCGCTGTCTGGCCGGAGTCTATCTCGTTCGGCACCGCCTCCAGGCTTTTTATTATGATGATGTCATGCTCGTACTGGACGACTGTCGGCCCGCCGAGTCCTGGTATGTCAGGTAGGCCGGGAATCTCAAGACCCAGGCCGGGTATGGTACAGCCGGAACTCAGAGCGACAAGAACAAGCGCTACGGGGAGAAAGTTCTTCATAGTTAATAATAGCCGTGGAACAAATATAAATTTGCCGCCAGTGTATTTGATATGGACATCCTTTACGACTATTTCCTTGTCCCGCTCATGAGGAACGGGTGGTTCAATCCAGTCAACAGCCTGGTATATGGAATAGGCCTGATAATAGGCATATGGGCGGTCTTCAGGCTGCTGAAGAGGGTAAATGTTCCGATAGACCGGGGACTCTACATGGCATTCATACCCTTCATAGCATTTGCCGGCGTGACGAGGACGCTGAGAGACTACATATACTTCTCGAGCGCGGGGGAACCCGGTTTCCTGAGCTCGTTCGGCAGCTATATGACGGCAATGCAGCATAACGCTTATGAATACGTCTTCGGCGTGACGGGCAACTCTCTGCTGGCAGGAATAGAGTCCTTCATCATTGCATGGTTCCCGACACCGGGCTCATACTTCATAACCTTCATATTGGCACTGTTCTCGCTTTTCGCAGGTCTGGCGATAAGGAAATACAGGAATATAGAATGCTGGAAGACCATGTTCATGCTGGGCTCGGTTTTCTTCATGATAAACGCGTC
>CAZSYZ010000011.1:23112-25037 GCA_964611445.1 uncultured archaeon | reverse complement strand
TGAAATACGCAAAAACAGGCCCGATGCGGAGAAGGTGAAGGAAATACTTCTCGGGCATGATTTCTCCGAGGAGAGGATAAACAGGACCCTTGAAAAGCTCAGCAGCCTTCAGAACGCGAGAAAGCAGTCAAGCCTCCGGAAATTCTTCTGATGTATTATTTTAGCCGGATGGACAAATATTTAACATGGCGGAGGGTCCGATATACATAATACTTGAGATGCTGACAACACTCATCGAGCACACCGTGGAAACCGTTCTCACCCTCCTCGGACTTTCCGGCAGCCTTCTTTCTTCTCTTTCGCTGGTTTTGAACGTAGGAGGCGGACTGGGCCTTTTCATAGTGCTGGTTGTGCTGGGGGCCGCGGGATTCTTCGTGGTAAAGTTCCTCCTGGGGTCAATGAAGAGCGTCGCGATGCTGATTCTGGGGGTCCTGGCCATAATGGCCTTCCTTTTCATAGGGGCTGCCTTGGTCTGAAAAATATAGAATAAGCTGATAAAAACTTAACCGGCTCAGAATCACTTCTTTTTCGGCGTGATCTTCGGCATGGGCATCGGGGGCGGGAGCTGCAGATCGTCAGCCAGAAGAGAAGCCTTCAGGAGGCAGTGCCTGAAAAGGTAGTTAAGTACCTCCAGGGACTCTTTTTCGGGCAGCTTCTTGTTCTTCTGGAATTCGTCCACTATGGCCTTGTTCTTGTCGCTCAGGTACATCAATGAGCCGTGTATGGATATCGATGCGAAACCGGGGTCATACCTGGTCATGAATTCGAAGTCCACGGACAGTGCCTTCTTGGTCAGAGTGGGTACATTGACCTCTTTGACGTTTGTTATCATGGGTGTGCTGTTGACCTTCACTTCCTGTCTTGGTGCTCCGCTTTCCTTCTTGGCTTCTATGCTTTTGAAGTTCATTCCTATTATGGGCATTTTTTTCACCTTTACTAAACATTGGCTTATAGTTATAAAAACTTATGCCGCTTATGACAAGTATTGGCAGGCTGTATTTATAAATTCTTAAGAACTTCGGCCACCATGTTTATTTTTAAATCATGGCTTACAAGGTGATAAAATGAACGTATTAGTTCCTCTTGCTGAAGGATTCGAAGAGATAGAGGCGATGACCGTTGTCGATGTCCTGCGAAGGGCGGGCATAAAAGTGACTACGTCGGGCCTTCCGGGCACTATAGTTCAAGGGAGCAGGAACGTAAAGGTGATAGCCGACACCAAGCTTGAGGATGTCGTGGAGAAGGACTACGACGCCCTCGTTCTCGTGGGAGGATCCCCCGGCTACACGAACCTTTCCAAATCAAGGAAGATCATGAAGATAATAGGCGACTATCACAGGGACGGTAAGATTGTCGCTGCCATATGCGGGGCGCCGACCGTGCTTGCCGAGGCAGGCATACTCACGAACGTCAGGGCGACCGTATACCCCGGGCTTGAGAAATACATCCCGAAGCCCAGAAGCGAGAGGGTCCTGCTGGAGGGCAACGTTATAACGTCACAGGGCCCGGGAACGTCCATGGAATTCGCGTTGGCACTGGTCGAACACCTTGCAGGAAAAGAGACAATGAAAAACGTTAAGGAACAGCTGCTTTTCAGGTGCTAAAATGCTCAGCAAAGACGAGATAAAGATACTGGAGGTCCTGAGCAAGCTGCTTCTTGCCAAGCCCGGCGAGCTCAACTCTGTGCTTGACGGCGACGACGGCGTTGACACAGTCATCCAGAGGCTTCAGTCAATGGACTACATAAAGGTTGTCGAACCCATAGGCGAGAAATGCCTTGTAATTACGCAGAAGGGCACGAGGATGCTGAGGGAAGCGAAGAACCCCGAGAAGAGGATGACGGCGCAGCAACGCACGTTCTTCACGTCATGATGGTTTTTAAATAGACTGCTCCTATTCTATTTATCGATAGCCCTGTCGTCTAG
>CAZSYZ010000011.1:0-23012 GCA_964611445.1 uncultured archaeon | reverse complement strand
GGGTGGGACAATGGTCAAGGATGCCGGTCTTTGGGGCTTTGCTCCGAAGAGTTGATGCCTTCGGGCGATGAAAGCGGAGAAAACCGGTGACGGCGGTTCGAATGCACCCTTTGGCACAAGATAAACGTGCCAAAGCGCGCTCCGGAAAGTACGCTTCCGCGTATATGGTACCAAAGGGGTATCAGGAGGAGCTTGGAACTGAAGGGGAAACGTGTTCCCCTGCGGTTCAGTGGTGCTGGAAGTCCGCCCGGGGCTATTATTTTTAACGCATAGGTCCAAGAATATTTATGAGCGAGGCGGGGAAGAAGGCCTACAGGAACACGAGCGTGAACATAATCAGGATATTCAAGGTTCTCAGTGCCGCCGCCAAAGAAGGAGAAGGTTTCCTCACGGTTTCCGAAATCGCGAGAAGGTCGTCGATGCACAAGTGGACCATCTCCAGGACGCTTGACCTTTACATGGGACCCATAGTCGAAGTCGTGCAGCCACCTGAATTGGAGGCTATCGGTTTGCAGGTAAAGCTGGTCAAGATCAGGGATCCAGCCATCAGGCCCGAGCAGGTAATCAGCTATTTAAAGATGAGGAGAAAGATAAACACATGAAAATCGACAGGCAGTTCGTATTCACCGTGGTCGTCGGCGTGATGATGATAACCTGGGCCATGGGCATGGCCCTGAGCTACAACATAAAGACAGCCCCCACTGGCATGAAGATAGAGAACGTCTACACGGAGCCACTGACGGGAAAGGAGAAGGTGACGATTCTCCGTTCCGGGAGAATGCTGATAGAGTACCTTTACATCCCCGGAGAGGAAAGCATGGAGAAGATACCTGTCTACGACAGCTTCGCGGGAAGGTTCAGCGACTTCATCGTGCTTGAGAAGGTCGAGGTCTCGGACGCGAACCAGACGCTCGACCAGATGATATCCCCAACAGGAGACGTCATCCCCCTCGGCAACGTCACGGAGGCGCAGCTAATCGACGTCTTCTGCGACAACACCTTCGTCCAGCCCAAGGAGTGCCTCCTGATGAGCATCTGAATCTAATATTTAACATATCAGTACCAATTTATTGTTAATATGTCGAAAGCCCACATGATTTTCGCTGTTTATGGAGCTTCAGGCTCGGGAAAATCGGCAATTCTAAATATGATTAGTGACTTATCCAGCAGAATCTCAATACACAGGAAGGACACAAACAGAAAGCCAAGACCCAAAGAGAAAGGAAAAACATTGAAAGAACTTAGATTTGTTTCATCCTTCAACCCAGATGAATATGTGATTATATATGAACAATTTGGAAACAAATACGGAATACGAAAAGACTTATTATCAAAGGCATTCGAGAATCATAAATTGCACTTCATCATAATAGGAAGCATGGACATCTTGAAAAAGATGAAGTCGATGTACCCTTACATGATAACTATATATGTGCATTATTCACCTGAAGAAATACCTAAAAGTTTCCTAGAAAGGGACTCTTGGGAATATGAAAAAAGGAAACAGAAAATAAAAAAGCAATATGAGGATTTCTTGAAACACAACACATTTTTTGACCACATTATTCTCAACTTCTGGGATTTGGAAACTTCCAAGCAGCAGATTAAAAATATAATACAATTGTATTGCAAGGAATTCGACTTCGATATATCTAACAAATAACTCGAACTTTCAGAAATTCACGGTCTTTAATTCAGAAACCTTCTCTATCCTTCCCTGCGCGAGCTCTCCCTTTCCGCCGCCCTTGCCGCCGCACTCGGCGGTGACCTTTTCCATGACCTGGCCGGCATCCCTCACTTTGCTCATGATTACAAGGTCCCCTGCGCTGTTCGCGAGCACCACTGTGAGCTTTGGGTACTGTCTTATGAGGTTTGACCCCGATATTATCAACTCTTTCCTGTCAGCGTCAACAATTTCAACTATGAGACCGTTTTCGGCCCTTTTTGCAAGGTCTTGGGACATTTTGTCTGCTTCCCTGCCCTGTGCATCCTCTATGGCCTTCCTTCCGCTTTTCCACGTCTCGAAGAGGTAGGAAAGTGCAGTGTTCAGTTCGTCGAAGGTCATCGGTTTGACCTTGAGCTTGGCGGCCTTCAGGTCCTTCATGAACTTCTCCGCGGTCCCTGAGAGCATGTCAATCCCCACCGAGAAGTTGTGGGCGGATTTCCTGAGGTCTGAAATGACTTTCAGGTCATCCTTCAGGTTGATTTTTCCCGAGAACTTTACGAAATCGAGTTTTCCCAGCATCTCATACAGATTGGAGGCTGTCGATTTCGCTGAGCTTATGTACCTCTCGGCCGCGTCTCCCGCCACCATGGTAAGCCTGACGACGCCGTCCTGTATCCTCTCCGACGACGTTATGAATATCTTTACGGCATCCTTCGTGTTGCTAAGGTGCGTTCCGGCGCAGGCCTCGACGTCCCAGCCCGGCGTGTTCACGATCCTCACCATCCTGTCGGGTATCGCACCGCCCTGGTATATCCTCATGCCGTAGAGCTTCTCGGCCTGGGGCCTCGGTATGAACTTCTTTGTCACCGGGACCCTCTTCCTTATCATGCCGTTTGCAAGCTTCTCGAGCTCTGCTATCTCGTCCAAGTTGAGCGCCTCGTAATGCGTTATGTCCAGATGGGCCTTCTCCAGCGACTTGCCCGCTCCGGCCTGCCACACGTGGTTCCCCAGCAGCTTCCTTGCGGCGCCGTTTATGAGGTGCACGGCCGTGTGGTGCTGCGCGTGCTGGAGCCTCCTCTTCATGTCTACCCTGCCTTTGACCCTGCTGCCGGCCTTGAAACCGACAGACTCCATTCTATGCGCTACCACGGACCCGAATTTCTGGACTTCTATCACCTCGTTCTCGTTTATCATACCCTTGTCATAATCCTGCCCTCCCCCCTCGGGGTAGAACAGTGTCCTGTCAAGGACGACCCACACCTCTTTCTTGGACCTTATGACCTTGAGCACCTTCGCAGTGAATTCGCTTTCGTGCTCCCTTTCATAAAACATGAGCTCGGTGTCTGGAACACCCTTCACGCTGATTTCAGGCTTCTTCTCATCCTTCACTGCCTCTTTCATGTGCCTTTCCGAAAGCTTCTGGTAGAAGTCCTCGGGTATATCCACGTCCAGGTGCTCCTTCCCGGCCACGTTTTCGATAAGCTCCGGCGTTATGCCCTGGGATTCGTACATCCGGATGAGCTTCTCATTGCTGAGCTTGAGCTCCTTGCTGAGCGTATCCCTGATGATGGCCGCGCCCTTCTTGAGCGTCGTCCTGTACCTCTGTTTTTCCAGCTCCAGTATCTGCTCCAGCTCCGGGAGCGAATTCATGAGTTCCGGGTTGAGCGGCCTGAGGTATTTCGCGTGCTGCCTGCATACGTCAAAGATGTCTATGTCCAGGCCGTATTTCTCGATGAAGCTCAGCGCCCTCCTGAAGATTATCCTCAGGTTGTAACCCCCGCCGGTATTGCTGAGAAGGCTGCCATCGGAAACTGCATACAGCAGCGTCTTGCTGTGGTCCGCTATCGCATAAAGGGCCTGCAGCGGATCGACGTTCCTGTTCAGCATGCCGACGCTCACCCTGAGCTGCTTCGCGATCTGGGCCCTCAGTTTTGCGATGTCCTGTATCTCGTCCAGGTTGAGCCCGCCGGCGATCGTTGCGTACCTGTTGAACAGCTCCTCGTCGAAATTGCCGGCCTTCTTCACGTACTTCATGACAGGCCCGTACACGGCGTCATATGCCGTTGGGGTCCCCTGGCTTACCCACGTGAAGCGCTCGAGGCCCGCACCCATGTCTATCACCCGGTATCCCATGTGCCTGTATTTCTCCGGCGTGCCTACGAACTCCGTGAATACGGCGTTGCCCAGTTCGAGTCCTTCCGTGAAATATTCGAGCGAGTACCCGAACGCGTTGGGGCCCACCCAGACGTCCTCCATGAAGTGCACGTTCTCCGGCTTCAAACCGAGAGCCTCCGTCAGCAGCCTGTAGTCCAGATCTATGCAGGTATCCTTCCAGTACCCCTTCTGGACACCGTTCACTTTCTCGTATATCGAGTGCTGGCCTATCATTATGAAGTTGGTCATGTGCCTTCCCGTGACACCCACATTCTCAATATCCGAGAACCTGAGGCATACCTGAGGGATTATAATCCTCTCGGCGGGCATCTCGAAAACGGTCTTGCCCCCGACCGAGCGCTGGAAGGCCACTATGCTCGCGACCGTGAAGAAGAGGCCGGGGAACCACCTGCACACGACGGGATAGGAGGGTACCGATTCGTGCCCGTTCTTCACGAAGAAGCGCTCGATTGCCCTCCACGTCTCTATGTAGTCCATCTTCCTTATCGGCGGCCTTCCTATGAAGCTGTAATTGACGCATGGAGGGTTCGGGCACACCTTCATATCCTTGTCCAGCGTCCAGAAGTGCGATCCGCATTTTGGGCATTTCCTCCTCTCGAATCCCTTTTCCCTGAACAGCTTCACTCTGTAATACTTGTCAGGATTCGCGCTGAAATCGCGCTTCAGCTTCTCTTTGGCGTTCATAGTAATATATTCACCCGGCGCGGTTTAAAATAAGATTTACATATAGTTGGCGAGAGTATTCTTTCTGTAGCAGGAATTCTTTACAGCTTCTATTATTTCCTTGCTCTGGCCAATGTATGTGAAGGGGTCGGTTATTTCCTTTAATGTATCCTTGTCAAGAACGTCCGTTACTTCTTCATTTTTGAGAAGAACGTCAATAAATGGCTTCCCTTCTTTATAAGCCTCAGTCGCAAGCTTTCCCATAAGATCGTGAGCATATTTCCTTGTCAGCGGATTCTTTACCTTGTTATGATCAGTAAGGTATGTCATTACCTGCTGGCTAGTTACGACTCCACGGGTCCTTTCAACCCTTTCCCTGGATCTGTCTTCGTTCAGTCCTAACCAATAGGCAGCCTCTGCCATTTTTCTTACAACATGATCCCCAAACTTGAAAGTGCCATTGAATATTGCCCTATCAGAAGCGGAACCTGAAAGATCCCTTCCATATCTGAATTTACAGGAGGAAAGTGACGTAACAAGGTAACCTCTCATGAGATTGGCGAACGACTCGGCCTGTTCTTCGGTTGATGGATTCCCTCCGACCATATCCTTGTGCGGCATTGCCGATGAACCCTTCCTTTTCTTGGGATTTACATCCATGAAAATCGATGCATCAGTCCCCTTTCCCCATGCCATGTAGTATGCGAGATTGTCGATGGTTTCTGCCATCCTTGCAATTGAATAAATTATATCAGTGAGGTACTCTCTGGCTGGTATCTGGGCATTGGCAATCATATGACCTATTCCAAGTTTTTTGCAGTATTCTTCCTGAAGCTTCATACCATCAGCGCCCAGCGACTTCGCTGAGTGATGATTTCCTGTAGCGTCACCCCATTTCCCTTTTATTGAATTTTTGTAAATGAAAGAAAGGAAATCAAGATCAGACTGCAGTGTTTCAGCGTAAAATGAGAATGGTCTTCCGGCCATGGTTGGAAGTGCGTCAATCCAATGAGTCGTGTCCATGTGAGGAATTCCTGACCATTCCAAAGATTTCTCGATTGCTATGTCTCTGAGATTCTCCAGAGAATCTGCCATGACTTCAAGAGACTTTTTAACTTGAAGGGCTTTGGCGGTTTCAGTCGTGTCCGCACTGGTTCTTCCCTTGTTTATATGAGCGCCAGCCTCTGGACTTACCTTTTGACCAAGAGCCGTGTTTATGGCTATCACATCATGACCTTTAGCTTCTTCTATCTCCCTTACTATGTCGGGGTCTATTACATTCAAGTTGGCTGCATTGTAAATTTCCTGTGCATGCTCAGGGGGTATTAAAATAGGATATAAATCGCTCATAATCTTCACAGCTTCGGCCTGCGCCCTGAGCCCATACTCAATTGTTTTATCCGGTCCCCATATCTCTATCATGTCATCAGTGCCGTATCGTCCCTCAAACAGAAAAGGTTTGTCTTTTACAGGATCAATATTTCTTGGCTTGGGTTCAGTTTTTCCCATTTCAATCCAACTCGTATTTCTTTAATCCAGAAACGACCTCATCAAGCCTCATGGAATCCGGGAACCATTTATGGCCCGTGACTTCGTTGGTCAGCGCGGTGTACATATGCTCGGCCAGCTGCTTGAATCCGGGCTCCATGGGGTTCGGCTCAGACTTTAGCACTTCCCTGCAGTATGTGAACCAGTCCTTGCCGCCCTCAGTCTCTGCGAGCTGTACGTTCTTGCACCATTCGGGCTGGAATTTCTTATGGTATTGCCTTATGGGCTCCTTGCTGACCTGCACGCCGTCCTTAATGAGCCTCAGTTCATCCGGACCTATTGCGTCTGCAAGTCCCTCGGTGGTGTATTCGAACTTTCCGTCCCACAACTCAAGGCCTGCCTTTCCGAACGTCTCCATGAGGTGCATGGCCAGAAGGTAGTTGTATTCGGCAAGTGATGAGAAAGTTTCATGATTGAGCCCTGATATGTTGAACGCTTCGGTCAGCCCTATGTACCTGTCCTTTGGCTCATGCTTGGTTGAGAATTCAACCACGGGTCTAGGCAGCCAGTCCCCCTCCTTCGGGACCTCTTTCAGGCCCAGTGAGTTTACGTATCCCGGCAGTTTCACCCTCTTCATGAGAGAGCTTCCCTTGGGTACGCCAAAGCGGAATATGCATTCAAGAGGGACGAGGAAATTCTCGTATTTAGGGTCATGGAAGACGGTGTAATCCCAGAACGTTCTACCGTCTATTTCGTAAGATGTTGGTTTCAGCTGATTGGCGCTTCTGACCCAGACGACGTTCGTCGGCTCTTTTATGTTTTCCAGTCTTACCGCCTCTCCATCCAAATTGATGCCCTTATAGTGGGTGGGCATTCCCTTTTCACTGAGCTGCTGCAGGACGACGCTGTTTTTCAGCCTGTATCTGAATTCGGCGTCCCCTATGTTGTCCCAGACCTTCGAGTCTTTCAGATTCTTCCATGTCTCCTGATTCTCCACTGATTCGAACATGTATGCAGTAAGAACGGCAAGCGCATTTCCCTTGTTTTTCAGCTCGTCCGGCATCCTTCCCCAGTCGAACACGGAATAATGGTCCGTGTAATCAAAAGCAGATGTACCGGTCCTCACAGGATTCGGTCCGATAAGATTCCTTACGTTCTTGACGCTGCCCGCATAGGTAACAGGAGGTAGTTGAAACGCCATTATTCTAATTGGCAGAAAGATTTTAATTCTTAAGCGTTTTTACCATTGACTTAAATTTCTTTCTGGCCATAATTTCTAATGGCTGTGAAAGTACCAATAATTTCCGGTTCAAAGAGTGACGAACAGCACGTGAACGCCATCAGGGACTCTTTGTCCTCTTATTCTATTGAGAGCGAATGGCACGCCGCCTCAGCCCATAAAGAAGATAAAAAGGCAAGCGAAGTGATTGCACTGTACGATAAAGAAAGTATACCGATCGTGACATCAGCAGGCAGGTCGGATGCCCTTTCCGGGTTCACTGCTTATCGTTCCCCTAATCCCGTCATCGCTTCAAGGCCTGACTGGAAAGATCAGGATTCACTGAAATTGTATTTTTTCTCCACGATTGGTATGCCAAGCCTCGTGGCCCCCGGGGCTGTGCTTGGTCCAAGTGAAACCGCGAATTATGTGAAAAAACTGATTGATTTGATGGAAAACCGACCTGAAAGTGACGAGATTTTCTTGCCCTTTTACGGATATGATAATGATTTGTCCAGCAAATTTACCTCAACCTTGACAAAAATCAGCGACAGAATCAAGGCAGGAAAATGCAACTATGATGAAATTCGGGATGCACCTGTTTCTGTGATTTTTGAACACATAAGTACATATAATTTTATTGACCGTATTCTGGAAAATACCGACAGCCCGGTGATACTATCGCCTCCCACCAGTTCCAAGAAACTGATAAGAGAGAAAACGTTCGAATCGATCGATAGAGGTTATAACCCGCCCGTAGCTATGGTTCTGGACCCATCGAATGCGGCACTGTTTGCAGCCACTGTCTTGGGATTGTATGACAAAGACATAAGGGAAGCCGTGTCCGCCTACAAGAAGGACATTTGATTTTCACCATTTGTAACCCTTCCTGTCGATGAAAATTTTTAATTCTTAAGCCGGAAAAATAAGTTAATTTTACAGGCAGAGCAACAACTAAGTCCGCCTGCAGATGAAATGTAGCGTGAAGTGGACTTAACCAAAAAGGCTTGAAAGTCCGCCTGCTGCCTCTTCTGCCTTCTTCTCCTGCTCCTCTGGGCTCTCTTCCTCTTTCTTCTCTTCTGCAGGCTTGCTCTCAGCTCCGCCGGCGGCCGGCGCGGCCGGGGCAGCGGCGACGGCAGCGTTCTTGATGGCCTCGTCTATGTTGACGTCCTTGAGGCTCCCGACAAGGGCCTTGACCCTCGCCTCGTCCGCCTTACCGCCTGCAGCTTCGACTACCTTCTTGACAGCCGCCGCCTCGACGGGCTTGCCAACAGAGTGCAGCAGCAAAGCCGCGTATACCATTTCCATGTTCATTCCCTCCGTTAATTGATTGAGATTGAAACTCAACATCACTCCTTTTTGACTCCCTCAGCCTTCTTGCCCTTTCCTTTCTCTTTTGCAGCAGGCTCCTCATTTACGGCATCCTCCGTTGCCTTCTCGGCAGGCTTCTCTTCCTCACTTTCACTCTTTTCGTCCGTCTTCTCCTGTACAGGTTCCGCGGCTTCCGGGACGTCCTTTATGCGGGCCTTCAGCGCGTCCGCCTGCGCACTGGCCTTTGCAAGCAGCGGACCTATGGTCACTTTGCTGACGTCGCCTATCTTCATGGCAAGCGCGAACGCCTCCCTGTAGGCCTTCGCCAGCAGCACGGGAACGGTGGCCGATGTAATATGGCCGGTGTTGATAGCAAGGTTGAAGGCGCAGGCGTATCCTGCCTGGAGCTGCTCAACGTAGTGCTCCTTCGGTATGAAAAGGATGTCCTTTCCGAAAACCATGCCTTCGTCCCAGACGGCAAGCAGGTTGAGCGAAATCTCCATGGGTTCCACGCCCAGCTTTGTAAGCAGTTCTGCAAGGGCGGGGGTTATCACTTCACCCTTCTTTGCGACCACGGCATCCTTCTTCACGACTATCTTGTCACCTTCAACGCCGGCCTGTATCTTGGCCCTCTGGAGGTCGCCTATCGCGGGCCCCGGCGGAAGGTTCGTGGGTCCTGCGGGAATTATGATTTTGTCAGGGGCAACGTCGCCGGCCTTGGCCGACGCCTTCGTCTTGGACGCTGCTATTACCTGCGCGAGCTCGAAGGGGTTGTCATCACTGAAAAGCATCGCGGGCTGGTTCCGTATCTCCCCCGCAAGCTTTGACAGGTTGCTCTTCTTAGACTGGCCAAGTGCCAGCTTTATCACCCTCTACTTGACCAACCTGATAGAGGCCCTGCCCTTTAGCTGCTCCTTTATCTGATGAAGCTGCTTCGACGGGAGCTTGTGCATGTCCAATATGCCTACAACCGGAGATTTCTCTATCTGCTGCACAAGGCTTTTCAGGGTTTCCTTTTTCTTGGCCGACACCATAATCATCACACCTCGATCTTCACGGGCTTTCCCATGGTCAGCTTGAGGGCCACGTTCCTTATGTTGTTCTTGCCCTTAGGCAGCTTCTCCTCGACAAAGCTTATCGCGGCCTCTATGTTCTTGACAACCTTCTCGTCCGGCATGCTCTCGTTGCCCACCGCTATCTGGATAACGGGGGTGTTAACGAGCCTTATCTTCACGGACTTCTTCGCCCTCATGACGATTCCCTGAAGGTTTATCTTCGGCGGAAGCGGTTTCGGCATCTTGCCCCTGGTACCGAGAATCTGGCCGAGTTCCTTGCCTATGAGAGGCATTAGGGGCGCCTCGCCGAACCACCAGTCGTATTCGTTTGCCAGCTTCTTCAGCTTCTTCTTGTCCTTTCCGAGCTTCGGTATCTCTTCCTTGGTTATCGCGAGATCGGCATGCTTCTTTGCATCGGCATAAAGAGAATCGCCCACTATGGCGGTTTTCAGTTCCCTTCCGAGGCCTTCCGGCAGGAACAGCTCGAGGTTCAGCCTGTTCTCAGGCTTCTTGAGGTCCATGTCCTTGAGGTTGAAAATGAGATCCCATGTCTGGGAGAACTTTCTGGGCTGCGACTTTTCCTTTGCTTCCTTCAGCTTTTCCTCGACATTCATCCTAATCCCTCCTACCGAAGTAGTACAGCGGAATTAACTAAATATGATATCGATTATATTTAAATCTTTTTCCTGCGCCTCTTCAGCGTACCGAGGTTGTGCGTGTCGTTTTCAAGAAGGTACAGCACCCTGGGCTTCAGGTCGTGCTCGACGTTCGGAAGCCTAGCAAGGAACGATATTATGACGGATCCTATCCTCAGGAGCCTCGGGTCCTGTATGTCCTTCGCGAGGTCAAGCCTTCCCTTTCCCTGCAGATGGTTCCAGAAATGCCTGAAGTCGCCCTTTGTTATGAACCTCTCCTTCTTCGTCATCTCGGAGCGTATCCTCATCCCGTTGCTTCCTATCTCGAGTATCCTGTTCTTGATGCCCCTCGAAAGCGTGTCTATGTAGCCGTTCTTCTCGGCCATCTCCGTTATCTTGCCCCACACGTCCTCGAAGAAGTCCTTCACGGCCTCCGCAGGTTTTTCAGCAGCCAGCGGTGCCGGAATGAACACGTCCCTCTGGGCTATCAGCGCCCTTGAAACGAGGTTCAGCCTGTTCTCGACGTCTATTATCTTCCCTGCAATCTCCCTGTATTTGCTCTCTATCTTGTCGTCAAGGGAAATCTTTTTATTTTCCATCCTGTGGAACCTGTAGTCGTGAAGGTCCTTTATGCCCTGCGTCAGCTGGTACTGGTTGTTAAGCCAGCTCTTCATCCTTTCTATGCTCTCGGTGTTCTTCTCAAGCAAGCCCGAGTTTTTCTTGTGTAACAGGTAGTCTCCGAACCTGGCAAGCGCGACCGCCATCAGCACGAAGCCGACTATGATGCCTACGGGAGTGAAGTACCATACGTTGCCCAGAACGATGGCTGCTTCAAGCAAAACAAACAGCATCCAAAACGTTTTATCCCACTTATGCATAAATCATTCTTAAGCAGTAAATAATTTAAACCTTTCGTTTCAATGGAACTATGAAAATCGTAGGCTTCCAACGCTATTCTTTCTTTTTCTCGGGCTCTTTCTCTTCTCCACCTTTGGCCTCGCCCTCTTCAGCGGCGCCCTCCTCAGCACCCTCACCGCCTTCCGCGGGCTTCTCCTCTTCCTTCGCCGCTTCCTCTGCCTCGTGCTTGTGCTGCTCAGCGAGCTTCTTCTCCTCTTCCGTGACCTTTCCTTCGCCTACGGTTATGCCCATGCTCCTGCAGGTTCCCCTTATCTGGTTCACGTACACCTTCTCATCCGAGCCGAACTTGGCCCTGGCGATCTTCTTCACTTGCTCTTCCGTGAGGTCGCCGACCCTGTCCTTGCCTGCCGTCGCCGCGCCCTTCTTAAGGCCTGCCTCCTTGAGTATGAGCGCCGACGCGGGCGGGGTGCCCACGGAAAGCCTGAATTTCCTTGTCGCGGTGTCGACCGTGACTTTTACGGGGACCTTCATGCCGGCAAGGTCCCTCGTCTTCTCGTTGATGGCGTCTATAACCTGCTGGATATTGACGCCGAGCGGCCCCAGGGCCGGTCCGAGCGGGGGCGCCGCGCTGGCCTTTCCTCCCTCGACTACTGCATCAACGGTCTTCTCCGGCATCTCTCACACCTTGCTCTCCGCTTTCTTGACTACCTTTATGAATTCAGTGGCGATGGTGACAGGTATCGGTATGCTGGCCTCCATAAGCTCGATGGTCACTTCGTTCTTGGTCTTGTCGACCCTCTTTATCCTGCCCTTCTCGCCCTTGAAGGGGCCGCCCATGATCTCGACTATGTCCTCGATATCGGCGTTTATCTCCGAGGCCTTGCTCTCCATGAAGTGCTCTATGTCCGCAATCTTCACGGGCTTCTCTATAAGACCCTTGGTGTGCATGACCCCCCTGAGCGCCTTGTGTATGTCAGCCGTGCTGCCTTCTATGAATATGTAACCCTTGAGCTCTGTTGGATGTATTACGGCCCTGACGTCCAGCTTTTCGGCATTGATACGGCTGTTAAGCATGTCCATGACTATGTCTTCTCTTCCGCTGGTCGTTCTTAATGTGTATATCATAGCTATCACTAAAGACCCAGAAAAGCGAATGCGAGGAACATCACGAATCCTATCACGCCAATCACCGCTATGCCGATAGTGCATATCTTCGAGGAAAGCATGAACTCGTCCCTGTCTGGCTTCCTGGCTATCTGGAGTATCCTCTTCCATTCCAGTAACTTGGCCTTTATGTCTATTTTCATAAGTTTACTCCGGATCGGATTATAATTAATACTGGGTTTGATATAAAAAACAATTGCCTGAGACCGGTTTATTTGTTGCCTATGAAATCTATTCCCAGAACCTTCTCTATTTCCTTCTGCTTCTGCTGAGTGTAGGTCTTCTCTGGGCCGTATATCTGGGAGGACTTGACGCCCGTCACTATTAGCATCGTCCGGACGCTGTCGCCAAGCGCCTTGTCTATCTGCGCTCCCCAGATTATCTTCGCGTCGGGATTTATCTTGTTGTTGACGCTCTCGACAATCTCCTGGCATTCCTTTATCGTCACTCCCTCGCCTCCGCAGACGTTTATCAGCGCGCCGCTGGCGCCTTCTATTTCAACGTCAAGCAGCGGGTTCGTCAGGGATTTCTCCACGGACTCGACGGCCCTGTTCTCGGAATCCGATTCGCCCATGCCTATCATTGCAAGTCCGCCTGAACTCATCACGGCCCTCACGTCAGCGAAGTCAAGGTTGACAAGTCCGGGCTTTGTGATAAGCTCCGCTATGCCCTTCACGGCATTGACAAGTATCTCGTCTGCCACCTTGAATGCAGTCAGTATGCTCACGTCGGGCACGATTTCAAGCAGCTTGTCATTCGGTATCACGATAAGCGTATCTACGACCGATTCCAGGTTCTCAAGCCCTTCCTGTGCGTTCTTCAGCCTCTGGTGGCCTTCCATCACGAAAGGCATGGTGACTATACCCACGGTGAGGGCACCGACTTTCTTCGAGATGTCCGCCACTATCGGGCTGGCACCGGTTCCGGTCCCTCCGCCAAGTCCGCAGTTTATGAAGACCATGTCGGCTCCCTCGAGGGCCTTCTTTATCTCTTCCTTGGACTCCTTGGCCGCCTCGGCCCCGATGCTCGGGTCAGCTCCTGCGCCAAGCCCGCCGGTTACGTCCTTTCCTATGAGAATCTTCCTGTCAGCGTCCGTGTAAAGGAGGTCCTGCGCGTCCGTATTGACTGCAATGGTCTCGGCACCGACGATGCCTACCTGCATGAGCCTTGATACGGTGTTGCCGCCTCCGCCGCCGACTCCTACGACTTTAATCTCAGCCTTCCTTGATTCCAGAATTCTCCTGAGCTCTTCGTCCATCTCACTGTCCCTTTCAATCCTGCTGCTGACCCCCGGTACTGACGACGGTCCCATGAATGAACTTTCTGCCTCCAATGCGGAATTTATGATTGATTCTGCAGCCATATGAACATCCCTCCAAACTCTTAAATCAAATATGCAATCTGGTTAAGGTTTCAAGATTTTTAAACTTAACCCTGCACGGCTCCATAGGTTATAAGAATAAAATGGAAGTTAGATATTTAAGCATTTCCCACCGCCTGCTTACCGGCGGCGTGTTTTTTCTCTTCACCCTTCTTTCCCTCACTTTTCTGCTGCGCGTCTTCCCTCACTTTCATCTCGACGGAATCGATGCCGTCGCACCACTTCTTCAGGGTCTCAGACACGAGCTTCTCCACGAAGCTGTGGGTCTTGTCCACTGTGATGACGGCCTTCTTCTCCGTGATCGAGACCTGCGCGGGGATCCTGTAATAATCGAGAAGAGCTTCCACCCTTCCTTTGGGCGTCTTTATCTCCTCGACCAGCTCGACGTCATAGCTCAGCTCCTTGCCCGCGAGCGGGTGGTTGTAGTCGACCCTCACCCGGCCTCCTGAAACGGCAAGGACCTTGCAGTTTCCCATGTCCGTCTGCAGCATGAGCCCCGGGAACGGGTGTATGTTCTTCTTGGTGAAAGTCGAGATTGACACGACCCTTATCAGCTCGGGCCTTCTCATGCCGATGCCTTCCGCGGGGCCGACGTCGAATGACTTCCTTTCACCGACTTTCATGCCGGCAAGGTGCTTCTCCACTCCGGGCATTATGAAGCCGGCCCCCATTATCACGAGAGATGGCCCGTACTTCTTCTTCTCGTCATAAAGGTTGTGCTTCTTCGCGTCCTCCTCCCTGCTGAGGTCGAAGACCTCGCCGGTGGCTTTCAGCCTGCCGAGAAAGTGTATTTTTACCCAGCCCCCTTTTTTCATGAGATTATAGTTAAGACCCCAGTTTAAAAAACTGCCGTCTCTTCTTCTGGAGTGAGAATGATACGCCGTAGAACCACGAGTATATTATGCCCACGAGGATGACGAGCCAGTAGCTCACGAACCTCCACAGCAGGATGGCGCTCGTAGCGGGGGCGAAATGGACTCCGAGCATGGTCGCGACGAATATGGTGGAGGATTCGTACAGTACAAGCCCGCCAGGAAGGAAAGGCACGCCTCCCGCGAGCAGCCCCACGCCCATTATCACCGCGCATTCCACGAAGCCTATGCCCACGCCGAGCGATGCGAATATGATGTAAAGCGTGAAAACCTCCAGAAGCCTCTCCACTAAGCTTATGGCAAGGCTCCCCAGCAGCAGGTCCTTACTCTGCAGCGAGAGCTTTATGTTGTCCCTGAACTTGAGCATGTCCCCGGTAAGTCCCCTTCCGGCTCCCCGGCGCATCCTTGAGATGATGTTCCCGGCTTTCCCTGATACATACCCGAGCGCCCTCTTGTCATACACTACGTATCCGCCGACGGTCAGGGGGAGCAGCATTACGGTGAGGATTGCCCAGAGGGTGAACCAGTCCAGTATGTTGAATAATGAAAGGCTGAGAGCAGAGAAGTAAACAAGCCCCAGCAGGCTTATGAACGTTATCACCGAGTCCATGGCCACGCTTGCGAATACCCTTCTCTTTTTTTCCCTGTAATGCCTCGCGAGCATGTATCCCTTTACGGGCTCCCCGCCGAATCTCAGCATGGGCGTTATGTAGTTGAACACCGTGCCTATGAGCGCGTACCTGAAAACGACGGTGACCCTGGCGTCAATGCCCACTGAGCGCAGCAGGAGCATCCATCTGTAGCTGTAAACCATGATTGTCGCGAAAGGCAGTATTACTATGAACGGTATGAGAACGGGGTTGATGCTCTTCAGCACGTTCCATATCAGGTCAAATCCGATCCACTGCTGCAGAAGCACCAGCAGCGCCGCCATGCCCAGAATGATGAAAAAAAGTATCTTCTTCATAGTTTATAATATGGGCGTCCGTATAATAGAGTTTTTCAGCTCACTTCTATCCCCGGTTTCCCGGGCATCGCATTGACTGCCTTGCCCGAACCGGACGTATCCCCGGACTCGACCAGGACCCTGCACCCGAACTCGGCCTCTAGCGGCCCCTTCATCTCATTGAGCAGGGACATCTCGTCCTTCTGGCTGAGAACGACCTCCGGGATCTTGAGAAGATAAGGAACGAGCCTGGCTACGTCCTTTCCGTGCGGCTTCAGGGATTCATCGGACATGAGGCCTTTTATTATCTCTCCGGGATTCCTGCTCTTTCCCATGCGGGCAGAAAGCTTTCTTATGAAGCCGTATTTCCACGAGGGAGCGGCGATTAGCTTTATGCTCTTGGGCTTTACCTTCGCGAGCCTCAGCACGTGCTCTATGTCCTGGCCCAGCCGGGACATCATGCTCTCCATGCCTATCGCGTTTTTGTCAACCTTTCCCGCGGCGGGCCATTTGGATGTGGAAACGAAACCCCTCATCCCTATCCTTTCCCAGAGCTCTTCCGAAATGTGTGGGGCGAAGGGGGACATCAGCTGTATGAGCGTCTTGACGGACTCGCCGAAAAGATTTCCGTTCACCTCACCCTTGGCATAAACACCCAGGAAATTCATAAACTCCATTATATTGCCTATCGCAAGGTTGAACTGGAAGTCCTCAATCTGGCGGCTCACCTCTTCTACGGTAATGGCGAGCTTGGCTTCCAGTATCCTGTCTCTGGTCGTTTTCGCCCTATGCATGCCGAAGGAGAGCCTGCCAGCGTTGTCATTCACAAACTTGTAGAACCTCTTTACGAACCTGTACGCCCCCTGTACGCCCTTGTCGCTCCACTCCAGCTGGCTCTCCGGGCTCGCGACGAACAGCAGGAACAGCCTTGCCGTGTCTATGCCGTACTTCTTAGATATCTCCTCCTGCGTTACGACGTTGCCGAAGGACTTGCTCATCTTGTGCCCGTCCTTGTATACTATCCCCTGGTTGAACAGCCTGGTGAACGGCTCGTCGAAATTCAGCAAACCGACATCCTTCAACGCCATCGTAAAGAACCTCGCATAGAGAAGATGCATGACGGCGTGCTCTGCGCCGCCTATGTACTGGTCTACCGGCATCCAGTACTTGGCAGACTCGTCGAACATCTTCTTGGACTTGGGGTTGCAGTAACGCAGGAAGTACCACGACGAGTCGACGAATGTGTCCATCGTGTCCGTCTCCCTCCTCGCCGGGCCCCTGCACTTCGGGCACTTGGCACTCACGAAACCCTTGTGGGATGCTAGCGGGTTTCCGTGACCCGTGAACTTAATATCGGTAGGAAGTTCCACCGGCAGGTCCTTCTCGGGCACAGGAACCGTTCCGCACTTGTCGCAGTACACTATGGGTATGGGCGTCCCCCAGTATCTCTGCCTGGATATACCCCAGTCGCGAAGCTTGTAGTTTATGACCCTCTTCCCCATCTTGTTCTTTTCCAGCCATTCGGCCATCTTCGGGAGCGCTTCCATGTTCTTCATCCCATTGAATTCGCCCGAGCCGAACAGGATGCCGTCGTCGGTGAATGCGTCGTCGTAATCCTTCGGGTCCGTCGGCTTCCCGTCTCTGCTTATTACGAACTTGAGGGGTATGCCGTACTTCCTTGCGAACCTGAAGTCCCTCTTGTCGTGGGCGTCGCACATCACTATGCCGCTTCCGTACATGAGGGCGAAGTTTGCGACGTATATCGGAACCTTCTCCTTGTTGACGGGATTTATTGCATACCTTCCGGTGAACACGCCCTCCTTCTCCTTCTCCTCGTTGGTCCTGTCGACTATGCTCTCCTTCTTGGCCTTTCTGATGAAGGCAGAGACATTTTCCTCGTTTCCCGTCCCCTTCACGAGCTCGGGTATCATCGGATGCTCGGGGGCTATTGCCAGAAAAGTCACGCTGAATAAGGTGTCGCACCTCGTCGTGAACGTTGGCAGGATCCTTCCGTCGCCCTCGAGCGTGAAATGGATATCCACGCCGTGGCTCTTCCCTATCCAGTTCTCCTGCATTACCTTTATCTTCTCCGGCCAGCCCGGAAGCTTCCCGAGACCATCAAGTAGCTCGTCCGCGTAGTCTGTTATCTTGAAGAACCACTGTTCTATCATCTTCTCCTCGACTTCGCTGTTGCACCTCCAGCATTCACCGTCCTTAACCTGCTCGTTTGCAAGAACGGTCTCGCATCCGGGGCACCAGTTAACGGGCGCCTTCTTCTTGTAGGCGAGCCCCTTCTTGAGCATCTGCAGGAAGAACCACTGGTTCCATTTGTAGTACTCGGGGTAGCAGGTCGCTACCTCCCTTTTCCAGTCGTATGAGAGACCGAGGGCCTTCTGGTTCTTCTTTATGCCCGCTATGGCCTTCTCCGTGTACCTCTTCGGGTGCGTCCTGCTCTTTATGGCCGCGTTCTCCGCAGGGAGGCCGAAGGCGTCGTAGCCCATGGGATAAAGCACGTTGAAGCCCTTCATCCTCTTGTAGCGCGCCACGCAGTCCCCCATCGCGTAGTTCCGTATGTGGCCCATGTGGAGCCCGGCAGCGCTCGGGTAGGGGAACATCTCGAGAACGTAGTACTTCTTCTTTTTTCGGTCCTCCCTGACCCTGAAGATGCCGGCCTTCTCCCACTTCTCCTGCCACTTCCTCTCTATCTTCCCGAAGCCCATTTTTTCCGCTGCCATACTATAACCTTATCATTGTCTGGCTGGCTTTTATTATTTGGGAATGATTGGCTGAACTAGCACTCCTGAGGTTTGGCATAACCATCTATGTGCCTTCTTGCTATCAGGCCTATCCTGTCCTCGGAAATCGCATTTTCATTGACATATACGTCAACAACCTCACTCCATATATCATTGAACGCCTTTATAGGGTAGTCGACTATAGGGTCACCATACCATTTGCTTACGGTTTGCATGACATACCTCCTTGTAGGTATGGTACTCGCTCCTTTTTTACTACACGCCATGACATCGTCATTCATCCTAAATCACCTCAGAATTTAATGCAGTGTTAGAAGAGAACCAATGAAAGCTCTTACTGCAAGAGCAACGGCAGCGCTAGGAGTAGAGAAGACAAATCCGCTTTCTGTATCCCTGCCGTAATGCTCATAACTATAATTTCTCCCGCAACATATTTAAAGCGATGCCTTCCGTGACGGTAATTAAAATATAAAATTCCGAAACCAATAATCTTCAGGCGCCCCCGTAGCCTAGTTTGGATAAGGCGTCGGCCTTCTAGTCTCGGACTGGAAGATTCGAGCATTCCGGCTGCGCCGGAAGCTGTGAGAGAAGAAAGCCGAAGATCGAGGGTTCAAACCCTTTTCCGCTTACGCGCAAAAGCGTTTACGGAAAAAGTGAAACTCCCTCCGGGGGCACTCCATTGTTCTGACAAGGAAGGGCAGTTGCTACGCTTTAACGGAGATAAAGCACTTAAAATTCAATGGTATTGTTAGTTCATGGAAGAAGTAACCGGTTCGTTTGACGAGTTCTCTTTGGAGATGGGAGACTATGAGATAAACCAGGTGAAGGTATGGGACAGGATGTGGAACATCAGCGACGGCGGCAGCATGGACCAGTATCCATTGGCCAGAGGCGGCAGCGTCTATTTCGCTTCATTCAACCACAACCTCTACTGCCTTGATGCCAGGACAGGAAATCTGAGATGGAAATACGAGGCCAGGAATAAAATGGGATGCTCATCGCCAATAGAGCATGAAGGCATGATATTCGTCGGCTGCCATGACTACAACATGTACGCAATCGACGCTGAAAGCGGAACGCTCGTCTGGAAGTTCCCGACGAGGGGCGAGATAATAGGGAGCACTGCCGTAAAGGACGGCTGCCTGTACTTCGGCTCATCCGACCGGATGTTTTACGCTCTGGACGCAAGAACGGGAAAGCTCATCTGGAAATTCATGACTGAAGGAAAAATATTCTCAGAGCCGACCATAGCCGATGATTTTGTGATTTTCGGCTCCTTCGACAGGCAGATTTACTGCCTTAATAGAAAGACGGGCGAATTGATGTGGAAGGTCCCGACGTACAGGGAAGTCACTAATGTCGCCCCGTTTCCCGTCCTTGACGGATTCGTCTACATAAGCTGCTATGACAATTTCCTCAGGAAGATAGAACTCCAGACAGGCCGGCTCGTATGGAAGAAAAGATACTGCCAAAGAGGATTTACGACAGCCCCTGTAATTCATAACGGGACCATTCTCCTATCTTCGGAGGACGGGACCTTGATGGCGGTCGGCTTGGAAGGGAGGATGCTCTGGAAATTCTCGACCAGCAAGCCACTGGGGAATCCTACTGTCTGGAAAGATAAGATATACGTCGGCGGCGAGGACTTCAGCATCCACTGTCTGGACCTTTCCGGGAAAGTTTTATGGTCTTTTAGGACACGGGACGCCGTTTTCTGGAAACCCGCAATCTGGAACGGAATCGTGTTCTTCAGCTCGTATGACTGCAACGTGTACGCGGCTGACGCTCTGACAGGCAAGTTGCTCTGGAAGTTCAGGACGGAAGGGTCGCCGTCCACGTATCCGCCGCCTTATGCGAACTTCGAACTTTCCATGATAATACCCGAACCTGCTAGCGATAAACAGGAAGAGAAAAAATATGATATGAGTTTCGGGAGGGAAGACGAGCTCAATACAAGCGAATATCAAGGCAGGGTGACGTACCAAATCTCGACGCACTACACCATAAAAAGAAAGTACCAGGCGGACGAGAAGACCGAAGGATTCTGAAAAACACAGAGGATTCGTCAGTTTCACACGGGAATTGCCGCTTTCCAGCCGGCAGCCCTTTTCACGACCGATTTTTAAGATTCGCAATCCAATAGATAAGCAGGGATTCCACCGGGATGCTTTATGGTCTTCAAGCTTGTCAGGGCCGGGCGAAGGGTGAGGGAGATAGAGAAGAGCCTTGAGAGCAACATGGCGTTCGGCAGGTACATGGAGAGCCGCAGGGAGACAGTCAACAGGCACCCGCTGAAGGAAGACATAGAAATCCTCAACAAGTACCTGGATTACATAAGGTTCTCGAGACCGGCCTCGCTTTTCTATGACGCGCCCCCTGTGGAGGAAAAGGAGGCGGAAGATGCCGTTCCGCGCAGGGGCAAAACATCGCTTCCGATAGCCTTCGTGAGCGATGTCATGTCGGCGCCCGAAAGGTGGTCCGGGCAGCACGTGATAATAGACGGCGAGCTCGAGCACGTCAGCACGAACAGGAGCGGCGAGCACTGGCACAGGTTCAGCGACCACACGGGAACCATGATAGCCGTGAGCGCTGGGCCGGTCGAACATAAGAAAGGGACGCTTTTCGGCATCGCACGCCAGACTACTGTCGGCAGGCAGCTGTTCCTTGAAATCAAGAACTTCCATCCTCTTCAGTGACTCTTTGCATATTCGAAAGTTCCGTGCGGTGAAGTGACCGTGAGCTTGTTTTCACCGCGTGCCCTTCTGCAGGTGCCCGTCACGAAGGCGTCAATCCCGAATTCGTCCTTCGAGAAGTCAATGACGAGATCGTAGAAGTCCCTGTCAACTATTACGTCGGCCCCTACGCCCATGTTGAAATCCTGGTACATCTCTTTCCAGGGAACTTCTCCGTATTTCTGTATAAGCTTGAATATCTCGGGCGCGTCGGGAAGAAAGTCCTTGACGTACCGTATGCCGTTCCCGACCCTCAGGCACTTCGTCTGGCCTCCTCCCGTGTTAAAGACTATTCCATGCACCCTGTCGCCGAACTCTTTCATCAGACCCTTGAACACAGGGGCGAATATCCTTGTCGGCCTTGTAAGCGCTTCCCCCACGGTGCCACCGATGCCCTCAGGGCTGTCCCTCACCGAAAACGGTCCCCAGTAACCTTTCTTGCCCCTTATTTCCGGATAATTTTGATCGTACAATGGAATCATAAGGCAATGCCTTGCAAGTGTAAGGCCGTTGCACATTATTTCGCCTGCTGGGGCTTTCTCATACGCGGCCTGCCCGCCGCTTGAGAGCCCGACTATCGCGTCACCCGGTTTTATATCCTCGCCGGTTATGACGCCGTCGAGCCTGTACCTCGTGTGAATGGCTCCCGAGACATCCAGCGTTTTCAATTGATCCGGAAGGTCTGCGGTCTCACCTCCAGCGAATTTTATGTTGATGTCGTACTTGTTCAGCATCCCGAAAAGCTCCCCGAACTCGTCAGAAAGTATCCGGAGTATCTCCTTCTTTGGGGCCTTCGTGCCGTTTATGGCCACGTAATCGACAAAGCTTCCTGATGTTGGTATGCCCACGCACAGGGCATCGCCTATGTTCATGGAGAGCGTGTCCTGTGCAATGCCCCTGAAGCAGTTTATGTCTCCGGTCTCCTTCCAGTTGAGGTAGTTCTGGACGGGCTTGCTTCCTGCGCCGTCGGAATGGTGGACGAAGCCGTATCCAGGCATGTCGGGGTCTGGATGTATGTCGCAGAAGGAATGTTTGTAGAGACCCTTTGTGACATCTTTGAAGGCTTCTATGCCTTTCTTGTGAACGTCAACACCGAGTTCTCCATATCTTGAACCCATTATCTATTTTATGCAAAAAGAAATTTAACTCTACGCGGCGTCCAGCAGCTTTGCGACCTTCTTCTGGCCTATGCTCAGCACGAAGGGCGCGAGCCTTGGCCCGTAGTCCTTGCCTATGATTATCATGTACATGGTCCTGAAGAATTCCTTCGGGCTGACGCCACTCTCCTTGCATGTGTTGAAGAAGATGTCGATGAGCTCCTGCTCCTTCAGCTCCCTCCCTTTCAGCTTCCCGGCGATTCCCTTGATTATCGGTTTCATCTCCTTCGGCACTTTGGCGCCCGGCTTCTCGCGGAGCTCGAACCTGTACCTTTCCGGCGCATGGAGAACGGCCCAGTTCCTTGCCAGCACGAGCCTTTCGTTCACCTGCCTTTTCTCATCGTCCGTCAGGGACTTCCCGAGGTGACCGGTCCTCTGGAGCACCGCTATCCCCTTCTTCTGGAGGTCCTTTTCCGGAACCACCTGCGCGACTGACACCGCGAAGTCGAAAGGGATTTGCACTGGCAGCTTCCCTGGCACCTTCAGCTGCGAAATCTGGTAGAGCCTCTTCATATGGCTCTCGGTATTCTTGTTCTCCTCCTTCATCGTGCCGAAATAGACGGCCTCGTGCCTGTCATAGTCGTCGTACATGTTCGGCAGGTCGCTCCACGAGAAGCTCCTGGTCTTCATGAGCTTCTTGTTGTAGAAGAATCTCATGAGTTCCGGGGTCGCGACCTTGAGCCAGTCCGCGGGATAGACGACGTTCCCCCTGCTCGCTGACATCTTCTCGCTCTCTATCATTATGTGTTCATAGAATATCGGGACGGGCATCGGGAATTTCAGCACCCTTTCCACTATCTCCCCGTTGACCCACCAGGCAGAATTGGGCACCTGGTACTCCTTGCCGGCGCCCTCGCTCACGACGTTCCACATCGCCCATTCGGCCGCCCACTCGCCCTTCCAGACGAGCTTGCCGTTCCCCTTCATGGGGTCG